>NZ_CP109017.1:6555000-6897732 GCF_036226765.1 Streptomyces sp. NBC_00670
CAATCTGACGGTGTCCCTGCTGCGGGACCCCGACGGCGCGCCCCAGTACCAGCTCGCGCTGATGGAGGACACCACCGAGCGCCGGCTGCTCAACCTGCGGCTGCGCTACGAGGCCACGCACGACGCGCTCACCGGACTGCCCAACCGCACCCTGTTCTTCGAGCGGCTTGAGAAGGCGCTCTCCGCCGGCGAGGGCCAGCGGTTCGGGCTCTGCTACCTGGACCTGGACGGCTTCAAGACCATCAACGACAGCCTCGGGCACGCCGCCGGGGACCGGCTCCTCGTCGAGGTCGCCGACCGGCTCCAGGGCTGCGCCACCGCGCCCGGCGAGATGGTCGCACGCCTCGGCGGCGACGAGTTCGTGGCGCTGACCACCGGCCCCGACACCCAGCGCGGCGTCGACGACCTCGCCGACCGCATCATGAACGCGCTGTCCGGACCCGTCCGCATCGACGGCCGGGAGCTGCTGGTGCGCGGCAGCATCGGTGTCGTCGAGGGACCGGCGGGCGAACGCGGCCCGGCGGAGGTACTGCGCAGCGCCGACATCACGATGTACCGGGCCAAGTCCGCAGGCGGCAACCGCTACGAGCTCGCCGACCCGGAGGCCGACGCCCGCGCCATCACCCGGCACGGCCTCACCACGGCGCTGCCCGCCGCCCTCGACCGGGGCGAGTTCTTCATCGAGTACCAGCCGCTGGTCCGGCTCGACGACGGCCAGGTGCACGGCGCGGAGGCGCTGGTGCGCTGGCTGCACCCGCAGCACGGCGTGCTCGGCCCGGACCGCTTCATCCCGCTCGCCGAGCACACCGGACTGATCGTGCCGCTGGGCCGCTGGGTGCTGGAGGAGTCGGTGCGGCAGGCCCGCGACTGGCAGCGGCAGCACGGCGACGACTGCCCGCTGCGCGTCAACGTCAATCTGTCCCCCTGCCAGCTCACCCACCCCGGGCTCGTCTCCGACACCGTCGAGATCCTGGAGCGCACCGGCGTCGAACCGGCCGCGCTGTGCCTGGAGGTGACCGAGTCCGCGCTGATCGGCGCCGACGACGACCTGCTCAAGCCGTTGCGCCGGCTCGCGGAGATGGGCGTGGACATCGCCCTCGACGACTTCGGCACCGGCTACTCCAACCTCGCCAACCTGCGCCGTCTGCCGGTCTCCATACTCAAGCTGGACCGTTCGTTCACCCAGGGCATGCAGCAGTACCCGGCGGACCCCGTCGACCTGAAGATCGTCGAGGGTATCGTCACTCTCGCGCACAGCCTCGACCTGACCGTGACGGTGGAGGGTGTGGAGACGGGGGCGCAGGCCGAGCAGCTGCGGGTGCTGGGCTGCGACACGGCGCAGGGCTGGTACTACGCACGCCCGGGCCCGCCCGAGCGTCTCCACGAGCTGGCGCTGGTGGACGCGACGGGATAGGTGCGAGGGTTGAGCGAGCAAGGGACGGCTTCGGCGCCGGAGTCGGCTCCGGCGCCGTCCGGCTGGATCCAGCTGACCGGCCGGTACCGGCGCCTCGTGGGGCTGGCCTGCGATGTCGGGCTCGCACTGGTGGTCCTCGTCGCGGCGGACCGGTACGACCAGGACCTCGACCTGCCGCTGGGCTTCCTCATGGCGCTGTCCATGTTCGTCCGCAGGCGGTTCCCCGTCACGGTGCTGGCGGCCGTTCTTGCGCTGGCCACGGTTCAGTTCGTCCTGGAGGGCGCGCCGGACACCCCGCTGGCGTCGGCGCCCGCCGCGTACGACGCCGCCGTGCTGTTCGCCATGATGTCGGTCGTCCACCACTCCCGTGACCCCCGGATGCCCTACGTCGCGGGCGGTGCGGTGCTGCTGGTCACCGGCGCCGGGACGGTGGGACTGCCGGGCACCGCACTCGAACCGTTCCTGGTCCCCGAGGACCTGCTGTACTTCTGGGGGCTGACACTGACGGTCTGGCTGACCGCCTTCTCCCTGCGCACCCGGCGTCTGTACGCCGAGAGCCAGGCGGCCCGCGCCTGGCACGCCGAGCGCGAGCAGGAACAGCGCATGCGGCTGGCCGCGGCCGAGGAGCGCGCCGGGATCGCCCGCGAACTGCACGACGTGGTCGCGCACAGCCTCGCCGTGATGATCCTCCAGGCCGACGGCGCCGGGGCGGTGCTGCGCAAGTCGCCCGACATGGCCGAGTCCGCGCTGAAGACGATCGCCGCCACCGGCCGGGACGCCATCGACGACATGCACCGGATCGTCCGGGTGCTGCGCGAGGGCGAGCAGGGCCGGGCCGCCGAGGGGACGGAACGGCGCCTGGTCACGCTCGACGAGATCAAGGTCGTCGCGGAACGCGCGCGGGTCGCCGGACTGCATGTGGACGTGTCGGTCGAGGTCGGCGCCGGACAGCTGTCGCCGGCCGAGGAGATGACCGCCTTCCGCATCGTCCAGGAGTGCCTGACGAACGTGCTCCGGCACGCCGGGGCGGGGGCCGAGGTCGACATCCGCCTCCGCGAGGAGGAGGGCGCACTGCTGATCAGCGTGGTCGACGACGGGGCCGGCACGCTCGCTGGCGGCGGGGTCGACCCGCACTCCGGCGGCAACGGACTGATGGGCATGCGGGAACGGGTGGAGCTCACCGGCGGCACCTTCGAGGCCGGACCCCGGCTGGGCAGTGGATGGCACGTACGTGCCTGTATTCCTACGAGGACGAAGTCATGACGCAGGCAGAGAGGCCGGTCGGGCCCGACCGGCCGATCCGGGTGGCCGTGGTGGACGACCAGCCGCTGATCCGCGCCGGGTTCGCCATGGTGCTGGCCGCCGCGGACGACATCGAGGTCGTCGGCGAGGCGGAGAACGGGGCGGAGGCCCTCGACCTGCTCAGCCGGGTGCGGGCGGACGTCGTCATCATGGACATCCGCATGCCCGTCATGGACGGCATCCAGGCCACCGAGGAACTGATGCGGCGTGAGGACCCGCCCGGCGTCCTCGTCCTGACCACCTTCGACAACGACGAGGACGCCTTCGCCGCGCTGCGGGCCGGGGCCGGCGGCTTCCTGCTGAAGAACGCGCCCGCCGCCGACGTCGTGGCCGCGATCCGCGTCGTGGCCGCGGGGGAGTCGGTGGTGGCACCGCGCATCACCCGGCTCCTCCTCGACCAGGTCGCCGACCGGCTGGCCCCGGCGGGCGGACAGTCCGAGCGGCTCGACGTCCTCACCGCGCGCGAGCGGGACGTGCTCTGCCAGGTCGCCCGGGGACTGTCCAACGCCGAGGTCGCCGCGGAGCTGTACGTCGCGGAGGCCACCGTCAAGACGCACCTGGGCAACCTCATGGCCAAGCTGCACTTGCGCGACCGCGCCCAGGCGGTGGCGTTCGCCTACGAGTCGGGGCTGGTCCGCCCGTCCGCGTGAGGACCGGTACCGCCCGAGAGGTCTCCCACCGGGGCCTCCCCCTGGGGGTGTAGAAGCCCCGCCCCGTTCTGCCCCTGGGGGTGCAGAACCCGCCCCGCTCCACGGGGCAGAAGGGCCGCCTCCGATCTCGCATTCCTGACCGATGTCCGGGAGGGCGCCGGAAACCAGACTTCTCACTGTCGCCGAACGCGGCGGACAGGACACGGGAAGCCACTGGAGATTCCGATGCACAACGCGCCCACCCTCATCGACACGCCCGCCACCACCCCGGCCCGCAAGCGGAACCGCGCCGTCATCGGCGCGGCGGCGGCCGTCCTCACTCTGGCCCTGGCCGGCGGGGCCGCCTACGCGTACCACGAGTACAAGAAGCCCAGCCAGGCCTCGGCCGCCGACTGCGAGCTGGCGCAGGACATCGTCAACGGCGCCCAGCAGATCTCCACCGGATCCGTGCCGGACGCGGAACAGTGGGCGAAGAGGACCGGCGACAAGCGCCGCAAGGAGATGAAGGACGGCTACCTCGGCGCCACCATCTCCCACTACGAGGGCTGGGCGGTGGAGACCGCCAAGCAGAACGCGGGCCGGTCCGCCGAGGTGCCGACCAAGCAGGACGTGAAGGACCTCCAGAGCAAGGCGCGGGGCCACTGCTCGGACGCCGGCGTCACGATCACCATGCCCCCGCTCGGCGCCTGACCACCGGAACGCGAGAACCGCCGCCATGAGTGTGCACACCCCCGCGCCCGACCACGCGCCGGGCGACGTCATCACCGCCACCGCCCTGGTCAAGACCTACCAGCAGGGCACCCTCCCCGTGCGGGCCCTGGACGGGGTGTCCGTCGGCATCGAACGCGCCCGGTTCACCGCCGTCGTCGGCCCCTCCGGGTCGGGCAAGTCGACGCTGATGCACTGCGTCGCCGGGCTCGACACGGTCACCTCCGGGAGCATCGTCCTGGACGGCACGGAGCTCACCGGCCTCTCCGACCGGGCGCTGACCCGGGTGCGCCGGGAGCGGATCGGGTTCGTCTTCCAGTCGTTCAACCTGCTGCCCCAGCTGACCGCGTACGAGAACATCGTGCTGCCCGTCACGATGGCGGGCGGACGGCCGGACCGCGCACTCGTCGACCACCTCTGCGGCGTCCTCGGCATCGCCCACCGCATCGGGCACCGCCCCTCCGAACTCTCCGGCGGCCAGCAGCAGCGGGTGGCCGTCGCCCGGGCGCTGGTGGCCCGGCCGGCCGTGGTCTTCGCCGACGAACCCACCGGCAACCTCGACTCCCGGTCCGGCACCGAGGTCCTCAGCATCCTGCGCCAGTCCGTCGACGACCTCGGCCAGACGGTCGTGATGGTCACCCACGACCCGCGGGCCGCCGAGTACGCGGACCGGGTAGTGACCCTCGCGGACGGCCGCGTCGTCAAGGACGAGCGCCCCGCCGCAGCCGACCGGAACACCGTTCTCCTCCGCGACGTCACGGCGAGGCACCGATGAGCACACCGCGCACCCCCGACGGGCCGGCCACGCCGAGCACTCCCCCCGGCCCGCGCACGCCGGACAGGCCGTGGCGCGCCGGCGTCCTCGGCTCCCAGGTGGCCGAGCTCCTCCGGCGGCCCGGCCGGTCCACGGCGACCGCGGCGTCGCTGCTGATCGCGGCCTTCGTCGTCTTCGGCGCCGTCATGGCCCAGCAGATCCTCAGCGCCACCGTGATCGCCCGGTTCCACGGCACACCCGACGCGGTGTCGCTGGTGGTCACCTCCGACGGCGAGAAGGACCTCGACGACGCCGGCCTCGCCGCGCTCGGGAAGATCCCCGGGGTCGCCGAGGCGGTCGGCCGGATCGACGACGGCTCCCCGCTGGGCGGCAGCGCCGTCGAGCGCTACCTCAACCTGTCCGCGGACCCCGGTCGCGGTGACCTGGCGGAGGTACGGCTCACCAAGGGCACGTACCCCTCCGGCCCGCGCCGCCTCGCCGTCAACACCCGGGCCGCCCGCGAATACGGTCTCGCACCGGGCTCCACCCTCACCCTGGTGCGGCCCGACCCGAAGGACAGCGACCGCACCCGGCAGGTGAAGGTCCGGGTCACCGGCATCGTCCGCAGCACCGCGACCAACGACGAGCACCCCACGGGATACGCCCCCGGCCCCGAACTCGCCCGTCTGCTCGGCGCGACCGGCTACGCCCGCGTCGACGTCCGCACCGACACCGCAACCGCCCCGGCCGACCTCACCGAACGGATCCGCCGGGCGGTGCCCGGAGCCGAGGTGCGCTCCGGGGACGACGTGCGGGACGAGGAGGCCCACGAGGCCGTGACGGCGGCGAGCGACCTCCTGGACCTGGTCACCGTCTTCCTCGTCGTCGCCGTCGGCGCGGCCGTCCTCGTCGCCACCTCCACCTTCCGCATCGTCTTCGCCCGCCGGGTACGGCAACTGGCGCTGCTGCGCACCATCGGGGCGACCCCGCGCCGGCTGGCGGCGGCGCTCGTCGTCGAGGGCGCGGTGGTCGGCCTGCTGGCCGGTGCGGCCGGCACGTTGGCCGCCTGGGGTTGCGGACGGCTCGCCCCCGCGGTCGCCGGAGCGTTCGGACGCGACCTGTCCGCGCCCGCCCACTTCCCCCTCACCGAGGCCGCCCTCACCGTCCTCGGCACCGGCCTCCTCGCGGTCCTCGCGGTCATGGCGCCCTCCCTGTCCGCCTCGCGGGTCTCCCCGCTGCAGGCACTGCGCAGCGCGGCCTCCGATGACGGCGGCACCGGCGGACTCGGCCGGGCGGCCCTCGGCCTGGTGTGCGCGGCGGGCGCCGCACTGCTCGCTCGGCAGAGCTACGGCGACCTGCCCCAGCCGGGCGAGGGCGAGTACGACCGCTTCGAGGGGCTGACCCTCGTGGTCGTCTCCGGCGGTCTCGCCTTCCTCGCCCTGATCGTCCTGGGCCCCCGTCTCGTCCGGCCCCTCCTGTCGGCCGTCGCCGTACCGCTGCGCCGCCTCGGGGCGGCCGGGCGGCTCGCGGTCGCCGGGGTCGGCGGCGCCCCCGGCCGGGCGGCCTCCGTCTCGGTCGTCGTGGCCCTCGGCGCCTGCCTGATCGGCTCGACCCTGACCTGCCTGTCCTCCCTTCAGGCCTACGACCGCTACCGGCAGGCGGTGGCGGCACCCGCCGACTTCTCCCTGACCTCCCGCGACGACAAGCCGCTCGACGGCTCGCTCGCCGCCGATCTGGCGTCCCACCGCGAACTGGCCGACGTGACCGGCTTCCGCACGGCCGAGGCCGTCGAGGGCAGCCGCACCGCCACCCTCTCCGACCTCGACCTCGCCACCGTACGGTCCGGTGTGAGCCTCACCGCCCGCACCGGCTCCCTCGCCCACCTGGCCCCCGGCCACGTCGTCGTCGACGCCGACCACGCCCACACGCTCGGGGTGTCGACGGGCGACCGCGTGACCCTCACGTTCAACGGCAAGCCCGTCCACTTCACCGTGGCGGCGACCCTGCCGGGCGAGGGCCCCTACGGCGGCAACTTCTTCGTCCCGGCCGGCGATCTGACCCGCCTGGGCGTGGCCGAGGCCCCCACCAGGGTCCTCGCCAACGCCGCGCAGGACGGCCCCGAGGGCCGGGCCACGGCGCAGCGGGCCATCACCGCCACGCTGACCGGCCCTCAGCGTGGCGACGGCCGCGTCCTCGCGGAGAGCGCGTCCGGACAGGACAGCGGTTCGGACGACCTGGAGACCATGGCCACGACGGTCGTCCTGGTCCTCGGCCTCACCGTCCTCGTGGCGGTCGCCGGAGTGGCCACCACGGCAAGCCTCACCGTCGTCGAACGCACCCGGGAGTTCGGCCTGCTCCGCGCCCTGGGCCTCGGCGCCGCCTCCGTGCACCGCATGGTCACGGCGGAATGCGCCCTCTACGGCGCCCTCGGCGGCACCCTCGGCCTGGCCCTCGGCCTCCCGTACTCCTGGCTGGTGGTCCGCACCGTCCAGACGAGCGCCCCGTACACCCTCCCCGTGGGCCAACTGACAACGGTCTTCGCCGCACTGGTTCTCATTACGGCCACGGCCGGCATACTCCCAGCCCTACGAGCAGCCCGCACACCCCCAACGGTGGCGGTGGCACAGGCGGAGTAGGGAGGAGTGTGGATGCGGGGCTGCGTCGTCTGCGCGGCTCCGCCGCGGGGGGCGCGGGCACTCACCGTGCCCCGCAAGGGGCGCGGGGAACTGCGCGACCAGCCCCCACCCACCCGCACCCGAAAACGCACCCCCGGGGTCCAAGGGGCGGAGCCCCTTGAAGGGACGGGAAGGGTAGGGGCGGCGGGGGCGAAAACCCCCACCGCACCCACCCCCCCCACGCACCCACCCTCACCTCTCCAACAACATCCGCTGCAACTCCCGAGCGGCCCGCGGCGGAGCCACATCACTCCGGTGCGCCAGCGCGATGGTCCGGTACAGCCCCGGCGAAGCCAGGGGTGTCACCCGAAGCCCACGCCCCGACCGCGCGGCAACCATCCGCGGCACCACAGCCACCCCCAACCCCGCCCGCACAAACCCCAGCACCGCATCCATCTCACCCCCCTCCACCGCGAAGTCCGGCTCGAACCCCTCCGCCCGGCACGCCGCCACCGTCAGCTCCCGCAGGTCGTACCCGTGCCGGAACATCACCAGCCGCTCACCCGCCAGCTCCGCCACCCGCACCGCCCGCCCCCGCCCCTGCCCCCCGCCCGGCCGGGGCGCATCCGGCGAGGAGACGACCACCAGGTCCTCCCGCAACAGCTCCACCGTCGTCAACGCCGGGGACGGCGACGGCAACGGCAGCACCACCAGCGCCAGATCCAGCGCCCCACGCGCCAGCTCCCGTACGAGATCGTGCGAGCCCCCCTCCTCGATCAGCAGCCGGATCCCCGGATAGCGGTCGTGGAAGGCGCGCAGTACGTCCGGCAGCAACCCCGTGCACACACTCGGCGTCGCCCCGAGCCGCACCCGCCCGGCCCGCAGCTGCACCAGCTCCTGCACCTCGTGCCGCGCGGTCTCCGCGTCGGCGAGGATGCGCCGGGCCAGCGGCAGCAGCGCCTCGCCGGCGTCGGTGAGCGTGATGTTGCCCCGCGCCCGGAGGAAAAGATCCGCGCCCAGCTCCCGCTCCAGCGACTTGATCTGCTGCGACAGCGAGGGCTGGGCCACGTGCACGAGATCGGCGGCCCGGGTGAAGTGCCGGGTCTCGGCGACGGCCACGAAGTACTGGAGCTGCTGGAACTGCACCCCGCCAGCATACGACCGGAATAGGCGCCGCCTATCGAATCCAGCCGTTCCATGTCTTGGACCGATGGGGCCCTTCGGCCCTAGCGTCATGTTCATGGCTCTGGCAACGCGGACGGACCGACGACCGTCCATGACGCGCACGGTGTGGGACAGCTCCGTCGGCAAGAAGACGGTCATGGCCGTCAGCGGGCTGATCATGCTGCTGTACCTGGTCGTCCACATGATCGGAAATCTGAAGATCTACTTCGGGGCGGCCGAGTTCAACCACTACGCCCACTGGCTGCGCACCGTCGGCGAGCCGTTCATGCACTACGAGTGGACGCTGTGGGTCATCCGCGTCGTCCTCGTCGTCGCCATCGTCGCGCACGCCGTCTCCGCGTACCAGCTCAGCCGCCGCGACCTGAAGGCGCGGCCCAGCAAGTACGTGCACAAGAAGGCCCGTTCGAGCTACGCCACCCGCACCATGAGGTGGGGCGGGATCATCCTCGGCCTGTTCATCGTCTGGCACCTCCTGGACCTGACCACCGGCACCGTGCACTCCGGCGGCTTCCAGGAGGGACACCCGTACCAGAACGTGGTGGACACCTTCTCCACCTGGTACGGCAACGTCATCTACATCGTCGCGATGCTCGCGCTCGGCCTGCACATCCGGCACGGCTTCTGGAGCGCCGCACAGACCCTGGGCGCCGGCAGCCGCACCCGCGACCGCGCCCTCAAGACCGTCGCCAACGTCCTCGCGCTGCTGCTCACGGCCGGCTTCCTCGCCGTCCCCGTGGGCGTCATGACCGGAGTGGTGAGCTGACCGTGAACCCGTCGCATTCCCCGACCCCCGACACCGGCCGCACCGGCTACCTCGACTACACCACAGGTGAGCCCGTCGCCGACACCAAGGCGCCCGCGGGACCGATCAACGAGCGCTGGGACACCCGCCGTTTCCAGGCCAAGCTGGTCAACCCCGCCAACCGGCGCGGCAAGACCGTCATCGTCGTCGGCACCGGACTGGCCGGCGGCTCGGCCGGGGCCACGCTCGCCGAACAGGGCTACCACGTCGTCCAGTTCTGCTATCAGGACTCCCCGCGCCGCGCCCACTCCATCGCCGCGCAGGGCGGTATCAACGCCGCCAAGAACTACCGCAACGACGGCGACTCCATCCACCGGCTGTTCTACGACACCGTCAAGGGCGGCGACTTCCGCTCCCGCGAGTCCAACGTCCACCGCCTCGCGCAGATCTCCGTCGAGATCATCGACCAGTGCGTCGCCCAGGGCGTGCCGTTCGCCCGTGAGTACGGCGGTCTGCTCGACACCCGCTCCTTCGGCGGCGTCCAGGTCTCCCGTACGTTCTACGCCCGCGGCCAGACGGGCCAGCAGCTCCTCCTCGGCGCCTACCAGGCGCTCAGCAGGCAGATCGCGGCCGGGAACATCGAGATGCACCCGCGCACCGAGATGCTCGACCTCATCGTGATCGACGGCAAGGCGCGCGGGATCGTCGCCCGCGATCTGATCACCGGCGCGATCTCCACCTACTTCGCGGACGCCGTCGTCCTCGCCTCCGGCGGCTACGGCAACGTCTTCTACCTCTCCACCAACGCGATGAACTCCAACGCGACCGCGATCTGGCGGGCGCACCGGCGGGGCGCGTACTTCGCCAACCCCTGCTTCACCCAGATCCACCCCACCTGCATCCCGCGCACCGGCGACCACCAGTCCAAGCTGACCCTGATGAGCGAGTCGCTGCGCAACGACGGCCGTATCTGGGTGCCGAAGGCCAAGGGCGACACCCGCCCGCCGAACGAGATCCCCGAGGCCGAGCGCGACTACTACCTGGAGCGGATCTACCCCTCCTTCGGCAACCTCGTCCCCCGTGACATCGCCTCCCGCGCCGCGAAGAACGTGTGCGACGAGGGCAGGGGAGTGGGCCCCGGGGGCCAGGGCGTCTACCTGGACTTCGCGGACGCGATCAAGCGCATGGGCCGGGGGGCCGTCGAGGCCAAGTACGGCAACCTCTTCGACATGTACCAGCGGATCACCGACGAGGATCCGTACCAGGTGCCCATGCGGATCTACCCCGCCGTGCACTACACGATGGGCGGGCTGTGGGTCGACTACGACCTCCAGACCACGATCCCGGGCCTGTTCGCGGTCGGCGAGGCCAACTTCTCCGACCACGGCGCCAACCGGCTCGGCGCCTCCGCACTGATGCAGGGCCTGGCCGACGGCTACTTCGTGCTCCCCGCCACCATCAACGACTACCTCGCCCGCAACCCGCACGCGGAGCCGGTCACCGAGGACCACCCCGTGGTGCAGGAGGTGCTCGCCGAGACCGAGGACCGGCTCCATCTGCTCCTCGCCGTCGACGGCGACCGCACCCCCGACTCCTTCCACCGCGAACTCGGCGAACTCCTGTGGGAGTTCTGCGGCATGGCCCGCACCGACGAGGGCCTGCGCAAGGCGCTCGACCGGATCCCCGCCCTCCGCGACGAGTTCTGGCGGCGGATCAAGGTCCCCGGCACCGGCGAGGAGTTCAACCAGTCGCTGGAGAAGGCCAACCGCATCGTCGACTACCTGGAGCTCGCCGAGCTGATGTGCCTCGACGCGCTGCACCGCGCCGAGTCCTGCGGCGGCCACTTCCGCGAGGAGTCCCAGACCCCCGACGGCGAGGCCGCCCGCCGGGACGAGGAGTTCGGGTACGCCGCCGCCTGGGAGTTCACCGGCACCGGCGAGGCACCCGCCCTGCACAAGGAAGACCTCGTCTTCGAGTACGTCCACCCCACCCAGCGGAGCTACGCATGAGGCTCACCCTGCGCGTCTGGCGGCAGAAGAACGCCGACGCCGACGGCGCCATGTCCACGTACGAGGTGGACGGCATCTCCTCCGACATGTCCTTCCTGGAGATGCTCGACACCCTCAACGAGGAACTCATCCTCAAGGGCGAGGACCCCGTCGCCTTCGACCACGACTGCCGCGAGGGCATCTGCGGCGCCTGCTCGCTCGTCATCAACGGCGACGCACACGGTCCCGAGCGCACCACCACCTGCCAGCTCCACATGCGGGCGTTCCGGGACGGCGACACCATCGACATCGAGCCGTGGCGGGCCGCCGCGTTCCCGGTCGTGAAGGACCTCGTCGTCGACCGGTCCGCCTTCGACCGGATCATCCAGGCCGGCGGCTACGTCACCGCGCCCACCGGAGCCGCCCCCGAGGCCCATGCCACGCCGGTGCCCAAGGCCGACGCCGACTTCGCCTTCGAGCACGCCGAGTGCATCGGCTGCGGCGCGTGCGTGGCCGCCTGCCCCAACGGCGCGGCCATGCTGTTCACCTCCGCGAAGATCAACCACCTGAACGTGCTGCCGCAGGGCGCCCCCGAGCGGGAGACCCGGGTGCTGGACATGGTGGCGCGGATGGACGACGAGGGCTTCGGCGGCTGCACCCTGGCCGGCGAGTGCGCGACCGCGTGCCCCAAGGGCATCCCGCTGATGTCGATCACCAGCATGAACAAGGAGTGGCTGCGGGCGACCCGCAAGGCCGCGAAGCGGTAGCGGCGGGAGCGCACCGAGAGGACGTTCGCCGAGTGGCGGACGGGCGGGGCCGGGAGTGGTGCTCCCCGGCCCCGCCTCGTATGCGGGGCCCTGCCTCGTACGTCCGGGAGCCTTTTCGTACTGCGGGGCGCGTGGCGTTCAACAAGCCCACACCCGCGCTCCCGGCTCAGGTCACGTGGACGCCAACCGGCGTCGGGACAACAGGAGCGGCGGACCGCGGCCACGCGGCCCCGCCCACGTCCCCGCCGACCCGGCCCGCGACCAGGAGACAGCCATGACCGGCGTCACCACGCTTCCCCGCTCCCCGCACCCCGCCACCCCCCTCCGCTACCTCGTCACCCTCGCCCGGGACGAGGCCGACGTCCGCGCCGCCCAGCGGCTGCGGTACGACGTCTTCGCCGGCGAGACGGGCGCCCTGCTCAGCACCCCGCAGCCCGGGCACGACATCGACCCCTTCGACGCGTACTGCGACCACCTCCTCGTCCGCGAGACCACCACCGGCGAGGTCGTCGGCACCTACCGGCTGCTGCCGCCGGAGCGCGCGGCGGTGGCCGGACGGCTGTACGGCGAGGGCGAGTTCGACCTCGCCCCGCTCGACGCGATCCGCCCCGGGCTGGTCGAGGTGGGCCGCTCCTGCGTCCACCCGGACCACCGCGACGGCGCGGTCATCGGCCTCATCTGGGCGGGCATCGCCCGCTACATGACCGACCGCGGCCACGAGTGGCTGGCCGGCTGCTGCTCGCTCCCCCTCGCCGACGGCGGCACCCTCGCGTCGGCGACGTGGAACCGGGTCCGGACCAGGAACCTGGCACCGGAGGAGTACCGGGTGCGGCCGCTGCTGCCGTGGGTACCGAAGGCGGGCTCGGCGGCCGGTGAGGTCGGGACGACGGAGGCCGGGGGGCGGCGGGAGCTGCCCGCGTTGCTGCGGGGCTATCTGCGGCTCGGGGCCTGGGTGTGCGGGGAGCCCGCACACGATCCCGACTTCGGGGTCGCCGATCTGTACGTGCTGCTGTCCATGCGCCGGGTCGACCCGCGCTATCTGCGGCACTTCCTCTCCCTCCTCCCCGCCTCCGCACCGGCCGCCTGATGTCCGGCGGCTGGCTGCCCGTGGCCCCCTGCACCCCCGGGGCGTGCGTAGGGCGGGCGGCGCCGGACGCGACCGTCCCGCTGCCGCGGGCCGTGCTGCGGCTCGCGGCGGTGGTGGCCGTGGTCGCGGCCGGTGTCGTCCTGCTTCCGCTCGGGCGGTGGGTGCCGGCGGCGGTCGTACGGGGCTGGTGCCGGGCCGTCGTACGGGCGGCCGGGGTGCGGGTCCGCGTCACCGGCGGGCCCGTGCCCGACGGGGGTGTACTGGTCGTCGCCCACCACACGTCCTGGCTCGACGTGCCGCTGCTCGCCGCGCTCCGCCCGGCGCGGATGCTCGCCAAGGCGGAGATACGGCGGTGGCCGGTGGCGGGTGCGCTCGCGGCGCGCGGGGGGACGCTGTTCCTCGAACGGGACCGGCTGCGGGCGCTGCCCGGGGCGGTCGCGGCGGTCGCGGGGGCGCTGCGGGAGGGGGCGGCGGTGGTCGCCTTCCCGGAGGGGAGCACATGGTGCGGGCGGGAGCGGGGGGTGTTCCGGCGGGCGGTGTTCCAGGCGGCGCTGGACGCGGGGGTGCCGGTGCAGCCGGTGCGGATTCGGTACGGGCCGGTGGGGGGCGGGGTGGCGTCGGCGGCGGCGTTCGTCGGGGACGACACGTTGGTGGCTTCGGTGTGGCGGGTGGTGGGGGTGCGGGGGTTGGTGGCCGAGGTGGGGGTGCGGGGGCTGGTGACGGGGGGTTCGGATTCCGACCGGGGATCGCTGGCGGGGGCGGCACAGCGTGCGCTGGGCTGACGGCGAGTTTCCTCGCCCCCGCCGCCCCTACCCTTCCCGTCCCTTCAAGGGGCTCCGCCCCTTGGACCCCCGCACGGGGCTTCGCCCCGTTTCGCGCAGTTCCCCGCGCCCCTAAAAGGGGCGCGGGGAACTGCGCAATCTTTTAGCGGGGTCCGGGGGCGCAGCCCCCGGGGACGGGACGGGTAGGGGCGGCGGGGGCGGACAAACCCACCGCTCGCGCCAGCCGGGCGTAGGAGTCCGTCAGCGCCGCACGCCCGTGCGTGCTCGTCGTCACCAGGACCTCGTCCGCGCCCGTCTCCTTCACCACCCCCGCCAGCTCCTCCACGACCTCCTCCGCCGTCCCGGCGACATGCCCCCGCAACCCCGCCTCGTACAGCTCCCGCTCCTTCCCCGTCATGACCCGCCCCTCCACCGCCTCCACCGTCGGCAACGGAGGAAACGTCCCCCGCGTCCGGGCGTACGCCATCGCCCACGCCTCCGGAAGCAGCAGCCGCCGCGCCTCGGCGGCCGTGGCCGCCACCGCCACCGTCCCCGAGATCACCACGTACGGCCGCTCGGCCCACCCCGAGGGCCGGAACAGCGCCCGGTACCGCTCGACACCGCGCAGCATCCGCTGCCGGTCCCGCAGATCGCCGACGACCATCGGCAGCCCCGCCCGCGCCGCGATCTCCGCCCCCTCGCCCATGGCGAGGACGAACGGGGGCACCGCCAGCCCCTCCGAGGGACGCGCGTGCACCCCCGTGGGGGAGGTGCCGCGGAACCAGCCGAGCAGCTCCGCCAGCTGCTCCGCGAAGTCGTCGGCGTCCCCCCTGCCCACGCCCAGCGCCCGCCGCACCCCGTCCGTGAAGCCGACCGACCGGCCGAGACCCATGTCGATCCGCCCGGGGAACAGCGACTCCAGCACCCCGCACTGCTCGGCCACCACCAGCGGCCGGTGGTTGGGCAGCATCACCCCTCCCGTGCCGACCCGGATCGTCGCCGTCGCCGCGGCGACGGCCGCCGCCAGCACGGTCGGCGCGGAGCCCGCGACCCCGGGCACGCCGTGGTGCTCGGCGACCCAGAAGCGGTGGAAACCGAGCCGCTCCGCCTCGCGCGCCAGCTCCACCGTGTCCCGCAGCGCCTCACCCGCGTCGTGCCCCTCCCGGATCCGCGACCGGTCGAGCACGGAGAACCTGATACCTGCCAAAACCGAGCTGCTCACACAGGGTTCAACACGACAGCGGCCCCCTGATTCCCGGCCCGCGCCCCCGTCCCCGCCCCCGCATCCGCACCCGCATCCCGCGCCGCGGAAAAATGCGGTGCCCCTGCCCCGCCCCGCTCCCTACACTCCAGGCACACCACATCGCACCGCACTCGGCGGTGCGTCGACGAACGAGGGGAGCCGGCCGTGCGTGACCGCACCGCTGTTCTCGCTCCCCGGGCGCGGTACGAGGTGATCCTCGTGTCCCCGCCGCTCCGGTGCCCGCCGCGCGGCCGGCTCCGGACACCCGTGACGCACGTCTGAACACGCCCGCACCCCGCACCCGCACACCCGGCCCCGTGCACCCGGCCGGTGTCGTGCCGTGCCCCGCCGTGCCGTGCCCCGCCGTGCCGTCCCGGGAATCGCGCGCCCTCCGTCAACCGACCGGATCGTTCCCGAAGGGCCAGGCCGTGCGAAGCCTCCCGAACCGTCAGACCACCCGCCCGCTCGATCCCCGCGGCCCCCTCGCCGCCGTCCGCAACCTCGGCATCCTCGCCCACGTCGACGCCGGCAAGACCACGCTGACCGAGCGGATCCTGTACGCCACCGGCACCACGCACAAGCGCGGCGAGGTGCACGAGGGCACCACCGTCACCGACTTCGACCCGCAGGAGCGCGACCGCGGCATCACCATCTTCGCCGCGGCCGTCAGCTGCGCCTGGGACGGTCACCGGATCAACCTCATCGACACGCCCGGCCACGTCGACTTCGCCGACGAGGTCACCCGCTCCCTGCGGGTGCTCGACGGAGCCGTCGCGGTGTTCGACGCCGTCGCCGGTGTCGAACCGCAGAGCGAGTCGGTGTGGCGTCAGGCCGACCGGTACGGCGTCCCGCGCCTCGCCTTCGTCAACAAGCTCGACCGGGCGGGCGCCGACCTCGACCGGGCGGTGGCCTCCATCCGGGAGCGGCTGCACCCGGCGCCGCTGGTCGTGCAGTTGCCGATCGGCGCGGAGGACGGCTTCACCGGCGTCGTCGACCTGGTGCGGATGCGGGCGCTTCGCTGGGCGGACGGCCGGGACGGCGCCGCGACGGGGCCCGTGCCGGAGGAGCTGCGGGCCGAGGCGGAGCGGCGGCGCCGGCTCCTGGAGGAGACGGTCGCCGGGCTCCACCCGGCCGCGCTGGAGGAGTTCTGCGACCTCTCCCGGCTGAGCGAGGCCACCCTGACCGCGGCCCTGCGCGACCTGACCCGCGGCGGGGACGGCGTGGTGGTGCTGTGCGGCTCGGCCTACCGCAACCGCGGGATCGAACCGCTGCTCGACGCCGTCACCGCCTACCTGCCCTCGCCGGCCGACGTGCCGCCGGTGCGCGGCACGCACGACGGGGCCGAGCGGGAGCGGCCCGCCGACCCCGAAGCGCCGTTCGCCGCCCTGGTGTTCAAGGTGAGCGCCGGCACCACCGGCCGGCTGACCTTCCTGCGCGTGTACGCGGGAACCATGGAGAAGGGAGGAACCGTGTGGGACGCCACCACCGGCCGCACCGAGCGGATCGCGCGCATCCTGCGCGTGCACGCCGACCGGCACGCGCCGCTGGACCGTGCCGTGGCCGGGGACATCGTCGCCGTCACCGGGCTGAAGTCGGTCCGCCCGGGCACGACCCTCTGCGCGCCCGACGCCCCGCTGCTCCTGGAACCGCCGGGCACCACCGAGCCCGTCGTCTCCGTGGCCGTGGAGGCCCGCCGGCGCACCGACACCGGCCGGCTGGCCTCCGCCCTGGCCCGGCTGGCGGAGGAGGACCCCTCCCTGGCCCTGCGGAGCGACCCCGAGACCGGGCAGACCCTGCTGTCCGGCATGGGGGAACTGCATCTGGAGGTCGCCGTGGAGAAGGTCCGCCGCGACCACGGCCTGGAGGTGGCCGTGGGCCGGCCGCGGGTGGCGTACCGGGAGACCCTCGCCCGGCCGGTGCCGGGGCTGGTGTACCGGCACGTCAAACAGGACGGCGGGGCGGGCCAGTTCGCCCATGTCGTGCTGGACGTGGCCCCGCTGGCGGAGACCGGTGACGGCCCGGCGGGCTTCGCGTTCGCTTCGACGGCCGTCGGCGGGCGCGTGCCGCAGGAGTACGTGCGCGCGGTGGAGGCCGGGTGCCGGGACGCCCTCGCCGAGGGCCCGCTCGGCGGTCACCCGGTGGCCGGGGTGCGCGTGACGCTGACGGACGGGGCGACCCACCCGAAGGACTCCTCGGAGATGGCCTTCCGCACGGCCGGCCGTTTCGCGCTGCGCGAGGCGCTCCGGCGGGCGCGGGACACGGGGGCGATGCTGCTCCTCGAACCGGTCGCCGAGGTCACGGTCACCGTGCCGGAGGAGGCCGCGGGCGGGGTGCTGGGCGACCTGGCCGCCCGGCGCGGCCGGGTGTCGCGGTCGGCCGTGACCGCGGGGACGACCGGGGGAGCGGGCACCGCCGTGGTGACCGCCACCGTGCCGCTCGCCGAGCTGTCCGGCTACGCCACGGCGCTGCGCAGCCGTACCCGGGGGCGCGGCACGTTCACCACCCGGCCGCTCGGGTACGCCCCGGTACCGGCGGCGGTGTCGGCGGCGGCACCGGCACCCGGCACGCGCTGAGGACGTCGCCTCTCCGATGCTTTTGTCGCTTTGATGTGTAAATGAGGTGATTCACGAAACCCTAGTGACAGCGTTCGACCCGATATGACCGAATGGCGAACGCCGAATCTCTGTCTCACGCAAGGGGATGGTGGTATGGCTTCCACCGAGTATCTGACCGACGACACGACCGAGGTGCGCGGCACGGAGGTCGAGGCCGCACTGGCACCGGCCGAGGCCGACGGGTACTACCGGGACAGCCGTGAGTGCGCGGCGCTCGCCCTGTCCGGCGGGTCGACCAGCCTGCTGCTCTCGCCGCCGACGCCGCGGCCGAAGAAGGGCTGACGGAGGCAGCCGATGGAGGAATCCGCCACCTCGACGCCCTTGCGGGGCGCGGTGCGCGACCTCACGACCGCCGTGGTCTCCGCTCTGAGGAGCGGAGGCCCCGCGCGGCCGTATCTGCGCACCGGGCAGGGCGAGGCCGCCCTCGCCGCCGTCCGGGTCCTGGGTGCCGACGCGCTGCTGCCGAGCGTGCTGCTCGGCACGCCGCCCGCGCCTGAGGACCTCGTCACCTACCGCGAGGCCCTGAAGGCCTACCCGCCGCCCCCCGGCGCCGCCCCCGCCTCCGTGTGGAGCCACCGCGCGATGGCCCGCACCCTGCACCGATTCGACCCCGGCCCGCCACAACTGCCGGAGCCCGCACCCGAACCCGGCACCGAGGGCCTGCGGGCCGCCCCCTGGCAGACCCTCACCCACCAGCTCGCCGTCCTGGCCCCGCTCGCGGTGCCCGGCGCCGACTGCCCGGTGGCCCGCGTCGCCCGGGACCGCCCGGTGGACCTGGCCCGCGGCTTCGTCCGCGCGGTGCGCCGCCGCGACTGGCCGCAGGCGGCCGGTGCCGGACGGTGGCTCACCCTGCTCGACGGGGTCCCCGACACGCTGGGCCTGGAACCCGGACTGCGGTTCGTCGCCCAGATGGCCGGGGAGGAGCCGCGCGTGACGCTCCACCTGGAGGCGGCCCGGCTGCTGCGCACGGGGGCGGCGGCATGACACGTACGACACCGCCGGTGGTCCGGGAGAGCCCGGCCAGCCGCGTCGGGGCCGCCGCACTGTCATGGGTGTCCGCCCACCGGGAGGGGTTCGCGCTCGACGCGCGGGCCCTCTCCGCGGACGGCGACGTCAACACCAGCTGGAAACCCCTCGGTGAACTCGCCCAGGTCTGCGGCCTCGTCCGCGACCGCACCGACCCGGCCGACCCCCGCCACCGCACCGCCGCGGACCTGCTCGGCTTCGCCTGGCGGCAGACCGGCGACGGCCGCCTGTTCACCGCCCTCCAGCGGCTCGAACCCTTCGCCACCTACCCGCTGGAGGTCTACGCCGCCTTCGCCTCGGCCGGGCTGCGCGAGCCCGGGTACGAGCGCGCCGCCGCCACCGTCGCCGGCACCCGCGGCTGGCGGGCCACCGAACAGGACCCCAACCGGCGGCTCGGGATCCTCAACTCCGAGCGCCGCGGCGGCCTGACGCGCCACGGACCCGTCGCACCCGCCCTGCGCCGCACCTGGCTCGGCGCGCTGCCCGAGCCGTGGACCTTCGAGCGCGCCGCCGGATACACGCTCACCCACGTCGTCTTCCACCTCACCGACTGGGGCCGCGCCCCCGACGGCGTACCGCCCGACCTCGCCGGCTACCTCGGCCACTGGCTCCCGCCCTGGCTCGACACCTGCCTCGAGGGCCGGCAGTGGGACCTCGCCTGCGAGTTGACGGCGGTCGCGGTGAGCCTGCCGACGGCCCCCGACCGCGCGCTGCTGCACGACGCCTGGACACGCCTCGCGGCCGCCCAGCACGCCGACGGGGCACTGCCCGAGACCGGGGGCACCGCCGGCGCCCCCGCCCCGTCGGGCTTCCGTGGCTGCTACCACTCCACCCTCATGGCCGCCTTCGCCGCCGCCCTCACCGTCGCCCGCCTCGACGACGAGAACACCCCCGCCCCGACGGTACCCGCGACCCCAAGGAGCACGCCGCGATGACCAGCACCCGCCTCGTGCACGACGTCGGGGTCCGCGCCATCGAGTGGCTGCACGCCCACCGTGACGGCTTCCGGCTCGAACCCGACGTCGACCCCGAGACCGGCTTCCTGGAGCGGTTCAAGCCGGTCGGCGAACTCGCCCTGATCTGCGCCGTGCTGTTCCGCGAGGGCGTGGCCGGCTCCCGCCAGGCCAAGCTCGCCCGCCAGCTCCTCGACCACGCCTGGCGCCACACCCTGGACGGCGGCCGGATGCTGGTGCGCGGCCGGCGCGTCGAGCCGATCTCGCCCATCCCCTTCGAGGTGTACCTCCCCTTCCGCGAACTCGGCTACCGCCACCCGGAGGTGGAGGCGGCGGCCCGCCTCCACCACGGGCTCACGAGCACCGAGGCGTTCGCGATGACACCCACCCGCCGGCTCGGACTCTCCGCGTTCCAGCGCCGGTTCGGGCTCCCGCCGCGCCCGCCGGAGGCCGAGGTCGTCGGCCGCACCTGGCTGGGCCGTACCCCCGAACCGTGGACCGTCGAGGGACACATCGCCTACGACGTCACGCACACCGTCTTCCACCTCACCGACTGGGGCGAGCGCCCCGACGGGCTGCCGCCCCGCCTCGCCGACTATCTCGCCACCTGGCTCCCGGTCTGGCTCGACGACTGGCTGGACCTCCAACGCTGGGACCTGCTCGGCGAGTTGCTCGTCGTCGACGCCTGTCTGCCCCGGCCCACGCTCGACGAACGGGCCTGGGCGGGCTTCGCCGCCGCCCAGCAGCCCGACGGCGCCATGCCCGCCCTGCGCACCATGCCCGAGGGCGACCCCGAGGACGTCTTCGACATCGTCTACCACCCCACCCTGGTCGCCGCCTTCGCCTCCGTGCTCGCCACCTCACGGTCGCTGTCACGGCTCGCGGGTGCCACGGCATGAGCGCCCCCGCCCGCCCCCACCGCCCGGCGCCCTTGGACGACGAGGAGGCCCTGCGCCGCCGTCTCGACGCCGCCGTGACCGCCGTCGACGCCCCCGACGTCGTCCTCGCCCTCTCCCACCACGGCCACCGCACGGTCCACCACGGCGGCACCCGCACCCCGCCGCCCGTACCCCGCGAACACCTGCGGTACGAGACCGGCTCCGCCTCCAAGGTCTACGCCGGGCTGCTCCTGGCCCACCTCACCGCGACCGGCCGGCTGTCCGGCGGCGAACCCGCCGCCCGCTGCCTGGACCCCCGCCGCCCCGTCGGCCCGGACCCCGTCATCCTCACCCACCTGATCACCCACACCGCCGGACTGCCCCGGCTGCCCGCCGACTTCTACCCCCGCGCGCTGCCCGCCTGGCGCACCAACCCCTACGCCCGCTACTCCGCCGAACGCGTCGTCGCCGCCTTCGTGCGCCACCGCCCCCGGCACCGCCCCGGCACCCGCTGGCGCTACTCCAACTTCGGCGTCGCCGTCCTCGGCCACGCCCTCGCCGCCGCCCTCCAGACCCCCTGGGACACCCTCCTCGCCGAGGAGGTGCTGCGCCCGCTCGCCCTGACCGGCACCGCCCTCACGGCCACCGGACCGGACGCCGACGCCACCGGCCACCGCGGCGACGGCACCCCCGTGCCCGCGCTCGACGCCGGCGGCTTCCGCGCCGCGGGAGCCGTCCGGGCCACCCCCGGCGACCTGCTCACCCTCCTGGAGGCCCACCTCGACCCCCCGCCCGGCTCCCCCCTCGCCGGGGCACTGCACGCGGTGCGCCGGCCGGTGCTGCGGCGCGGACTCGGACACCGGCACGAGCACACGCTCACCTGGTTCCGGCACCCCACCGGCCACGGGCCGATGTACTTCCACTCCGGGGCCACCCTCGGCCAGCAGACCTTCCTCGGCTTCCGGCCCGACACGGGCACGGCCCTGGCGGCCGTCTGCACCCGCCGGTTCCGCGCCCGCGACCCGTTCGTACCGACCGCGTACGCGCTGCTCGCCGAGGGCGTCCGGGGCCCCGCCCCCGGCACACCCTGAGGGCGGCCGCGCCGGGTCAGGGGGCCGCGCCGGTCAGGGCGAGGAACTCGGCGCGGGAGCGGGCGTCGGAGCGCAGCAGACCGAGCAGGGTGGAGGTCATGGTGCTGCTGCCGGCGGCGCGCACGCCGCGCAGGGTCATGCAGGAGTGTTCGGCCTCGATCACCACCCCGACGCCCTTGGGCTCCAGTTGGGTCTCCAGCCAGTCGGCGACCTGTTTGGTCAGGCGTTCCTGGACCTGCGGACGGCAGGCGAAGTGCTCGACGACCCGGGCCAGCTTGGACAGGCCGAGGATCCGCGCGCCGGGCAGGTAACCGACGTGCGCCACACCGACGAACGGCAGCAGATGGTGCTCGCAGACGGACCGCACGGGGATGCGGCGGGCCAGGACGAGTTCGTCGTAGTGCTCGTCGTTGGGGAAGGTGGTCAGGTCGAAGGCGCGCGGGCTGAACAGCTCGGCGTAGGCGCGCGCCATCCGGCCCGGTGTGCCGCGCAGGCTCTCGGAGGCGGTGGAGACGCCGAGGGCGGCCAGGAACTGCCCGGCCGCGGTTTCCGCCGCGGCCAGGTCGAGCGCCCGGGGCTCGTCGACGACCCGGAGGGCGGGCCGGGCCGGCCGGGTCTCCTCCGCGTCGCGCGCCGGTATGCGGGCGGTGGCACGGTCGGGGCGTTCGGTCATGTCAGCTGCCCCCCACACCCAGGGCGGTCAGCAGGACCAGGACGAGGGTGACCACCGCGAGCAGGCCGTGTGCCACCACCACCGCCACGGGGAAGTGCCGTTCGGCCGGAACGGCCGCCTCGGCACCCGGGCCCGAGGCGGCGGCGGCCGCGACACGGCCGCGGTGGACGGGGATCCAGCGGGCCAGCATCACGAATCCCAGCAGGGCGACCGGCAGCAGCAGACCGAACGCCGTCCAGGCGAGAGCGGTCTTGTCGGCCACGACGTAGACGATCCACACCACCAGGCCGACGGCGGCCAGGGCGAAGTGGCCGAAGAGGACCGGGGCGGGCAGGCGGCTGGTGCCGGACTGCTGCTGCTGGATGCCGCCACGCCGGATCCAGGTGCCGAGCAGGTAGAAGCCGCCGAGAGCGGTGACCACCCAGGCGATGAGTGCGGCGATGTCCATGAGGAACTCCAGGGGGAACGGGGGTGAGGGGCGGCCGGCGGGACCCGGTCGCCGGGCGGGGAAGGTGGGCCGGGGCCGCTCAGGCGGCGGGGCGCGCGTTCCGCGGGCGGCCGCCGGTGGTGTACCCCTCGGCCTGGGTGTGCTCGTCGGCGACGCGGACGCCGTACCGGTAGGCGAGCTTGCCGCCCAGGAACCCCGAGACACCGAGCGCCGCCACGCTGATCGCGGACAGCACCAGCCTGCCGATGCCCACGCTTCCCCCGTCGGTGTAGTCGGCGTGCCGCCACAGGAAGTTGACGACATAGGCGGCGGTCACCAGCAGGTTCAGCGTCATGTGGAGCAGGGCGGTGCGGAAGGCCGGGGTGGCCGTCGGGATCGCGAACAGGTCGAGGAACCCGACCACGGCCGCGAGCAGCGCGCCGATCACGCCGACGGCGATCAGCCACTCCGAGGCCTGGGTCAGGAAGCCCGGCCGGTCGACGACGTGCGAGGCGATGTCGAACACCAGGCTGGTCACCCAGGCACCGATCGGCACGGTCACCAGGATCGGGTGGAACGGATGGCCGTACGGGCCGGCGAGCGGGGCGCTGACCGGACGCTTCGCCTGCGGGGGAGACTGATCGGACATGACGACCTCCAGTAGTTTCACCAACCATTGTTGGTTTAATTGCTGGGGGGTGTCAAGGTGCCCAGATGGAGGACCCTTGGGAACACTTGTGCCTACGCGCGTGGGAGTTACTGTGGACGCGTGGCTTACGAATCCTCCTCACGGGCCGACGCGGCCGACCGCGCCATCGACTCCGTCAGCGCGCTGAGCGAGGACTCGCGGCGGCGCATGTTCCTCTTCATCCGCCGCGCCGGTCACGCCGTCACCCGCGACGAGGCCGCCGCGAGCGCCGGGATATCCAGCAAGCTCGCCGCCTTCCACCTCGACAAGCTCGTCGACGCCGGCCTCCTCCGGGCCCGCTACGAGGCACCGGGCGGCATCCGCAAGGTCGGCAGGCGGCCCAAGGTGTACGAGCCCACCGACGCGCAGATCACCGTGAACATCCCCGACCGGCGCCACGAGCTCCTGGCGGACCTCCTCCTGGACGCCGTCCTGACCGAGGGTGCCGACGAGAACGCCGCGCAGGCGGCCGTGCGCAGCGCGGAACGACGCGGCCGGCACATGGGCCGCAGCGCGCGGGAGGAGACCCGCCCGGGACGGCTGGGCCCCGAGCGCGGACTGACCGCGTGCGAGCGCCTGCTGGACGAGTACGGCTACGAACCCGTCCGGGAGACCCCCACCCGGCTCCGGCTGCGCAACTGCCCCTTCCACCCGCTGGCGAGCAGGGCGCCCGACCTGGTGTGCGGCATGAACCAGGCCTTCCTCTCCGGCTGCCTGAGCGGGCTGGAGGTCAACGGGGTGCGGGCCGTCCTGGCTCCCGAGCCCGGGGAGTGCTGCGTGCGGCTCACCCCGGGCGACACCGAGGACGAGGACCGGACGGCCCGTGAGGAGCGGGCGGCTCCCGAGGACCGGACGGCCGAGGACGGCTGACGCCGGCGGAGCCGGCCGCCGCCGGTCGGGCCGTGGGCCCACCGGCACGCGGCCGGGACCCGCGCCGCGGGCCCCGGCCGGTGGTGCGCGACGCCGTCGCGCCGCGCGGAACTCAGACCTTCTGCCACAGCGCCGGCGTCGTGGCCGGCTGCCACGCGCCCTGCGCCTGGTGCGGCTGAAGGCACACATAGGTGACACCGCCGTACGTCACCTTCGCGCCCACGTCGTACACCGCGCCCGCCGCCCAGGTGCCGGACTGCGGCTCCGGTGTGGTGCCCGGCGTCTCGGTGGTGGCCGTGTCGGTGGTGAGCGTCAGACCGAAGGCGCTCAGCGCCGGGTTGACCGGCTGGTAGTACGTCGTCCCGCCGCTGGTGCAGTCACCGGAGCCGCCGGAGGTGACACCCTGCGCCTGGCTGCCGGAGACGTACGGGCCGCCGGAGTCGCCGGGTTCGGCGCACACCGTCGTCCGGGTCACCCCGTCGACGGTGCCCTCCGGGTAGGTCACGCTCGTGTCGTGCTCCTCGATGGTGCCGCAGTGCCAGCCCGTGGTGGAGCCCGAGCGGCAGACCGAGGCGCCCACCAGCGCCTCCACCGAGCCGGACACCGTCACGTCCGCGCCGCCCTCGCCCTTGACGTGCGGGGTGGCCGTCCAGTCGTCGTTGGTGGCGACCCACGAGTAGTCGTGGCCGGGGAACACCGAGTCCTGGAAGGTGCCCTGGGCCACCTGGTTGTACCCGGTGGTCGTGTCGCCCTTGCTGCCGCAGTGCCCGGCGGAGACGAAACCCTGCTGTTCGCCCTTGGTGACGGAGAACCCGACGGAGCAGCGGGCCTCGTCGTTGATGTAGTACGCGTCGCCGCCCGTGATGTCGTACAGCGCGCGCGGCTGGTCCTTGGACACCTTCACCGCGACCCGCGTCCGGTCCACCTTGGCGGCCTTCACCAGCGCGTCCGCCGCGGCCCTGCTGGTGGCCTGCACGGTCACCCGGTTGTTGCGGATGTCGACGTACCGCACCGGGGTCTGCCGCCCCTTCGTGACGGCGGCCGCCTTGTCCAGCTTCGTCTTCACGCTCCGCAGGTCGGCCAGGGCCACCTTGACGACCTTGGCGTCGGCGCCGCCCGCCTCGATGGCGGCGACGTCCGCCTTGTCCGTGGTGGCGACGGTCAGCCCGGCCGACGTCTTCCCGTGCACCCACGCACCGGCGAAGCGGGTGCCGAGCGCGTTGTGCAGCCGGCCCGCCCGGGTGCCGGCCTCCGCCTCGTTCGTCAGCCGCTGCCGGGCCTGGGCCGCGGTCAGCCCCAGGTCGCGCCGGAGCGCGTGCAGGACCTCGGCCGAGGGCCGGTCGGCGCCGAGCGTCCGGGCCGCCGAGGGGCCGTCGGCGGGCGGCACGGACGAGGCGGTGGCCGTCGCCTGGGACGGGTTCGCCAGCACGAGCGAACCGAGCACGGTCAGGACGGCACAGCCTGCGCCGACGTGTCTACGGGCCATCAGGTGGTACTCCCTCAGCTTCGACGGAACGGGGAACCTCGCGGAACCTCTCGAAGCCGTAGGCATTGCCGCAAACGCGGCAAAAGATGCCGGGATTGACCCGTTCCGGGGGCGCGGGGCGGGGGAGAGCCCGCCGGGGCCGGGCGGGGGTCCGCTGTGTGATGAATGTCCGCGTGCGTCCGCCCGTGCGGAGGACGGCCGGTCCGTGCGTTCGTCAGCGGGACGGCTCCCAGCTCCTCCGTCCGTGGGACGAGCGGGGTTTTCGTTCGCGTGTCGCGCGGTCGCCCTGCCAGCGTGGGCCCGCCCGGGGCGAGCGCCCCGGCAGGCGGAAGGAGTCGAAGGTGACGGTTGGTGAAGCCCGTACGGGGATGCGTCGGGCGGTCGTCCTGGCCATGGGAGGCGGACTGATGCTCCTCCCCGTCGGCACCGCGCACGCCGACGGCGGCCTCGCCACGGGGTCGGCGACCGGCCGGGTGACCGAGGTGGCCTACCCCGTGGCGGAGACGGTGCTGCGGGAGGCCCCGACGATGCTGCCGGAGGAGGTGGCCCGGGTCGGGTCTAGGCGGTCAACGGAATCCTGAGCGTGAACGTGGTCGCCCCGGGGCCGCCCGTCACGTCGACGGTGCCGCCGTGCGCCTCGACCAGGGACCGGACGACCGCGAGCCCCAGCCCGCTGCCGCCGCGGTCGCGGCTGCGGGCCTTGTCGACACGGTAGAACCGGTCGAAGATCCGCCCCCGGTCGGCGGCCGGTATCCCGGGACCGGCGTCGGTGACCCGGACGACGGCGGTGCCGGGACCGGCGGGCGCGGTAACGGGACCGGGGGCGGTGCCGGTGACGCCGTGCCCGCCGGGCGCGTCGGCCGGTGTCCGTGCGGGCGCCGGGTGCGGTGCCTGACGGGGCGCCGGTACCGGCGTCTTCGCCGGGCGCGGTGTCTCCACCGACACCCCGACCGACACCTCCGTACCGGGCGGGGTGTGCACCGCCGCGTTGGTCAGCAGATTGTCCACCACCTGCCGGATCCGGCCCGGGTCGAGCCGCAGCCGCAGCTCGCCCGGTCCCGCCGTCACGGTCAGCGGACGGTCCGGGTGGCTCGCGCGGAACGCGTCCGCCGCCCGCCGCACCAGCTCCACCAGATCGGTCTCCTCCACCCGCAGCGGCGCCTCCACCTCCGCCGCGTCCAGCCGGGCGAGCAGCAGCAGATCGTCCAGGAGTACGCCCATCCGGGCCGCCTCGGCGCGCAGCCGGGCCAGGTGCCGGTCCCGTTCCTCGGGGGAGTGGGCGGGCGCGTACTGGAACAGGTCCGCGTACCCGCGCACCGACATCAGCGGGGTGCGCAGCTCGTGCGAGGCGTCCGCGACGAACCGCCGCAGCCGCCGCTCGGCCTCCGCGCGGACCGCGAGCGAGCCGTCGATGTGCTCCAGCATGGTGTTGAACGCCGAGCGCAGCTCCTCGATCTCCGGGGCCCCGCTGCGGCCGTCGGCGCGCACCGGCAGCCGCCCGGAGTCGGTCAGATCGTGCGAGGTGATGTCGTGCGCGGTGGCCGCCAGGTCGCTCAGCGGCTTCAGCCCGCGCCGCAGCACCGCACGCCCGGCCACCACCAGCGCGAGGAGCGCCGCCGCGAACGTCACCACCTGCACCGTGATCAGCCGCCGCGTGGTCGCCTGCACGTCCGCCAGCGGCGCCGCGCTGACCAGCACCACCCCGTGCTCCACCGGGCAGGCCCGCAGCAGATACGTGCCCTCGCCGGGGATCCGGGCGGTGCGGGTCAGATGCTCGGAGCCGGAGGCCGGCTGCGCCTCGGCGACGGCCGCGAGGGCGTCGGTGTCGGCGGGCACGTCGGCGGGGCGGCGCAGCTCGGCGTGGCCGTCCTTCACCTCGTACACGGCGGTGTACCAGCCGTAGTACGGCCGCCGCTCCACCGTGCCGTGCACCTTGGCGTCCTTGGTCTGCACGACCTGCACCAGCTTCATCTGCTCGGCGAGCTGACGCTCCTGGTACTGCCGCATGTACATCGTCAACGCCGTGCCGACCACCGCGAACACCACCAGCGACAGCGCGCCCACGCCCAGCGCGAGCCGGGTGCCGAGGCGGAGCCGCCGGGGCGTCCCCAGCAGCCCGCGGCGCGCCCGGCGTCTCACTCGGCGGCCCGCCGGGCCACGTAGCCGACCCCGCGCACGGTGTGGATCAGCGGCACCGCGCCGCCGTCGGTCGCCTCCAGCTTGCGGCGCAGCCGGCTGACGACCAGTTCCACCACGTTGGACCGGCCGCCGAAGCCGTACTGCCAGACGTCGTCCAGGATCTGCGCCTTGGTCAGCACGGCGGGCGACTTGCGCAGCAGACAGCGCAGTACGTCGTACTCGGTCGGGGTGAGCGCGAGCAGATGGTCGCCGCGGCGGACCTCGCGGGTGTCCTCGTCCATCGTCAGGTCCGCGACCCGCAGCACGGCGCGCGCGCCGCCGGGCCCGGCGCTGCGGCGCAGCACCGTGCGGAGCCGGGCCATCAGCTCCTCCACGGCGAACGGCTTGACCAGGTAGTCGTCGCCGCCCCGGGTGAGCCCGGCGACGCGGTCGGCGACGCCGTCGCGGGCGGTGAGGAACACGACGGGGACGGACATGCCGGCGCCGCGCAGCCGGTCGAGCACGCCGAAGCCGTCGACGCCGGGGAGCATCAGGTCGAGCACGACGATGTCCGGCCGGAACGCGGCGGCACGTCTGAGCGCCTCCTCACCGGAGTACGCCGTGACCGCCTCCCAGCCCTCGTAACGGGCGACGGTGGCCACGAGATCGGCGATGGGGGGATCGTCGTCCACGACGAGCAGCCGAACGGGGTTCACGCCTCCATTCTGCGATACGCGGAACGGAGGCGGAGTCCGGGTACCCGCGCCCCTGGCTTTTCAGGGGCGCGGGGAACTGCGCAATCCGCTCAGCCCTCGTCGTCCAGCCGGAACCCCACCTTGAGACCCACCTGGTAGTGCTCGATCTCCCCGTTCTCGATATGGCCCCGGACCTGGGTCACCTCGAACCAGTCCAGGTTCCGCAGCGTCCGGGACGCCCGCGAAACCCCCTTGCGGATCGCGTCGTCGATCCCCTCCGTCGAGCTGCCGACGATCTCGGTCACCCGGTACACGTTGTCGGACATACGAATCGCTCCTCTCCACGGTGACGCACACACGCACACACACGTCACTCCACCGTGCCGCAGACGGCGCCACCCCGCGAGGCGGCGCCGCCCCACCGGTCAGCGGACCGTGCTGAGCGAGAGCGCGAACCTCCCGCCGCTGTCCGTCCACCAGTGGCCGAGCTCCAGCCCGGCCGCGGCCAACTCCCCGCGTACCCCGTCCTCGCGGAACTTCGCCGAGACCTCCGTACGGAGTTCCTCGCCCGCCGCGAAGTCGACGGCCAGTCCGAGCGCGCGGATCTTCACGGTCTGGGCGGTGCGCGACCGCAGCCGCATCTCGATCCACTCGCGTTCGGCGTCCCACAGGGCGACGTGGTCGAACGCGTCGGGATCGAAGTCGCCGCCCAGTTCACGGTTGACGACGTTCAGGACGTTCTTGTCGAACGCGGCCGTCACTCCCGCCGCGTCGTCGTACGCGGCGACGAGCACCGACTCGTCCTTGACGAGGTCCGTGCCGAGCAGCAGCGCGTCCCCGGGGGACAGCAGCGCCCGTACGGAGGCGAGGAACGCCGCCCGCTCCTCGGGGATCAGGTTGCCGATGGTGCCGCCGAGAAACGCCACGAGCCGGGGCCCGGGAGTGTCCGGCAGGGTGAGGGAGGCGGTGAAGTCGGCGAGCAGCGCGTGCACGTCGAGCCCCGGGTACTCCTCGGCCAGCGCCCGGCCCGCCTGGCGCAGGGCGCTGTCGCTGACGTCGACGGGCACGTAGGTGCGCAGCTCGGTCAGGGCGTCCAGCAGGTGCCGGGTCTTCTCCGAGGAGCCGGAGCCGAGTTCGACGAGGGTGCGCGCACCGGACGCCGCGGCGATCTCGCCCGAGCGGGCCATCAGGATCTCCCGCTCGGCGCGCGTCGGGTAGTACTCGGGCAGTTCGGTGATCTTCTCGAACAGTTCGCTGCCGTGGGCGTCGTAGAACCACTTCGGCGGCAGCCACTTGGGGGTACTGGTGAGGCCGCGCCGCACGTCGGTGCGGAGCGCGGTGTCGGTGGCGCCCTCGGGGAGGGTGCGGGTGAGAAGGAACGGGCTCACGTGCGGGGCTCCTTCGGTGGTGCGGTGGGCGCGGGCGGCACCGGGTGGTCGGGCTCGGGCTCCTTGAGGGGAGTGAGCAGGACCTCGGTGCGGCTCGCGGCGAGCAGGGTGCGGTCGGGAACCTCGCGCCAGCGCGGGTCGTCGTCGTAGGGCTCGGAGGCGACGACCGTGCGCCGGCCGGGTTCGGTCAGGTACCAGAGCGTGTCGCCCCAGGCGGTGGCGGCGATCGTGTCGCCGTCGGTGAGCAGCAGGTTGAGCCGGGAGCCGGGGGCGGCCGCGGCGACGTCGAGGACCGTGTCGGCCAGCGCCTGGCCGGGCTCGTCGCCGCCGCGCAGCCGGTTGAGCGCGAGCGCCCAGACCAGCGCGGAGTCGTTGCGCGCCGCCAGGGCGAGCACCTCCTCGGCCGGCAGGGTGCGCGCGAGCGCCGCGAGGGAGCCGGGCCAGCCGGTGACGGCGCCGTTGTGGCTGAACAGCCACCGGTCACCGGCGAACGGGGCCGCCGCGGCCTCCGCGTCCGCGCCCGACAGCGTGGCGTCCCGGACGGCGGCGAGCACCGCGCCCGAGCGCACCACCCGTGCCAGGTCCGCGAACGACAGGTCGGCCCAGATCGGCCCGGCCCGCCGGTAGCGGGCGGGCACCGGGTCGCCGTCGGCGTACCAGCCGACGCCGAAGCCGTCGGCGTTCACCGTCCCGTACCGCTGCCGGCGGGGCGCCCACGACTGCCGGTACAGCGCGTGCGGCGGCGCCACGAGCAGCGCGCCCAGCGGCTCGGGCGGACCGAGGTACGCCACGTGCCGGCACATCAGACGGCCTCCGGCCCGGCGTCCCGCGCGGTGCGGAAGCCGGAGAAGATCTGCCGCCGGATCGGATAGTCCCAGTTGCGGAAGGTGCCCCGGCAGGCCACCTGGTCCACGGCGAACGAACCGCCGCGCAGCACCTTGTACTCGGGGCCGAAGAACACCTCCGAGTACTCCTTGTACGGAAACGCGCTAAAGCCCGGGTACGGCGCGAAGTCGCTCGACGTCCACTCCCAGACGTCGCCGATCAACTGCCGTACGCCCAGAGGTGATTCGCCCTCCGGGTAGCTGCCGGCCGGGGCCGGGCGCAGATGGCGCTGGCCGAGGTTGGCGTGGGCCGGACCGGGGTCGGCGTCGCCCCACGGGTAACGCCGGGAGCGACCGGTGGCCGCATCGAAGCGGGCGGCCTTCTCCCACTCGGCCTCGGTCGGCAGCCGACGCCCGGCCCAGCGGGCGTAGGCGTCCGCCTCGTACCAGCTCACGTGCAGCACCGGCTCGTCCGGCGGTACGACCTCCGTGACGCCGAACCGCCGCCGCAGCCACTGTCCGCCCTCGCGGCGCCAGAACTGCGGCGCCCCGATGGAGTGGGCGCGGATGTGCGCCCAGCCCGCCGGGTGCCACCAGCGCTCGTCGTCGTAGCCGCCGGCCGCCATGAACCGCTGGTAGGCGGCGTTGGTGACGGGCACGGTGTCGATGTGGAAGGCGGCCACCTGGCGCCGGTGCGCGGGCCGTTCGTTGTCCAGCGACCAGGGCTCGGTGGACGTCCCCATGGTGAACGGGCCGCCGGGGACCAGGACTTCGGCCGGACCGTCGTACGGCGGCACGGGCGCCGGATCCGGGGCGGTGAGCGCCTGCGGGCCCCGGCGCAGCTGGTGGGTGATGAGCATGGTCTCGTCGTGCTGCTGCTCGTGCTGGGCGATCATGCCGAAGGCGAAGCCCGCCTCGGTCAGCGCCCGGTCGCCTCGGAAGGCGGTGGACTCCAGCACGTCCAGCGCCCGGCCGCGCACCTCGGCGGCGTAGCGACGGGCCTCCTCGGGCGGCAGCAGCGGCAGCGAGGGCCGTTCGGCGCGCGGGTGCTCGAACGCGTCGTACAGCCCGTCGATCTCCGGCCGCATCGCCTCGCGCCCGGCCACCGCGCGCAGCAGCCAGAGCTCCTCCTGGTTGCCTATGTGCGCCAGATCCCACACCAGCGGGGACATCAGCGGCGAGTGCTGGGCGAGCAGATCGGGTTCCTCGACGCACTCGGTGAGCAGCGCGGTGCGCTCCCGTGCGGTGGTCAGCGCGTCCAGCGCGCGGTTCCGCAGCGCCTCGGGGTCGGTGTCCGTGGGGGGTGTCGGGGAGGTGGACTCGGTCATGTGCGCGGTTCCTTCCCGTGGTGGTGCGCGAGCAGGTCGTCGGCGGGGCAGCGGCCCCGGGCCACGTAACGGTCGGTGAAGTCGGCGACGGCCGCCCGTACGGCGTCGTCGGCGCCGAGCCGGGGCAGGGCCTCGGCGGCGGCGGCGAAGCAGACGGCGGCGGCCTCGCGCAGCTCCGGATCGGCGAGGCCCTCACGGGCCGCCGTCGTCCACAGCGGATTGCGCGGGGCCGTGCGCCCGTCCGCCCGCTCCGCGAGGGGCTTGACCGTGCGGTACGCGGTCTCGGCGGCCTCCGGGTCGTCGAACAGGGCGGTCGTCACCGCCAGCGGCACGATCCAGCCGTCCTCGCCGGGCTGGGCGTCGATCATCCGCAGCTCCAGATGACCGCGCGGCCGCACCGGCGGGAACAGCGTGGTGAGGTGGTACTCCAGATCGGCCCGGGTCGGGCCGTCGGCCGACCGGGTCCACTCCCGGAAGGTCAGCCCCTCGGGCACCTGCCAGGGACCGTCGTCCCGGCGCACGCACATCACGGGCGCGTCCAGCACCCGTTCGGCCCACGCGCCCCGGGGATCGCGGCCGAGAAGCGGGGCGCCGCTGCGCCCCGGGTCCATCGAGGTCCACAGGTACTGCCGGGTCGAACGCCAGCCCGTGGGACGGCCGCGGGCCACGGGGGAGTGCGCGAACGCGGCGACCAGCACCGCGCCCAGGGTGTGCGCCAGCCACCAGCGCCTGCCGTGGCCGAGCGGGCCCGGCTCCTCGTACCCGGCGTCCAGGCACACCTGGACGGAGGCGGAGGAGCACATCATGGCCCGGCCCTCGGGACCGGTGCGGTCCAGACAGGCCTCCATGGCGTCGTAGCGCGGCTGCCGGAGGTAGCGGACGGGGGGATTCCACGGCTCGTGACCGCAGCCGTACAGGCCGAGGCCGTCCGCGCGCAGGACGGCGCGGACCGTGTCGAGATCGGCGGAGACGGACCGTACGCACTCCATCAGGGAGGCGGCGGGAGCGGAACTCAGCTCCAGCTGGCCGCCGGGTTCGACGGTGAGCGCCGAACGCAGGGGCACGGTCCGCAGCGCGGCATAGGCCGCGTCGAGACGTTCGGGTGGTACGGGCAGCCGCGGTCGCAGCGGCTCATGGACGAGCCATTCCAGTTCGACACCGAGACGACGGGGCGGGCCGGTCTTGAAGCAGATGCCTCGGACCAGCGCCTCCACCTCCGCCTCGGTGAGCGCGGTGCGATCCTCCGCACCGTCACTACAGTCGCTCACCGCATCGGACATGTCGGGATCCTCCTGAGATTCCACCATGCCGCCGGTCCGGTACCGGGTGGGGCCGGGCCGACAACGCTCGTCCCACCCAAACCTCTCGACGCCGTTCGCACAAGGGGGCGAATCGGTGCACAGGGGACCGGCGTAGGGAGAAACTCCGTTGCCGCTCGGGACCAGCATCGCCCACGATGCGTGCATGAGCACGACGGGGAGGCGCGCCCGAGGGGGCGTGCGGGGAGAGGGCGCGCGCGGCGCGCTCACGGCGTCCACGGGGGTGATGCCGTGAGCGCCCGCCTGCGCGACCTCGCGCGGCAGACGCAGGAGATCGTGGAGCGGGGCGGGTACCGGGCCCCCGGGGGCCGCGAGGTGCCGCTCGCCGCGGCGGTCGAGGCCGCGCGGGCGGGGACGCGGATGTACGGGCCGGGGGCGGTGCGGCTCGCCGAAGGGGCCTCGGGGGCCTCGGGGGAGGGGTCGCGGGCGCCGGTGGCCGTGGAGGTCACGGGGGAGAGCAGTCTGGAGGCGGCGCGGCGGCTGGTGGGGGGTGCGGGTTCCGCCGAGGCCGCCGCCCCGCCCGTCGATGTCGCTGCCGATGGCTTGGTCGCCGGTGCCGCCGCTGATGCCCAGCCCGCCGATGGCTCGGTCGCCGTGCTGAACTTCGCCTCGGCCCGGAATCCGGGCGGCGGCTTCCTCAACGGCGCCCAGGCGCAGGAGGAGGCGCTGTGCCGCTCGTCGGCGCTGTACGCCTGCCTGCGCGAGGTCCGCGCGTTCTACGACCACCACCGGGAGCACCGCGACCCGCTCTACACCGACCGGGTCGTCCACGCGCCCGGGGTCCCCGTCTTCCGTGACGACGACGGCCGGCTGCTCGACGAGCCGTACCGGGTCGCGTTCCTCACCGCGGCGGCGCCCAACGCGGGCGTGCTGCTGAGCCGTGCGCCGGAGCGCGCCGCCGAGCTGCCGCGCGCCCTTGCGGTCCGGGCCGAGCGGGTCCTGGAGGTCGCCGCCCTGCACGGACACCGGCGGCTGGTCCTGGGCGCCTGGGGATGCGGGGTGTTCCGCAACGACCCGGCTCAGGTGGCCGCCGCGTTCCGGGGCCACCTGGCGGACGGCGGCCGGTTCGCGGACCGCTTCGACCGGGTCGTCTTCGCGGTCCTGGACCGTACGAAGGGGGCGACGGTGCGCGGCGCGTTCGCGCGCACGTTCGGTTAGACGGCTGCCGGGGCCGGGGCCGGGGCCGGGCCGGTCCGGAGCCGCCGTCGTGCCGGGACCGCTCAGCGCCAGCCGTAGCGCTCCCGCAGCCGGTGCACCACGGAGTTGAACCGCATTCGGTCCAGCGCACACGCCTCGCGCCGCATGCCGTCCTCGTGCAGCCGCAGCACCCGGTCCACGTCGACCCACGAGTCCCGCCCCGAGCGGTCCCACGGCCCGCTCCCGATCGCCACCCACTCCCGGTCACCGTCGTGCCGCTTGCTGGACAGCTGTACCGCGAGCAGCGTCCCGCCCGGCTCACGGGCGACGACGAGGACGGGTCGGTCCTTCCCGCGCCCGTCGTTCTCCTCAAAGGGCACCCAGGTCCAGACGATCTCCCCGGGGTCCGGGTCGCCGTCGTGCGCGGGGGAGTACTCGGTCCGTACCGGACCCACCTGGCGCGGATCGGCCTCGGTGGTGGCGGAGGGGCCGTAGCGGCCGGGTACGGGAACGTCCTGATCGGGAAAGGCAGTCACGCGCACACGGTAGCCTCCCGGCGCGCGACACACCGTGGGTCCCCGTTCGAACACGCGTCCACCAGCGCGAACGCCCTTTCGCGCGCGGGAAGTTCACCCGCTCCCCGTTCGTTCGCGGCCTTCTGGAAAAATGACGTACGTCATGGTGCACATACCCGACCGGTCCACCGTCCCGCCGTCCGCCCCGCGCTCCGTACCGACGAGCGCGGATGTGGCGCGCCTGGCGGGAGTGTCCCGGGCAACCGTCTCCTACGTCCTCAACAACACCAGTGCCGTACGGATCAGCGAACCCACCCGCCGGCGCGTCCGCGAGGCCGCCAAGGAACTGGGGTACGTCCCGCACGCCGCCGCCCGCAGCCTGCGCGCCGGCCACAGCCGCATGGTGCTCATGCCCGCCCCCGAGGTCCCGGCCGGCCCGCTGTACAGCCAGTTCATCAACGAACTGCAATGGGCGCTCGGCCGCCTCGACTACACCGTCGTCCAGTACGGCCAGGTCGGCCTGCGGGGCGACGAGGCCGCGCGCGCCTGGGCCGAACTGCGCCCCGTGGCGGTGCTGCTGCCCGGCGGCGGGCTCGGCCCGGAGGGCGTCGCGGTGCTGAAACGGTCGGGCGCCCGCGCGGTGGTGACCATGGGGACCGAGCGCATCGAGGGTGCGCACGCGCTCCTCATGAACCACGCGGAGGTTGGCCGCGACGCCGGCCTCCACCTGTACGCCCGCGGCCGGCGCCGCATCGGCGTGGTGATGCCCGAGGAGCCCGGACTGGAGGCGTTCTCGGCGCCCAGGCTGGAGGGCGTACGGCAGGCGGTGGAGGGCAAGGACGCCACCGTCACGGTGCTCCCGCTCGCCTACGACGAGGACGCCGCCACCGAACTCGCCTCGCGCTGGCGGGAGTTGAACCTCGACTCGGTGTTCGCCTACAACGACGAGTACGCGATGCTGCTGATGCGGGCGCTTCAGGACAACGGTGTCGTGATCCCGGACGACACGGCGGTCGTCGGCGCCGACGACCTCATGCTCGGCCGCCTCCTCCGCCCCCGCCTCACCACGGTCCACCTGGAACTCCCGTCCGGCCGCACCCTGGCCGAACTCGTCGACCACGCAGTCCAGAACGACACGGCCCCACCGGAGGTGAGACAGGTCCTGGGCGCACACGTGGTACCGAGGGAATCGAGCTAGGAGAGAACATCGGGGCTGTGTTTATCTGCGCGGCTCCGCCGCAGGGGCGCGAGCACTTACCGTGCCCCGATAGGGGCGCGGGACTGTGTCTTTGCGCGGCTTCGCCGCCGTGCGCGCGAGCACTCACCGTGCCCCGTCAGGGGCGCGGGGAACTGCGCGAGAAGCCCCCACTCACCCGCACCCGCTCCCCAACCCCACCCACCCGAGCTCTCCCTCTCCCGCGCCCTTCCCACCCCTCGGGGGGCCTGGGGGCGGAGCCCCCAGGTAAGGGACGGGAAGGGTAGGGGCGGCGGGGGCGAAAACCTACTCGCCCGCACCCCCCTGCGCCGCCTGCTGCTCCGCCACAGCCTTCCGCACCTCATCCATGTCCAACTTCCGCGCCTGCCCAATGACATCCGTCAACGCCGCCTCCGGCAACGCCCCCGGCTGCGCGAACACCGCAACCCGATCCCGCACGATCATCAACGTCGGGATCGACTGGATCCCGAACGCCTGCGCAAGCTCCGGCTGCGCCTCCGTGTCCACCTTGCCGAACACCAGGTCGGGGTTCTCCTCCGCCGCCTTCTCGTACACCGGGGCGAACTGCCGGCACGGCCCGCACCAGGACGCCCAGAAGTCGATCAGGACGAAGTCGTTGTCCTTGACCGTCTCGTCGAAGTTGTCCTTGGTGAGCTCCACGGTGCTGTTGCTCATGGCGTGTATCCCTCTTCCTGGTATCGGGTGAGCCGTCGACGCCAACGGCGCGGGCCGGCCGGCTATTCCCGTGCGTGCCCGGAGGCTGTTCCCCGGGCATCCCCGCGCGCGTACCCGTGTGGCCACCGCGCACACCACCCACCAGACTGTGCCCATGACGGAAACGGAATCCATCGCGTACGACGTCGTGGTGCTCGGGGCCGGGCCCGTGGGGGAGAACGTGGCCGACCGCACCCGCGCGGCCGGCCTGTCCACCGCGGTCGTGGAGAACGAGCTGGTCGGCGGCGAGTGTTCGTACTGGGCGTGCATGCCCAGCAAGGCCCTCCTCCGCCCGGTGATCGCCCGCGCCGACGCGCGCCGCGTGCCTGGGCTCGCCCAGGCCGTACAAGGCCCCCTCGACACGGAAGCCGTCCTGCGACGGCGCGACTACATGGCGTCCGACTGGAAGGACGACGGCCAGGTCGGCTGGCTGGACGGCATCGGCGCCGACCTCTACCGGGGGCACGGGCGCCTCGCGGGCCCCCGTACGGTCGTCGTGGAGGGACGGGACGGCGGCCGGCAGGTGCTCACGGCCCGGCACGCGGTCGCCGTGTGCACCGGCACCCGCGCCGCGCTCCCGGACCTGCCCGGACTCGCGGACGTACGGCCCTGGACCAGCAGGGAGGCGACCAGCGGCCGGGCGCCGGGCCGGCTGATCGTGGTCGGCGGCGGTGTCGTCGCCGTCGAGATGGCCACGGCCTGGCAGAGCCTGGGCGCCCAGGTCACCATGCTGGTGCGCGGCAAGGGCCTGCTGCCGAGGATGGAGCCGTTCGCCGGGGAGCTGATCGCCGAGGGGCTGACCGAGGCGGGCGTCGACCTGCGCACCGGGGTGTCGGTCACGTCGGTGACCCGCGAGCGGCCGGCGGATGCGGACACCGGCGCTCCGGGCACGTCGGCGCGGCAGGGGAAGGGCACGGTCGTGGCCGTCACCGACACCGGTGAGCGGATCGAGGCGGACGAGATCCTCTTCGCCACGGGGCGCGCGCCGAAGACCGACGCGATCGGTCTGGAGACGGTGGGCCTGGAGCCCGGCTCCTGGCTGAGCGTCGACGACAGCATGCGGGTGGAGGGGAACGAGTGGCTGTACGCGGTGGGTGACGTCAACCACCGGGCGCTCCTCACCCACCAGGGCAAGTACCAGGCGCGGATCGCCGGGGCGGCGATCGCGGCGCGGGCGGCGGGGGACACGGAGGAGGAGTCCGCGGCGTGGGGCGCGCACGCGGCCACCGCCGACCACGGGGCCGTGCCGCAGGTCGTCTTCACCGACCCCGAGGCGGCGGCCGTGGGCCTCTCGCTCGCGGAGGCGGAACAGGCGGGCCACCGGGTCCGCGCGGTCGACGTCGACTTCGCGTCGGTCGCCGCCGCGGGGCTGTACGCGGACGGTTACCGCGGGCGGGCCCGCATGGTCGTCGACCTGGAGGCCGAGATCCTGCGCGGAGTGACGTTCGTCGGCCCGGGCGTCGGCGAACTGATCCACTCCGCGACGATCGCGATCGCCGGCGAGGTCCCACTCAGCCGCCTGTGGCACGCGGTGCCGTCATACCCCACGCTGAGCGAGGTCTGGCTCCGCCTACTGGAGGCATACCGAGGCTGAACGAGGAGCCCGCCCGGAGGCTCGCAGGGGCGGCGCCCCCCCGCGCCCCACGACGATCGGGGGCTCCTCCTGAGCCCCCGATCACCCTCGGTCCACCCACGCTGCGGGGCTCCTCCTACACCTGCCGGCAACCCCGTCCCACCCAGGGGCGCGAGGAACTGCGCGACCAGCCACAACGCACCGGCAGCCGAACACGCGGAGCGCCCGCGCCTCGCGGGGATGGAGGGCACCTCCTAGACCCCCGGCAACCCCGGCCTACCCAGGGGCGCGAGGAACTGCGCGACCAGCCACAACGCACCCGCAGCCGAACACGCGGAGCGCCCGCGCCTCGCGGGGATGGAGGGCACCTCCTAGACCCCAGCAACCCCGGCCCACCCAGGGGCGCGGGGCTGTCCCGATCTGCGGCTCCGCCGCGCGGGCGCGACCAACCACAACGCACCCGCAGCCGAACACGCACCCCCCGACCCCCGCCCCCCGAACCCCACCGGAACGCCGCGGCGCAGCCCCCGCTTCGAAAGGGGGCGGGGGCCGCGCCCCGGACGCACGGCCCCCCCGGCCACGTCAGCCGGGGAGGCCGAACCCCAGCACCCCCGCCGCCCGCTCAACCGTCGGCTCCCCCCACCACCGCCCCACCGCCTCGTTCGTCGACAACGACCGCAACTCCGCCCGGTCCAGATACAACGTGCCGTCCAGATGGTCCGTCTCGTGCTGCACGATGCGGGCCGGCCACCCCACGAACTCCTCGTCCAGCACGGCCCCGCCCGCGTCCAGCCCCCGCAGCCGTACGCGCGCGTGCCGCGCCACCACCGCCTGCCACCCGGGCACGCTCAGACAGCCCTCGAAGAACGCCGCCCGCTCGTCCCCGACGGCCTCGTACGACGGGTTCACCAGCACCCGGAACGGCTGCGGCACCCGCCCCCGCGCCACCCGCACCTCCTCCGGCACCGGCGCCGGATCCTCGATCACGGCGATCCGCAGCGGCACACCCACCTGCGGCGCCGCGAGCCCGACGCCGGGCGCCGCGTGCATCGTCGCGCGCAGGGCGGCGAGGAAACGATCCAGCAGAGCCGGACCGAGCTGTCCGTCGTACGGTTCCGCGCCCCGCCGCAGTACGGGATCACCGGCGGCGACGATCGGCAACGGCCCCTCCACGCCGAGCAGTTCCTCGACGAGGTCGACGATCGGGCGGCCAGGGATGCGGTCAGTGTCTGAAGCCATCGGACCAGCATGACAGGCCCGACAACGTGCGCCGGCGCACGCACACGACACCGCACGCGCCCCTCCGCACCACCCTCGTACCCCCGGCCCCCGTCGCCCCTTACAGCTCGGCGAAGTCACCGGCCATGGCGGAGGCGAGCCGCAGGTGGGGCCCCGCCTCCTCGCTGCGGCCCTGCCGCTCAAGGGTCCGGCCGAGCAACAGCCGGGCGTAGTGCTCCACGGGGTCCCGCTCCACCAGCACCCGCAGCTCCGCCTCGGCCCGCCAAAGCTGCGCCGAGTGGTAGTACGCACGGGCCAGCAGCAGCCGGGGCCCGGTCTGCTCCGGCACCTCCTCGACGAGCCCGCGCAGCACCCGCGCCGCACCGGCGTAGTCCCGCGCCTCGAAGAACATCCGCGCCCGCTCCCAGCGCTCCGCGGCCGTCCCGTGGTCGTAGTACGTCTGCTCCACACCGACCTCCTTCATCGGCCGCACAACACCGGCACCGGAACGAACATTCCAGCCGGCCGCGGGTGCGCACGGGCCCCCGCCGGGCGTTAGGTTGTGCGCCATGAGCAATCTCGACCGCGAGGCGGCACCCGCACTGTGCGGCGGCCGTGGGTTCGTGGTGGCCGAACCGGTACGCGAACTCCTCAGCCCCCGCCGCCTGCGGCTCGGCGAGTCCACCGAGGTGCGCCGCCTGCTGCCCAACCTGGGCCGCCGCATGGTCGGTGCGTGGTGCTTCGTCGACCACTACGGCCCGGACGACATCGCCGACGAGCCCGGCATGCAGGTCCCGCCGCACCCGCACATGGGCTTGCAGACGGTGAGCTGGCTGCACGAGGGCGAGGTGCTGCACCGCGACTCCACGGGCAGCCTGCGGACCATCCGCCCCCGCGAGCTCGGTCTGATGACCTCCGGCAGGGCCATCAGCCACTCCGAGGAGAGCCCCAGGTCGCACGCCCGCTTCCTGCACGGCGCCCAGCTCTGGGTCGCCCTTCCCGATGCCCACCGCCACACCGACCCGCACTTCGAGTACCACGCGGACCTCCCCGAGGTCACCGCGCCGGGACTGAAGGCCACCCTGATCCTGGGCGAGGTCGACGGCACCCGCTCCCCGGGCACGACGTACACCCCGATCGTCGGCGCCGACCTGACCCTGACCCGCGGCGCCGACCTACGCCTGCCACTGGACGCGGACTTCGAGTACGCGGTCCTGTCCATGTCCGGCGAGACCCACGTCGACGGCGTCCCGCTCCTCCCCGGCTCGATGCTCTACCTGGGCTGCGGCCGCCACGACCTCCCCCTGCGCGCCGAGTCCGACGCGAGCCTGATGCTCCTGGGCGGCGAACCGTTCGAGGAGGAACTCCTCATGTGGTGGAACTTCATCGGCAGAAGCCAACAGGACATCGCCCAGGCCCGGTCGGACTGGATGAACAGCTCCCGCTTCGGGGAAGTAAAAGGCTACGACGGCGCCCCCCTCCCAGCCCCCGAACTACCCCCCGTCCCCCTCAAACCCCGAGGTAGGACTCGCTAGCAAGGTCCCGCAGGACTCCCTCCACAACGCGGCCGGGCGAGGCGTGAACCCTCTCGCCCGGCCCACGGAATCCGCACACGCAAACGGCTCCGAGCCACCCCCGAAGCCCCGCCCCCGAAGCGCGGGTTTCGTCAGCTGTGACCATGTCTGCTCGGACTGATGCTGACCCCATGCCGACTTTCCTGACGGGGCGTCAGATTGCTCTGCGTGCTGCTCCGCGGCCCGTGAGAGCCTTCCGGCCAGGGTTCCCAAGCCCGGTGCCGCCGTTCTCTGATCATCGAGCCTTCTGCGGCCACAGCGTGCAACTCGGGCTTGGACGGGCTGATGCTGACCCTCAGCCACGTTTTGTGTGGTCTCTACGACACCGATCTGATCACGCCTCCGGGTAACTGACGGCCGGGCCGATCATGCGTTACGTGCGTGTGCCGGTTCGACAGCTCAGCAGACGATCTTCGAGGCGAAGGCCGTTGCTTTCCGCCGGATTGGGCGGGCTTCTCGGACGGGCGGAGGGTGAGCGGCCCGCCGCCGGGCGTGACGTAGCGGTCGGCGGCCACCGGAGCGACAGTAGTCCGCAAAGGGCGCACTCGTCCTCTGGCGACTGGGAAGGGGCTCCTCTCGTGTGACTTGATCGACCGACCCAAGACTACTATACCGGTTTAATAACGTAGCTCGAGAGTGATCAATCATTGCTTCCTCCGCCTATTACCGTACGACCGTGGATCTACTCCGACCGATCATCAAGCCCTACGCCTGGGGCTCCCGTGAGGCACTGGCCCGGTTGCAGGGGCGCGACGTCCCCACGGCCGGGCCCGAGGCGGAACTGTGGATGGGCGCCCACCCCGCCGGGCCCGCCGGCATCACGCGCGGCGGACGGGCGACGACCCTGGAGGCGGTGGTGGCCGAGAACCCGGAACGGGAGCTCGGAGCGGCGTGCGCCGTCCGGTTCGGCGGCCGGCTGCCCTTCCTGTTGAAAGTCCTCGCCGCCGAGCAGCCTCTGTCCATCCAGGTCCACCCCGACCGGGAACAGGCCCGGGCGGGATTCGCCGCACAACGGGTCGGTGCGGAAGACGGGCCGTACACGGACGACTGGCCGAAGCCCGAACTGCTCTGTGCGCTGAGCCGTTTCGAAGTCCTGGCCGGTTTCCGCGCCCGTGAGGAGGCTGCGGAGGTACTCGACGCACTCGGCCTCCTGAGCTTGCGCCCGGTCGCTGTGTTCCTGCGCACCCGGGGCAACGACACAGCCCTCACCGAGGCGCTGCGGATCCTGCTCGAATGGCCGCCGCACGATCGCGACCTGCTGGTGTCCGACGTCGTTGAGTCGAGTGTGCGCCTGGCGGCGGCCTCCGGGCCCCATCAGGCCGCCTTCGACGCGGTGGTACGTATGGCCCGGTCCCACCCCGGCGATCTGGGGCTGGTGGCCTCTCTGCTCATGCGGCACCAGGTACTGGAGCCGGGCGCCGCGCTGTTCATGCCGGCCGGTGGCCTGCACGCCTACGTCAGTGGAGTGGGGGTGGAGTTGCTGGCCAACTCCGACAACGTGCTGCGGGCGGGACTGACCGCGAAGGAGGTGAACGTGCCGGAGCTGCTGCGGATCACCGACCCGGCGGTACGTGTCCCCGTTCTGCGACCCACGGATGTCCCCGGCTCCGGGCGTACGCGGACGTACGACTGCCCGGTGGAGGAGTTCGCTCTCTACCGGACACAGCTCAACGGCTCGCCAGAGCCCCTCGTGCCGTCTTCCGGACCTCGGATCGCCCTCTGTGTGGAGGGTTCGGTGCTGCTGCGCGGACCGGAAGGGCAGGAACTCCCGCTGGGTCCTGGCGCATCGTGCTTCCTGTCCGCCTCCGACCAGGGGGTCGTGGCGGAGGGCGACGCGACGCTCTTCGTGGCGGCCACCGGGCTCGAACCCCACCGGCACTGAGCGGCGCGGCGGAACTCGTCCACCGGGCGATGGGCACCACGCGAAAGCCATTCGTACAGAGAAAGGGAGACAACGTTGTCAGGCGCGGGTCTCGACATATCCACCCCTCAGGTGAGCGGCGTCTCGACGTCGGTCGCAAAGAAGGGCACACAGGTGTACGCAGCCGTGGACATCGGAGGAACGAAGATCGCGGGTGCGCTGATCGATGATGAGGGATCCGTCCTGCGACGGGCCGAACTGCCCACACCGGCACGGGAGTCCGCATCCCACCTGGCGAGAACCGTCGACGCTGTGATCGACACGCTGGCCACCGACGCCGCCTGGGGCACCGTGCGCGGTCTGGGCATCGCCAGCGCCGGCCCCGTCGACACTGCGTCCGGCACCGTCAGCCCGGTGAACATTCCCGGCTGGCGCGCCTTTCCGCTGGTGGAAAGTGTGCGCGCGCATCCTATGGTGTTCGACGGCATCGAGCCGGTACTGCTGGGTGACGCTGTGGCGATGACGGCCGCCGAGCACTGGCGCGGAGCCGCGCGTGGAGTGGACAACGCGCTGTGCATGGTGGTTTCGACCGGTGTGGGAGGCGGGTTCGTCCTGGATGGCAGGGTGCACCCCGGACCCTCTGGGAACGCGGGCCACGTCGGCCACATCAGCGTCGACCTGGCGGGCCCGCCCTGTCCGTGCGGGGCACGGGGATGCGTGGAGGTGTTCGCCAGCGGGACCGCCATCGCCCGCTACGCCCTCGACACCGGCTGGGAGCCACCGGAGGGGACGGAACCGACGGCTGCCGCGGTCGCCGCCGCGGCACGCGCGGGCGACGGCAGGGCCCAGGCCGCATATGAGAGGTCCGCCAGGGCACTGGCCGCGGCGATCGCAGGCGCCGCGGCCCTGGTGGAGATAGAGGTGGCGGTCATCGGAGGTGGCGTCGCCCAGGCCGGGGAGACGCTGTTCGAGCCTCTCCGTCGCCGGCTGCGTGACTACGCGGTGCTCGACTTCGTCCGCGGTCTCCAGGTGCGGCCCGCCGCGCTGGCTCGCGACGCGGGCCTGGTGGGTGCGGCCGCCGCCGCGCGCGAGTCGGTCAGCACGGAGCCGGTCCGGCCTGCCGGCCGGTAGCTCCGCAACGGCGGGAACGATGATGCGGGCCACGGTTCGGGACTTCTCTTAACCGGTTTCGTAAGAAACGCTGTGCCAGCGTTGGAATGCCCCTACCTTCTGACCGTCACCGAGGGTGGTGATTTCCCGAGCAGCCGCTTTCCGGGTCACCGCCCACGGCGGACGCTGCCGAGGTGGCCGGCGCGCACATGCGGAACCGCTCAGCATGCGTCGTACGGGCAACGCTGCTTACGGCGACGGCAACAAGACCACGGGGGGCCGGTGTCGCCGAACGAGAAGGGCGCGGCACACAGTGCCGCGCCCTTCGTCCGTTCGCGCCCCGCTCCTACGCGCGAGGCGGAGCGGTCGACGCGCGCGGCACCAGCGAGGGCGTCGCAACGGGCCGGGACACGACTTCCCGGCCGGCGATCACGTCGAACAGCACCTGTGCGACCTGCGTCCCGAACCCGTGCACGTCGTGGCTCATCGCCGACAGCGTGGGATGGGTCAGCCGGCACAGTTGGGAGTCGTCCCAGGCGAGCAGGGAGAGGTCGTCGGGGACGGCGATGCCCATCTCCGCCGCCACGCCCAGTCCCGCGACGGCCATGATGTCGTTGTCGTAGACGATCGCCGTGGGCCGTTCGGCGGCCAGCAGCAGTGACCGGGTGGCCCGGGCGCCCTCGTCACCGGAGAAGCCGGTCTCGACGTGCAGGCCGTCGCCCAGACCGAGTTCCTCCATCGTCCTGGCGAACGCGACCGCCCGGATGGCGCTGTGTCCCAGTCCGCCGGGTCCGCCCACACGGGCGACGCGCCGGTGGCCGAGGGCCGCCAGATAGCGCACGGCTTCGGAGACCGCCGTGGCGTCGTCCGTCCACACCGAGGGGAAGCCACCGGTGAGGGTGGGATGACCGACCGCCACGGCGGGGAGGCCCAGCTTGCGCAGAGGGGCGATACGAGGGTCCTCCTGGTGGAAGTCGACCAGGAGGGAGCCCCCGATCTTGCGCTCCCTCCACCAGGTCTCCTGGAGCGTGATCTCCTCCTCCAGGGAGCCGACCAGGCGCAGCAGCAGGGAGCAGTCGTGTGCGGCGAGCACGCTCTCGATGCCGGAGATGAACTCCATGTAGAAGGGTTCGAGACCGAGCAGCCGGGCCGGCCGGCAGATGGCCAGCCCCACGGTGTCGACGGACTGCCGGGACAGGCTGCGCGCCGAGGAGTTCGGCGCCCAGCCCAGCTGCCGCGCGGCCGCGAAGATCCGTTCCCTGGTGGCCTCGGAGACTCCGGGCTTGTGGTTGAAGGCGAGGGACACCGCCCCCTTGGAGACGCCGGCGGCCGCGGCGACGTCCTTGATGGTGACGCGTTCGGAGGGAGCGCTCACGCCGGTTCCACACAGAACAAGGCAGCGCGTACCGAGTTGGCGCCTGTCTCGACGGCGCCCCGCACGCGCAGGCAGATTCGCTCGCCGGGGAGCAGGGTGGTCAGTCCGGTGTCGCAGACGGCGTCCGGTCCGAGCCGGTCGGCCTGCAGGAGAAGGTCCCGTACCAGGGAATGCGCAGTCACCACGACCTTGACACTACCGTCATCGCCGCCGAGCGCGGACTCTATGACGATGTCGTAGTCGGGCGTGGGATAGGCGAACTCCCGGTCGGTGACCGGGAAGTGCAGGGCGCGCAGGCCGCTTTCGGACTCTCCGCCTCGCTCGGGCAGGGTGGGCCCCTGCGCGTCCGCGACGAGGAACTCCTTCGCGGACGACTCGTCCGGAGCCAGCCCCTGCGGTACGGGCTGTCGGTGCACCTCCCGCGCCCCGACCCTCACGTCGAGCTCTTGTTCCGCCACCACAGTGCCGTCTGCCCGCATACGGCGCAGGGTCACCGTTGTGCGCCACGCCTCGGCGGACTGGTTGATCACGGCGAGTGTCGGACCCTCGGGGCCGGGCCGCAGGGTGAGGAGACGGTCGGCGTAGACCCGGCGCAGCTCGTGGTAGAGCGGCTTGAGCCGGCCGTCTCCGTCGATGGCGGCCCAGGAACTGACCGGCCAGCAGTCGTTGAGCTGCCAGACCACGGTGCCGGCACAGACGGGCCACTCGGAACGCCAGTGCTCGATGCCGGCGGCGACCGCGCGCGCCTGCACTACCTGGGCGAGGTAGTGCCAGCGGTCGAAGTCGTCCACGGGGAGCGCGAAGTGCCGTTCGATGCCCCGGTTCAGTTTGCCGTTGCCGTCGTCGGCCTTCTGGTGGTGCAGCATGCCGGGGGAGTCCGGGGCCAGGACCTCACCGGGCAGCGCGCGCCGCAGCGTCGCCGTCGCCGGGGGCGCCTGCCAACCGAATTCCGCGACGAAACGGGGCACCGAGTCGCGGTACTCGGCGAAGTCCCGGCGGTTCCACACCTCCCACGAGTGGTGGGTGCCGTGGGCCGGGTCGTTGGGGTGGTGGTCCCAGGAGCCGGACCACGGACTGCCCGCGGTGTAGGGGCGGGTGGGGTCGAGTTCGGCGACGATCCGGGGGAGCAGGCCCAGGTAGTAGCCCTCGCCCCAGCTGTCGCCGTCGAGTTCGGGCTCCCAGTCCCAGTCGCGGAAACCCCACAGGTTCTCGTTGTTGCCGTTCCACAGGACGAGGCTGGGGTGCGGCATCAGCCGGACAACGTTGTCCCGCGCCTCGGCCTCGACCTCGCCGCGCAGCGGCTGCTCCTCGGGGTAGGCGGCGCAGGCGAAGAGGAAGTCCTGCCAGACCATCAGGCCGAGTTCGTCGCAGGTGTCGTAGAAGGCGTCGTCCTCGTAGATGCCACCGCCCCAGATCCGCACCAGATCCACGCCCGCCTCCGCCGCCTGTCGCAGCCGGGTGCGGTAGCGCTCCGGGGTGACCCGGGAGGGGAAGACGTCGTCCGGGATCCAGTTCACGCCCCGCGCGAAGGTCCGTACGCCGTTGACGACGAAGGTGAACCCGGTGCCGTGCTCGTCCGCCGAGCGGTCCACCGTCACGGTCCGGAAGCCGATCCGGCGCTGCCACACGTCCAACGTGGCATCGGCACCTTCGACGTCCGGAACGCCCCGGTCCAGGAGGGTCACCTCCAGGTCGTACAGCGGCTGATCCCCGTATCCGCGCGGCCACCACAGGTCGGGGTCGGGCACCTCCAGCTCCAGCACCGCCCGCGACCCGTCCACAACGCCCTGGACCTCCACGCCGGCCACACGGGCATGGACCTCGAGCCGGTGATCCGCACCCTGCTCCGTGCGTTCCACATCGATGTGCACCCGCACCCGGCCCACACCGTCCTCCACCGTCACCAGCGGGCGCACGTGCGACACCCGGGCGGTCGACCAGTGCTCCAGCCGGGCGGGACGCCAGATCCCGGCGGTGACCAGCGTCGGGCCCCAGTCCCAGCCGAAACTGCACGCCATCTTGCGGATGTACTGCGACGGCTCGGGATAGACGTTGGGTCGTTCGCCCGTCAGCGCCCGCACCGATGCGGCCTCGTCATAGGCGGAGGCGAAGACGACATGGAGCGGGCCGTGACGGCCGGTGACGTCGAAACGGTGACCGCGGTGCATGTTGCGGGTACGGCCCAGCTCCTGACCGTCGAGAGTGATCACCGCGGCGGTGTCCAGACCGTCGAAGACCAGGTCCGTGCGCTCATGGCGCTCCGCCGCCGCCGCGTCGTCGGCGGCCAGGTCCCGGGTGTAGGTCCAGCCGCGGCGGCCGACCCAGGCCACCTCCCGCTCGTTCATGCCGAGGTACGGGTCCGGGATGAGGTCGGCCCTGAGCAGATCGGTGTGCACGCAGCCGGGTACCTGCGCGGGCAGCGAACCTCCGTCGTGACGGAGACTCCAGCCGGTGTTGAGCTGGACGACTTCCTTCATGTGCGGCTCCTTCGGCAGGGCTGGCCTGGTCTTCGTGTACAACGCAGCTCAACTTAACCCGACATGAATGAACCGGTCTAGTGGCCAGACTGGTAGGGCCGACCTGAATAAGTGCAGGTAAGCGGCGTCTCTCGTCGCATAGGCCTCGGACAGCGGGTAACGATTGGGTATCGCGACGGAAGAGGGAGCTTTACCGGTTCACCAGTGGCTGACATAGTGCCGTCAACCGCCGGAGCCCGAGCCGTAATCCTTGGAAGGAGTTGGGCACATGGGGAAGAAGACGCTGAGCGCCGCTCTGCTGGCAACCACGATGCTGACCGTCGCGGGGTGCAGTGGAGGGGGGAGCGCGAACGCGAACGAGACCGCAGCCGCGCCGGCGAACCCGGACAGTGTCTCAGGGACCATCAAGGTGCTGACCAACCGTACCGACCTGGTACAGGACGGCACGATGAAGAAGTACGCGGCCGAGTTCAACAAGACCTACCCCAAGGTGAAGGTCAAGTTCGAGGGCATCACCGACTACGAGGGGGAGGTGAAGATCCGCATGAACACGGAGAACTACGGCGACGTCCTGCTGATCCCCTCGGTGATCGCCAAGGGCAACTACCCGAAGTTCTTCGCGCCGCTGGGCAACACGTCGTCGATGAAGAAGACCTACCGCTTCACCGACAAGACCAATGTCGACGGCAAGACCTACGGCATCGCCACCTTCGGCACCGCCAACGGCTTCGTCTACAACAAGGCGCTGTGGAAGAAGGCCGGCATCACCGAGTGGCCGACCACGACGCAGGAGTTCCTCGCCGACCTGCAAGCGGTCAAGAAGAAGACCGGCGCCACCCCCTACTACACCAACTACAAGGACGGCTGGCCGCTGTCCACGCCCTGGACCAACGGCGTCGGCTCCGTCAGCTGCGACGCCAAGGCCTCCGACGAACTGGCCGGCACGGACAAGCCCTGGGCGAAGGGCAGCGACCTCAACACCCTCGACACACTCCTCTACGACATCGTCCACGACGATCTCTCCGAGAAGGACCCGACCACCACCAACTGGGAGAGCTCCAAGAGCCTGCTGGCCAAGGGGAAGATCGGCAGCATGATGCTGGGCTCCTGGGCGATCACGCAGATGCAGGACGCCGCGAAGAAGGCCGGCCAGGACCCCGACGACATCGGCTTCATGCCCGTCCCGGCCCAGAAGAACGGCAAGTCCTGCGCCACCCTGGTCTCCGACTACCAGCAGGCCGTGAACATCCACTCGGACCACAAGGCCGCCGCCCGCGCCTGGATCGACTGGTTCACCGAGAAGTCCGGCTACTCCGCGTCCCAGGGCGCTGTCTCCGCCCTGAAGTCCGAGACGATGCCCACAACCCTCCAGGGGTATGTTGACAACGATGTCGAGATGGTGGAGCGTTCCGAGGCGAAGACTGCCGAGGTCAACGCGATCGATGATGCCTCCGAGATCGGCCTGAACAAGCAGGACTACCGGCAGAAGCTCATCGACATCGCCCGCGGCGCCCAGGACGGCTCGTTGCAGGATTACTTCGACGATCTGAACAAGCGCTGGGCCGAGGCCAGGCAGACCGTCGGCTCCTGACCCGGCGGCGTGCCGGGTCCCGGTCCCCCGGCCACAGGACCGGGACCCGGCCCCCCGACCACAGGACCGGGTGCCGGACCTCTCCGACCACAGGCCCGGAACCCGGCGCACCAGCGCCCTCAGCGGACGACGAAAGGCCCTGGCCCCCGCAATGACCAAAACCGTTTCCACCGCCTCACCGCCTGCGCAGGCCCCTCTGTCGGGCCGGGCCGAGAAGCGGCGTTCCCGGCACGAAGCACCGGGCGAACGCTCCTGGCGCCGGAACGCGCTGCGCCGCGCCACCCCCTGGCTGTTCCTCCTGGTCCCCCTCGCCCTGCTGGTCACGTTCACCTACGTGCCCGTAGGCAACATGATCTACTACAGCTTCACCGACTGGGACGGCATCAGCCCCGACCGCAACTTCGTCGGCGCCGAGAACTACACCGAGCTGTTCACCCGGCCCGAACTGTTCCGGGTCTTCGCGGTGAGCCTCTACTACCTCGCCGCCTCCGCCGTGCAGATCGCGATCGCCCTGTTCTTCGCCACGGTCCTCAGCTTCGACCTGCGCTTCAGGAACCTCTTCAAGGGCATCCTGTTCTTCCCGTACCTGATCAACGGCGTCGCCATCGGTTTCGTCTTCCTGTACTTCTTCCAGGACGGCGGCACCCTCGACTCGGTGCTGTCCTGGTTCGGCGCGAACAGCGACCACGCCTGGCTGGGCAGTCCGGAGTCCGCCAACACCTCGCTGGCCGGGGTGTCCGTGTGGCGCTTCACCGGACTGAACTTCGTGCTGTTCCTCGGCGCCATCCAGTCGATCCCCGGAGAGCTCTACGAGGCAGCGCAACTGGACGGAGCCAGCCGCTGGCAGCAGTTCCGGAACATCATCGCTCCCGGCATCCGGCCCGTGCTCAGCCTGAGTGTCATCCTGGCGATCTCCGGCTCCCTCGCCGTCTTCGAGATCCCCTACATCATGACCACCGGCGCGACCGGCACCTCGACCTTCGTCATCCAGACGGTCAAGCTCGCCTTCCAGTTCAACAAGACCGGCCTGGCTTCGGCCTGCGCCGTCGTACTGCTGGCGATCATCCTGCTGATCACCTGGATCCAGCGACGCCTCGTGCCCGACGAGAGGGTGGACCTCGTATGACCATCACCGCCCCCACCCGGCAGCGAACGCGCCGGCGCCCCGGCCTCGGCACCGTACTGACGTACCTGTCGCTCATCGTCGCCTCGCTCGTCGTGCTGCTCCCTCTGGCCGTGGTGTTCCTCACCTCGCTGAAGTCGTACGGAGAGGTCTCGGAAGGTCAGGGTGCCCTGACCCTGCCGCACGACTGGCTGAACTTCTCCAACTACGTCACGGCCTTCAACGACGGCCACATGCTGATGGCCTTCGGCAACACGGCCTTCATCCTGTTGTTCTCGATCACCGGCACCGTGCTGATCGGTTCGATGACGGCGTACGCCATCGACCGCTTCGATTTTCGCTTCAAGAAACTCGTCATGGCCCTCTTCCTGATCGCCACCCTCGTGCCGGGTGTGACGACGCAGGTCGCGACCTTCCAGGTCATCAACAGCTTCGGCCTGTTCGACACCCGCTGGGCGCCGATCCTGCTGTACATGGGTACCGACATCGTGTCGATCTACATCTTCCTACAGTTCATCCGGGGCATCCCCGTCTCCGTGGACGAGGCCGCGCGGCTGGACGGTGCGAACGCCTTCACCATCTACCGGAAGATCATCTTTCCGCTGCTGAAGCCGGCGATCGCGACCGTGGTCATCATCAAGGGCATCACCACGTACAACGACTTCTACATCCCCTTCCTCTACATGCCCTCGGAGAACCTGGGCACCATCTCCACGGCCCTGTTCAGATTCAAGGGCCCCTTCGGCGCCCACTGGGAGACAATTTCGGCCGGCGCCGTCCTGGTGATCGTTCCTACCCTGCTGGTCTTCCTGTTCCTACAGCGCTACATCTACAACGGCTTCGCGCAGGGAGCGACCAAGTAACCAGACATCAGGCACCCGGCTCCACGCGCCTGCCCTCATTCCGGCCGCCGGGCGCGAGCCGGACCGCCCGCCGACCAGCGCCGCCGGCCCCGCGAACACCGCGGGGCCGGCGGCGCTGGTCGTGCAAGGGGAGCCGGGCGAAGGGCGTGTACTTGCGGCAGGTCCGGCGTCCACGGGGCGCGCCCCGTGGACGCCGGGAGGCGGTACGACGGAATTGCCGACAGTCCGGCATGGGCAAGACCGTAGAAGAAAAAGAAACGCCGGGCAACCAGTAGTGCGCGGGCCCATTATTTTAGTACCGGTTTAGCTCGCGGCGGCCTCTTGTTACACGCCTTTGTGAAATGTGAATGACATGTCTATTGACGTGGTCGCAACATCTGGTGCTTCATTGTGGTGCGGCACGATCGGCGGATCCGCTCGAACGGGCGCCAACTGCCGTAAGGGTAAAGATCGTTGACCGCAATCCCTTCGTGCGGCCCGTATTCGACGACGATGTCTTCGCCAACACCCCCGGCGGCACGCGAGACATGGGACATCCCAGGTCCAGCGCGTTGACAACGTTGTCCGACATCCTGCTCGCAGCACACACCGGGGCTTCGTTGTGGGACGACCCTTCACCGAGGGGCGCCCACCATGCTCGGGCGAGGCGAGAGGCAGGACCGGCCGTCCCCACTGCCCCATCCGAGGAGCGACATGCAAAACGCACCGAGAAGCGCTCTGCGCACAGTCGCCGGCACGGCGTTCGCCGCCGTCTTCGGCCTGCTGATCTCCGTCTTCGGCCTCCCCGCCGGCCCGGCCGAGGCCGCGGCCACCGGCATCCACGTCAGCAACGGGCGTGTGTACGAGGCCAACGGGAACGAGTTCGTGATGCGCGGGGTCAACCACGCGTACACCTGGTACCCGGACGAGACCAGCTCCATCGCCGACATCGCGGCCAAGGGCGCCAACACCATCCGCCTCGTACTCAGCAGCGGCGACCAGTGGACGAAGACGAGCACCTCCGAGGTCTCGTCCCTCATCGACCAGTGCAAGGCGAACAAGGTCATCTGCATACTGGAGGTGCATGACACGACGGGCTACGGCGAGGCCTCCGCCGCGGTCTCCCTGGACAAGGCGGCGGACTACTGGGTCGGCGTGAAGAGCGCGCTCGAGGGCCAGGAAGACTACGTCGTCGTCAACATCGGCAACGAGCCGTACGGCAACACCGGTTACTCCGCCTGGACCGCCGACACCAAGAGCGCGATCAGCAAGCTCCGCAGCGCCGGCATCGACAACGCCCTGATGGTGGACGCCCCCAACTGGGGCCAGGACTGGTCGTTCACCATGCGGGACAACGCCGCGTCGGTCTTCGCCTCCGACCCCGACGGCAACACCATCTTCTCGATCCACATGTACGGGGTGTACGACACCGCCGCCGAGGTGGAGGACTACCTGAACCACTTCGTCGACCAGAAACTGCCCATCGTCGTGGGCGAGTTCGGTGACCAGCACAGCGACGGCGACCCGGACGAGGACGCGATCATGTCGACCGCTCAGTCCCTCGCAGTGGGCTACCTGGGGTGGTCCTGGAGCGGCAACGGCAGCGGGGTCGAGTACCTCGACCTGGTCAACGACTTCGACGCGAACTCCCTGACCAGCTGGGGCGAGCGTCTCTTCAACGGGGAGAACGGCATCTCCGCCACGTCCCGGACCGCGACAGTCTACGGCGACGGAGGGACCTCGGGCGGCGGGGACGGTACCGCTCCCAACGGGTACCCGTACTGCGACAGTGCTTCGTCCGATCCGGACGGTGACGGCTGGGGCTGGGAGAACAGCCAGTCCTGTGTTGTCCGCGGCGGTTCGGCGGACACCGGTGGCGGGGACGGTACCGCTCCCAACGGGTACCCGTACTGCGACAGTGCTTCCTCCGATCCGGACGGTGACGGCTGGGGCTGGGAGAACAGCCAGTCCTGTGTCGTCCGCGGCGGTTCCGCCGACAGCTGAGGACAGTACTGAACCGGCCCGGCACGCCCCGATGGGACGCCTTCCCACCCGCGAGCGGTGGGAAGGCGTCCCATCGCCGACTTCGAATTCAATTTCAGCAACATCTCTGGCTACGGAGAGATGCGCGCACGAGTCACCGGGCGGAAAGGAATATGGCTGCCATGTTCCCGCATCGAAGCGCGACCGGCTATATCGGTTCAGCTGAAGGTCGTTGGTCATACGCCAGAACAATGACGCCGCCCTCTGCGCTCGACGCAGAGGGCGACCGCTCGCCGGTGCAGCCGGTGCGACCGGGCCGACGGGTCCGCTGGGGCGGCGGGGTCAGGAGCCGGTGGTCTGCCTGGCCTCGGCCCAGCGCTTGTTCAGATCGTCGAAGTAGTCCTGCAACGAGCCGTCCTGGGCGCCGCGGGCGATGTCGATGAGCTTCTGCCGGTAGTCCTGCTTGTTCAGGCCGATCTCGGAGGCGTCGTCGATCGCGTTGACCTCGGCGGTCTTCGCCTCCGAGCGCTCCAGTAGCAGGACGGCGCCGTCAACGTACGGTTTGAGGGTGCTGGGCAGGGAGGCGGAGCGCAGCGGGGAGACGGCGCCTTCCTTGGCCGAGTAGCCGGACTTCTCGGTGAACCAGTCGATCCAGGCGCGGGCGGCGGCCTTGTGGTCCGAGTGGATGTTCACGGCCTGCTGGTAGTCGGAGAGCAGGGTGGAGCAGTATCTGCCGTCCTTCTGGCCGGGGAACGGCATGAACCCGATGTCGTCGGGGTTCTCGCCGGCCTTCTTCGCGGCGTCCTGCATCTGCGTGATCGCCCAGGAGCCCAGCATCATGCTGCCGATCTTCCCCTTGGCCAGCTGGGACTTGGAGTTCTCCCAGTTGGTGGTGGTGGGGTCCTTTTCGGACAGGTTCTTGTGGACGATGTCGTAGAGGAGTGTGTCGAGGGTGTTGAGGTCGCTGCCCTTCGCCCAGGGCTTGTCCGTGCCGGCCAGTTCGTCGGAGGCCTTGGCGTCGCAGCTGACGGAGCCGACGCTGTTGGTCCAGGGCGTGGACAGCGGCCAGCCGTCCTTGTAGTTGGTGTAGTAGGGGGTGGCGCCGGTCCTGTCCTTGACCGCTTGCAGGTCGTCGAGGAACTGCTGCGTCGTCGTCGGCCAGTCGGTGATGCCGGCCCTGGCCCACAGTGCCTTGTTGTAGACGAAGCCGTTGGCGGTGCCGAAGGTGGCGATGCCGTACGTGGTGCCGTCGACGTCGGTCTTGTCCGTGAAGAAGTACTCGCTGCGCATCGACGAGGTGCTGCCGAGCGGCGCGAAGAACTTGGGGTAGTCGTCCTTGGCGATCACCGAGGGGATCAGCAGGACGTCGCCGTAGTTCTCCGTGTTCATGCGGATCTTCACCTCCCCCTCGTAGTCGGTGATGCCCTCGAACTTGACCTTCACCTTGGGGTAGGTCTTGTTGAACTCGGCCGCGTACTTCTTCATCGTGCCGTCCTGCACCAGGTCGGTACGGTTGGTCAGCACCTTGATGGTCCCTGAGGCGGCAGCCGGGTCGGACGGTGCGACGGCGGACTCATTCGGCGTCGGCGTCCCTCCGCCACACCCCGCGACAGTCAGCATCGCGGTGGTGAGCAGAGCGGCGCTCAGTGTCTTCTTCCCCATGTGCCCAACTCCTTCCGAGGGTTGCGGCTCGGGCTCCGACGGTTGACGGGCACTCTGCCAGCCATTGATAAACCGGTAAAGCAAAGCACCTTGAAGCGATCGAATCGTTACTTTCCGTTGCCCGGCCTTGCTCTTGTCCCTGTTCATGGCACTTGCTGCGGCCCCGGGACGGGAGCATGGCATGCGAGACGAGAAGCCTTCATGGTGCTTGACCGGTCGTTGATCTGTACCGGTTCATGGGCTCTGCGGCGGGGTGGCGAGGACCCCGGCGGTGTCGCTCATGCGTCGGGGCCGACAGTGCGCGGTGTTCGGCGAGTCTCGGTCCGAGAGGCACTCGGACAGGGCTCACTCAGCCTCGCTGAGCAGCCGGGCCACGCCACCGGGGCCGAACACCTCGCGCATGGCCAGGGCGATCCCGCCGTGCAGCCCCGACGCACTCTTCAGGCGCGTGGCCGTGATGGTGAGCTTGCGGGTGGCCAGTGGCAGGGCACGTTGGTAGACGGCGGCGCGTACGGCGGAGACGAGGTCGTCGCGCAGTTCGCTCAGCGGCCCGCCCAGGACCACCGTGCGGGGATTGAACATGTGCACCAGCATGGCGACCACCTCGCCGACCTCCGTGGCCGCCTGGCGCACGGCGTGCAGGGCGGTGGGGTCGCTGTCGGCGATGCGCCGGGCCAGTTCACGGGTTCCGTGCAGCACGTCGCCGTCGGCGACCTCGGGAATGCCCAGGCCGCGCAGGACCGCACGGTGGGACGCCAGGGCGCCGACACAGCCCACGTTGCCGCAGGCGCACAGGACGTTGCCGCCTCCGACGGCCCTGATGTGGCCGATGTCGCCGGCCGCTCCGTCGGCGCCGCGGTACAGACCGCCGTCGGTGGTGACGAGGCCGGATCCGATGCCGGTGGCTATCTTGACGCACAGCAAGGGGGTGTCGAGGCGACCGTGCACGGCCTCGCCGAGCGCCATCAGGTTGACGTCGTTGTCCACCACCACCGGCGCCCCGAAGTGTCTGCGCAGATGGTCGGCGACGGGATAGCCGTCCCAACCGGGCATGCCGGTCGGCTGCACCGCGCATCCCTGCTCGAAGTCGACCGGGCCGGGCAGGCCGACGACCACCTGACGCACGCGGCCGGGTTCGCACCGATGTCCCTCGAGGAGGGCCCGCAGCCGTTCCGTCACCGCGTCCAGCACCGTGGAGGGCCCCGCGTCGATCGGGACGGGGACGGTCTCCTGCGCGATCATCCGTCCCGTGAGGTCGGCGATGGCCGCCTGCGACGCGGAGGTGTCCACGTCGATGGCGACGACCGTGCCCGCCTGTGGACTGATCGTCAGCACACGTGGAGGACGGCCCCGTACGGAGTGCCGGGACTCGACCTCCCGCAGAATTCCCGTACCGACGAGGTGGTCGACCTGCTGGCCCACGGTCGACCGGGCCAGGCCGCTGCGACGGGCGATCTCCGCCCGGTTGGTCGCCTGGCTGGTCACCACGAGGTCCAGCACCTTGCGCAGCGCCAGGGGTACGGGCGCGGGTGCGGAACTGGCCGTCTCTGCATCGCTGGCGTCATCTTTATGCACTCGTGTGAACGTAATGTTGCTTACTTGAGTCCGTCAATAGCCTCTTCCTGAGTGGTGGCCATTAGGGAGCTAAGCGGACAGGTCGACCGTTCATTGGCCGGAATTAGGCCTTGGAAAAAATTAAATGCTGCCCCTTGTGTGCCTCGTGCGAACTAAACGATGGTGATGCGCAACGCGGCGTTCAGGTCGCGGTCGCACAGTGGACCACGGAGGTACAGCGGTGGGTGGAGCGATACGGGCCGTGGTGATCGGCGCCGGGATGATCGGTGCCGTGCACGCCGCCGCGATTCGTGCCGTCGGCGGCGAACTGGCCGGCGTGGTGGCCTCGACACCCGAGCGCGGCGCACGCACGGCCGACGAGTGGAACGTCCCCGCCCGCTACCCGGACCTCGACGCCGTCCTGGCCGACGACAGCGTCTCCGTCGTCCACGTGTGCACCCCCAACGCGCTGCACGTGCGGCAGGCGGAGGCGGCCCTGACGGCGGGGAAGCACGTGGTGTGTGAGAAGCCGCTCGCCACGTCGGTGGCCGACGCCGAGCACCTGGTGCGGCAGGCTGAGAAGGCGGGCAGGCTGCTCGCCGTTCCCTTCGTCTACCGCTACCACCCGCTCGTGCGGGAGATCCGGGACCGCCGGCTGCGCGGTGAGTTCGGCACCTGGCAATTGCTGCACGGCAGCTACCTCCAGGACTGGATGCTCTCCGCGGACGCCATGTCGTGGCGGGTCGACCCGGCCGAAGGCGGAGCCTCGCGGGCGTTCGCGGACATCGGCTCGCACTGGTGCGATCTGGTGGAATGGGTCGCCGGGGTCCGGTTCACCGAGCTGACCGCGCGCCTCGGCACCACCGTGGCCACCCGGCCCGCCGGGACCGGCACGAGCTTCGCCACCGCCGCGGCGGGCCCCCGGGTCCCCGTGCGCACCGAGGACGTCGCGACCGTCCTGATGCGCACCGGCGACGGCGTACTGGGCAGCCTGACCGTCTCCCAGGTATCGGCCGGCCGCAAGAACCGTCTCTGGTTCGAACTCGACGGCTCGGCCGGCAGCGCGGTCTTCGACCAGGAGAGCGCGGAGACCGCTTGGCTCGGAGGGACGGACGGCGCCCGCGTGCTCTTCCGCGATCCCGGCCACGGCTCGGCCGAGCAGCGCCGTCTCTCCCGCCTGCCCGCCGGTCACGCCCAGGGGTATGCCGACTGCTTCGCCGCCTTCGTCGCCGACGCCTACGCCGCGATCCGGGGCGAGTCGCCCGAGGGACTGCCCACCGGCGCCGACGGAATCCGCTCCGCACACCTCGTCGAGGCCGTCCTCGCCTCCGCGGCGTCGCTCACCTGGACCGACGTCGCCTCCGCACCCGTATCCCAGGAGATCCCCGCATGAAACTCGGCATGCTCACCGCCTGCCTGCCCCAGCTCTCCCTCGCCGAGATCGCCGCCTGGGCGGCCGGAACCGGTTACGAGGCGCTGGAGGTCGCCGTCTGGCCGAGCACCGGCGGCCGTGACTTCGAGGCCGCCCACCTGCCGGTGGCCGGTTTCGGCGCCCGGCACGCCGACGAGACCCGGACCCTCATGGACCGTCACGGCCTCGACATCTCCGCCCTCGCCTACTACGAGAACAACCTCCACCCCGACCTCGCACGGCGCGAAAAGATCCGTACCCACCTCAAGGCGGCGGTGGACGCGGCGGCCCTCCTCGAAGTTCCCTACGTGGGCACCTTCGTCGGCCGCGACTGGACCCGCCCGGTGGCCGCCAACCTGGACGAGGCGGAGAAGGTCTTCCCCGAGCTCGTCGAGTACGCGGGGGAGCGGGGCGTGCGCCTCGTCATCGAGAACTGCGTGATGGAGGGCTGGCACCCCGACGGCTACCCGGGCAACCTCGCCTACTCGCCCGAGCTGTGGGAATGGATGTTCTCCCTCGGTCTGTACCTCAACTGGGACCCCTCCCACCTGACCTGGATCGGCGTCGACCCGGTCACCACCGTCGCGCCCTACGCCGACCGCATCGTGCACGCCCAGGCCAAGGACCTCCAGATCCAGCCCGGCAAGATCGACCGCTACGGCGTCTTCGGCAAGGCGGTGCGCCGCGAGGACCCCTGGGACACCGGCTGGTGGCGCTACCGCGTACCGGGCCGCGGCCAGGTCGACTGGAACGCCGTGGTGGACGCCCTGTACGAGCACGGCTTCACCGGCACCCTCTCGGTCGAGCACGAGGACCCGGTCTGGAGCGGCACCGAGGAACGGGTGAAGACCGGCCTGGAGATCGCCCACCGCACCCTCAGGCCGCTGATCGCCGCCTGACGTCCCCCGAACATCCCCCAAGTACAGGAACCTCATGGCTCAGCAGCAGACAAGGCGCCGCATCGGCATCCTCGGCGCCGGCAACATCTTCGGCCGCTACGTCGAAGGCATGCGGAACTTCCCGGAGCTCGACGTGGTCCGGGTGGCCGATGTCGACACCGAACGCGCGAAGCAGGCAGCGGCCGAGTACGGCATACCGGCCTCTGGCGACCCGGACGAACTCCTGGCGGACACCTCCGTCGAGATCGTCGTCAACATCACCCCGCCGCGATTCCATGCCAAGACCGTCATCGCGGCGCTGGACGCCGGCAAACACGTCTACGTCGAGAAGCCGATGGCCGCCACCGTCGAGGAGGCCCGCGAGGTACTGGCCGCCGCCGCCCAGGCGGGCCCGCTGCTGGGATCGGCCCCCGACACCTTCCTCGGCAGCGCCGTGCAGACCGCCCGGCACGCCCTCGACAGTGGTCTGATCGGCGAGCCGGTCGGCGCCACCGCCTTCGTGCGCTCCAGCCGGTCCGAGACCTGGCACCCCGACCCGCGCGCCTTCTACGGGCCCGGCGGCGGCCCCGTACTGGACATGGGCCCCTACTACCTGGCCGCGCTCGTCAACTGCCTCGGACCTGTGGCGGAGGTCTCCGCCGCCACTCGCATCGGCGCCCCTACGCGCCGGGTGACCAGCCCCGACCGTGTGATCGACGAGGTCACCGTCGAGGTCCCCACCCACGCCTCGGCGACCCTGACCTTCGCCTCCGGTGCCCTCGGCACCGCCCTGATGAGCTTCGACATCTGGGACACCGAGCTGCCGCGCATCGAGATCTACGGCACCGAGGGCACCCTCGCGCTGCCCAACCCCAACTTCTTCGACGGCGACGTACGCCTCAAGCGCCACCAGGACCAGGAGTGGCAGGTGCTTCCCCCGGTCACCGAGTTGTTCGGCGCCGTGGGTACCGCCGAGCAGTACCGCCGCGGTCTGGGCGTGCGCGATCTCGCGCAGGCGATCGACGGCGGCCCGCTCCGGGCGAACCCGCACTTCGCCTTCCACACCCTGGAGGTGCTCGCGAGCTTCGAGACCTCCCAGAAGGAGAAGCGTTTCGTCGCGCTGGAGAGCGACTGCGAGCGTCCCACGCCGCGCACCGCTCACTGAGACCACCGAGAACACCGGAAGGACCACCGACCATGAAGATCAGGCAGGACCGCCTCGCCATCAACCCCCTCCAGTGGGTCGCGAGCGCCGAGGGCTGGATCGACCCCTCGCTCGCCCCTTCCCTCGACACGCAGCTGGGGGTGATCCGCGACGCGGGCATCACCACCCTGCACAGCGCGGTACCCGGTGACCTGACTCCCGAGCGGTATGCCGCCAAGCTCGCCGAGTACGGCATCGCCCCCGGCCCCGGCTACATCCCGGTCCGTCTCAGCGACGACTCCGGCGAGCGGGGGACCTTCCGGGACAACGCCGCCCGGGTCGCCGCACAGCACGCGGCCCTGGGGGTGCCGGTGGTCTTCCTCGCCATGGGGATGGCCAAGGACGCCGAGCGCGTGGCTCGTCCCGCGGTCGGCCACCTCGCCGACCGGGGCCGACTCGAACAGGTCCGTGACCTGCTGGCCGAGATCGCCGGGATCATCCGCGCGGAGGGGATCACCCCCGCCTTCCACCCGCACGTCGGCACCTGGGCGGAAACCGAGGAGGAGACCCGCTTCATCCTCGACACCGTCGACGCCTCCGTCCTCGCCTTCGGCCCTGACATGGGCCATCTGGCCTGGGCGGGCGCCGACCCCGCACGGTTGGTGCGCGACTACGCGGACCGGGTGGCGAGCGTCCACATCAAGGACCTCGACCTGAACCTCGCCGCGCAGGCCAGGGACGCCGGCTGGGACTATCGCAAGACCGTGCTGGCCGGACTGTGGTCGGAGCCCGGGCACGGCAACGCCGACATCGACGGCTTCGTCTCCGCGCTGCCGGACGACTTCGACGGCTGGCTCGTCATCGAGGTCGACCGGGGAGCCCGGCCGACACCCGAGGAGAGCGTGCGTCTGTGTGGCGAGTGGGCCGCACGGGCCGGCCGATGACCGCGTTACGCACCCGGCACAGGGAGCGCGCGGCCGCGGCCGCGCGACGCGGGGCGATCGCGTGGCCGGCCGTGCGCGGCCGGCCACGGCAGGAGCAGGAGCCGAGAGAATGAGACAAGTGGAGAGAACATGCGCAAAACAGTGGCGTTCGTCGGTGCCGCGGTTCTGACCGCGACGGTCGCCGCCTGCGGTGGCGGCGGCGGGGCGGCGGGCGGGGACAGCACGCTGACGCTCGGCGAGTCGGTCACGGCGACGCCGTGGGACCTCGCCGATGCCAGCATCGGCCCGGAGGCCCAGTACTACCAGCCGGTCTACGACACCCTGATCCGGCTGGACACCAAGGGGAAGGCCACCCCCAACCTGGCCACGTCGTGGTCGTACGACAAGAGCCGGACCACCCTGACGCTGAAGCTGCGCGAGGGAATCAAGTTCACCGACGGCACCGCCGTCGACGCCGACGCGGTGAAGAAGAGCCTGACGCACACCAGGAGCGGCTCGGGCACGGCCGCCGGGCAGATCCAGGACATCAGTGGTGTCGATGTCGTCGACGAGCACACCGTGGCCATCAGGCTCAGCCATCCCAGCGCGTCCCTGGTGCCGGCGCTCGGCCAGGTCTCGGGCATGATCGCGAGTCCCAAGGCGCTGGACGACCCCAAGACCCCCGTCGGTTCCGGCCCGTACAGGCTGGACACGGCGGCCACCACCGTCGGCACCACCTACACCTACACGCGCAACGCCGACTACTGGAACGCCAAGGCCTTCCCGTACGACACGATCGTCATCAAGTACCTCTCGGACCAGACCGCGCGCAACAACGCGCTCATGTCCGGCCAGCTCGATGGCGCCACCCTGAACCTCAACCGGGTCAAGACCGTCAAGTCCCGTGGCCTGAACGTGCAGACCTACCAGCCCGGCGACATCGAGGGGCTGTACATCTGGGACCGTGCCGGGAAGATCGTGCCCGCCCTCGGCAAGTTGAAGGTGCGCCAGGCGCTCAACCACGCCTTCGACAAGAAGGCCATCATCAAGGCGTCCAAGACCGGCCTCGGCACCCCGACCGCGCAGCTCTTCGCCAAGAACGAGGAGGGCTACGCGGCGGACCTGGACGACACCTACTCCTACGACCCGGACAAGGCCAGGAAGCTGCTGGCGGAGGCCGGGTACCCGAACGGCTTCTCCGTCACGATCCCGGACATGTCCTCGATCTTCCCGCAGGAACAAGCGGCGCTGACCCAGTCCCTGAAGGACATCGGCATCAAGGTCACCCTGGACAACCTGCCCAGCAACCAGATCTTCAGCAGCCTGCTGGCCGGCAAGTACGCGATGTCCTACTTCAAGCTGGGCGCGACCACCTCCTGGGACAAGGTCCAGCTTCAGCTGCCGAAGAACTCCACCTGGAACCCCTTCAAGTACGACGACCCGAAGGTCGACGGCCTCCTCACGCGTATCGGCGAGGCGAGTGACGACGACCAGCGGGCCGAGCTCTTCCAGAAACTCAACACCTACGTCGTCGACCAGGCCTGGAACGCCCCCTGGAACGTCATGGTCAACGCCTACGCCACTGCCAAGGACGTCAAGGTCACCCCGCAGCCGGGCGCCCAGTACCCCCCGATCTACAACTTCGAGCCGGCGGCCGGGTAACCACCGCCCCGATCCGACACGCGGAAGGAGGAATCGACCGTGCTCGTCTTCTTGTTCCGGCGCATCGCCGCCGGCGCCGTCCTGGTGGTCGTCGTGGCCACCGCGACGTTCCTGATGCTCAGCCTCACCGGCACCGACGTGGCCCGCAACATCCTGGGCGAGACCGCCACCCGGGACGCGGTGACCGCCAAGAGCCAGGAACTCGGTCTGGACCAACCCCTCGCCGAGCGGTACTGGCACTGGGTGCAGCACGCCGTCCAGGGCGATCTGGGGACCTCGTGGTTCACCGGCGACTCGGTGAACCAGTCCCTGACGGACACCCTTCCGGTCACCCTCTCCGTGGTGCTCGCGGGCCTGCTGATCGCCGCGGTGCTCAGTGTGCTGCTCGGCACCGCCGCCGCCCTGCGCGGCGGCTGGGTGGACCGCCTCGTGCAGATCGGGGCGGTGCTCGGCACGGCGGTTCCCAGTTTCCTCATCGCCCTGGTCCTCGCGGTCACCCTGGCGGTCCGGCTCGGCTGGCTCCCGGCCACCGGTTACGTCGCCATGGACGTCTCCGGCATCGACTGGCTCCGCTCCATCACCCTGCCGGCCGTCTCCCTGGCCGTCGGCGCGACCGCGGCCACCGCCATGCAGGTGCGCGGCGCGCTGGTCGACGTCCTGCGGGCCGACTTCGTACGCACCCTGCGCAGCCGCGGCCTCAACACTCGCAGCGTCGTGTTCCGGCACGCGCTGCGCAACGCGGCCCCGCCCGCGCTGACCGTCCTCGCCCTGCAGTTCATCGGGCTGATCGGCGGCGCCGTCGTGGTCGAGAAGGTGTTCGGCCTGCCCGGTATCGGCACCCTCGCCAACTCCGCCGCCGTCCGCGGCGATGCGCCCGTGCTGCTCGGCACCGTCGTGGTCACCGTCGTCATCGTCGTCGCCGTCAACCTGCTGCTGGACATCGCGTACGGCTGGCTCAACCCCAAGGTGCGTGTCTCATGACCACTGCGGAGCCCACCGCCCCGGCCCCCGCGGCGCCCGCCCGCACGGGCCTGCTGCGCCGCACACTGCGCGACCCGCTCGCCCTGGTCTGCCTGGCCGTGCTGGGCCTGGTGGTCCTGGCCGGTCTCGCGGCGCCGCTGCTCACCGGCCAGGCACCCGACGAGAGCGTCATGGCCGACACGCTGGCGCCGATGTCCGGCGCCCATCCGCTCGGCGGCGACGGCGTCGGCCGGGACGTGCTGTCCCGGCTGCTGTACGGCGGCCGCACCAGCCTCCTCGGCGGAACCGTCGCCGTCCTCGTCGCCTTCGCCGTCGGCGCGCCCCTCGGACTGATCAGCGGCTTCTACCGGGGCTGGTTCGACGCGGTGGCCGGCTGGATCGTCAACGTCATCATGGCCGTGCCCGCGATCATCGTGATGCTGGTGGTCATGGCGGCCGTCTCGCAGGACCTCAACATCGCCATGATCGTCCTCGGTGTGATCATGGCACCGATGGTCTTCCGGCTGATCCGCGCCTCGGTCCTCGCGGTCCGCGAGGAGCTGTACGTCGACGCCGCGCGGGTCTCCGGACTCGGCGACCTCCGCATCATGCGCCGGCACATCACGCCCGTGGTGGTCGGGCCGTCCGTCATTCAGGCGACCCAGGTGTTCGCCGTCGCCATCGGCATCCAGGCGGGGCTCGCCTTCCTCGGCCTCGGCAAGGCCTCCCAGGCCAGCTGGGGTGCCATGCTCAACGACGCCTTCACCAACGTCTACAACGCGCCCATGCTGCTGGTGTGGCCCGGCGTCGCCATGGGCCTGACCATCCTCGCCGCCAGCCTGCTGGGCAACGCCGTGCGCGACGCCCTCGGCACCGCCCCGCCCCGGGCCGTCAGGCGTCGCGGACCCGCCACGCGGACGGCCCCGACGGCGGTCCCCGCCGCCGAGGTACCCGCGGGCCGGCTGCTCACCGTCGCCGGACTGCGGGTCTCCTACGGCGAGAAGACGGTCGTGAACGGCGTCGACCTCACCGTCGACCGCGGGGAGGTGCTCGGCCTGGTCGGCGAGTCCGGCTCCGGCAAGAGCCAGACCGCGTTCTCCGTCCTCGGCCTGCTGCCCGACGAGGCGCGGGTCGCGGCGGAGCGGCTCGTCTTCGACGGCGAGGAACTGCTGACCCTCGACCTGCCGGCGCTGAACGCCCTGCGCGGCGCGGGAATCGGCTACATCCCGCAGGAACCCATGTCCAACCTGGACCCCTGCTTCCGCATCGGCTCCCAGCTCGTGGAACCCATGCGCAAGCACCTCGGGCTGTCCCGGGCCGAGGCCCGCACCAAGGCTCTCGCCCTGCTGGCCCGGGTCGGCATCCCCGACCCCGAGCGGGTCTTCCGGTCCTACCCCCACCAGGTGTCCGGCGGCATGGCCCAGCGCGTCCTCATCGCCGGCGCCGTCTCCTGCGACCCGCGGCTGCTGATCGCGGACGAGCCGACCACCGCGCTCGACGTCACCGTCCAGGCCGAGGTGCTCGACCTCATGCGCTCGCTCCAGGAGGAGCGGGGAATGGGCATGATCATCGTCACGCACGACTTCGGTGTCGTGGCCGACATCTGCGACCGGGTCGCGGTGATGCAGAAGGGCCGGACCGTGGAGACGGCACCCGCCCGGGACGTCTTCGCCGCGCCCGGCCACGAGTACACCCGCATGCTCCTGGACTCCACTCTCGAGGGCGGACCCGCCCGCGGCCCGCTGCGCGCTTCCCGCCGGAGCCCCGAGGCCCAGACCTTCAAGGAGGTGACGTCGTGACGTCGAAGGCGTCCGGCGCCTCGCCGCTGCTCGAACTCGACGACGTCGTCGTGGAATACCCGGCCAAGGGCCGTGGCAAGAAGCCCTTCCGCGTCCTGCACGGCGTCTCCCTGTCCATCGCCCCGGGCGAGACGCTCGGCCTGGTCGGCGAGTCCGGTTCCGGCAAGACCACACTCGGCCGGGCCGTCCTCGGTCTCGCCCCCGTCACCGGTGGCGAGGTCCGGTACGGAGGCCGGCCGGTCTCCGGGCTCGGCAAGCGGGAGAGGCGTGCCCTCAGCAAGGACATCCAGGTGGTCTTCCAGGACCCCTACACGTCCCTCAACCCGGCCATGACGGTGCTCGACATCCTCACTGAGCCGCTGCTGGTCACGGGCGTCGCGCGGGCCGAGGCCGAGGACCGCGTGCGGAAGCTGCTCGACTACGTCCACCTCCCGCAGGACGCCGCCCAGCGGCTGCCCCGCGAGTTCTCCGGCGGACAGCGCCAGCGCGTCGCCATCGCCCGCGCCCTGTGCCGGGAGCCGAAGCTGATCGTCTGCGACGAGCCGGTCAGCGCTCTGGACCTCACCACACAGGCCCGAGTCCTGGACCTCTTCATCGAGATCCAGGAGGCGACGGGGGTCGCGTACCTCTTCGTCACCCACGACCTGTCCGTCGTGCGGCACATCAGCCATCGTGTCGCCGTGCTCTACCGCGGCGACGTCGTGGAGACCGGCGACGCCGTCCAGGTCACCGAGCGCCCGCGGCACGCCTACACCAAGAAGCTGCTGCTCGCCGCCCCTGTACCGGACCCGGAGCGGCAGGCCGCCCGCCGCGCCGAACGATTGCGGCAGGCCGCCCCGTGACCGCCGGTGTCGAGGAGACCGTGACCCGCTACCTCGCCCTGTGCGACGTGCCCACCCGGGGCGACGGCGACCTGGGGGACCTGTTCACCGAGGACGCCGTCTGGGAGGGCGGCGGTGACGCGTACGCCGAGAAGTTCGGGCGCACCGAGGGCCGTACGGCGATCGTCGCGATGCTCGCCGAGTACCTGCCGCCCCACCCGCACTTCCGTGCCAACGTCCACCTGCTGTTCCCCGGCACGGTCGACACCGACGGCACGACGGCGCGGGGCAGCTGGCCCATGCAGCAGCTCTCCCGTTACGAGTCCGGCTCGGCGGAGGTCATGGTCGCCCGGCTCGACGTGACCTTCCGACTGGACGACGACCACCCTCGCATCTCGGCGTTCCGCACCGAACGCCTCTTCTGCGCACCCCTGACGGAGGAGCGATGACCGACCGTACGATGCTCCTGACCTGCTACGCCGACACCCACCGCTACGGCTGGCACCACGTCGACCTGTTCACCCACGACCACCTGGGCCGGGAGGTCAACTGGGTGCACTGGACGGTCGACGAGGACGGGCCCCGAGGCGCCGACCGGGCGACCGCCCGGGTCGAACCCACCCTGCGCCGCACCACCGAGTGGCATCACGGGGTGAGCGCCGACGGCAGCGAGTACTGGACCGCGCAGGCCGCCTGGGCCGGCTGACATGTGCCTCGTCCACATCCTCGACGACGACGAGGAGTTGAGCGAGTCCCTCGCCTGGCTCCTCGGATCGGTCGGCATCCGCTCGGAACGCCACCACGACGCACGGGAGTTCCTGCGGTCCTACGACCGCGGGCGGCCCGCCTGCCTCGTCCTCGACGTGCGGATGCCCGAACTGAGCGGCTTCGACGTGCAGCACCTGCTCAACGAGACGGGCGCGCCGCTGCCGGTGATCTTCGTATCCGCGCACGGCGACATCCGGATGTCCGTGCGCGCGATGCAGAACGGCGCCGTCGACTTCCTGGAGAAGCCCTACGACCCGCAGCACATGCTGGACGTGGTGCAGACCGCACGGCGCACGGCCCGGGACTGCTTCGCACGCCGGGCGGAACAGCGTGTACTGCGCTCCCGACTGGACGAACTCACCGCACGTGAGCAGGAGGTGCTACGCCTGTCCGTGGAGGGAGTCTCCAACAAGCAGATCGCCTCACGGCTCGGCATCAGCACGAAGACCGTCGACGTGCACCGCGCCCGCATCCGGGAGAAGACCGGCGCCGAGAGCATCCCGGTACTCGTGAGGGACGTGCTCAGGCTGGAGCGCCCATGAGGGACGCGGCAACGGGTGTCCCCCCGCAAGGAACGGCTCCGGACGATTTTCGGGAGCTGCTCCAGGCCCTCGAGTACTGCGTCCTGCTGCACGACGCCCGCACCTTCGAGATCCTGTGGGCCAACCGCGCCGCATGCGACGTCCTCGGCCGGACCGTGGACGAGCTGAGACCGCTCAAAGCACCCGACATGAGCCGGAACGTGCTCCAGTACGGCCGCGCCTTCGGTCACCGCTGGCTCGGCCGGGCCGTCGAGCACGGCGTCAGCGCCACCGAGTGGTGCTATCGCGCGAAGACAGGCGAGGAGATCCTCACCGAAGCGGTGGCCACGCGCGTCGAACTCTCCGACCGCACCGTCGTGATGGTCCAGTTCAGGGACATCGCCGACGAGAAGGCGGTCCGACGCGACCTGCACCGCACGGAGAGCCGGCTGCGGGCCCTGCTCGGCAGCCTGGCCGAGGGCATCGTCGTCCTCGGCGACGCCGACCGGGTGCTCTTCGCCAGCGAGTCCGCGGCCCGGCTACTGGGTCGTGACCCGACCGGCGACGACTTCGCGGCCTACTGCTGCGACACTCCCGTACCCGACCGGGAGGGTCGCTACCGGTTCGCCGCACCCGATGGCGAACCGCGCTGGTACGCCGCCACCTTCCAGCACATCGACACCGAGGGCGATCTCAGCGGCCGGATGCTGCTGTTCTACGACATCACGGACCGGGTCCACGCCGAGGAGCGGCACCGGCGCGACACCCAGCGACTGGACCACCTCGCCCGCTACAACGCCATGGGAGACATGGCGATGGCGATCGCCCACGAGGTGAGCCAGCCACTGGCCGCCGCCTACAACTTCGTCGAAGGGGCCCGCGGCAGGCTCGGCGAGCGAGACCGGGACGGTGACGAGTCCGTGTCCTGGGGACTGGACAACGCCGTCCGGCAGATCGAGCGTGCCCGGCGCATCCTGGGCAGCCTGCGGCAGTACGTCGGCAGGCTGGAACAGGCGGAGCGGCTCACCGACCTCAACGACATCGTGCGCGACTGCGCCTACTTCATCGAACTGCGCGCCCGGCAGCACCGCGTCCGTGTCGGGTTCGACCTCGATCCCGCGCCGCTCCCCGTGTGCTGCGAGAACGTGCTCATCGGACAGGTCGTGATGAACCTGGCCTTCAACGCGGTGGACGAGATGGCCCGGTGGCCCGCCGAGGAGGGCGCGGTCCTGGTCACCACCGGACGCGGCGCGGACGGTCACGCCGAACTCGCCGTGCACGACCAGGGCCACGGTCCGCCGCCCGACGAGGGCGTCTTCGACGGTGTCTTCACCTCCAAGGCCAACGGCAGCGGCATCGGACTCGCCCTGAGCCACCGCATCATCACCCGTCACGGCGGCCGTATCGGGGTGCGCCCCAACCAGCCGCGCGGAGCTGTCTTCCACTTCGCGCTCCCGACGGTGCCCGGGCCGGCCGCAGCGCCGGCCGGAAACGGAAACACATGACACGACACACCCTCCGCGTCACCGATCTGCGGGCCGAACACCATCGCCAACCGCTCGGCATCGGCGAGCGGCGCCCCCGTCTGTCCTGGCACACGGTCACCGACCGCCCCGGCCAGACCCAGACGGCGTACGAGGTGCGCCTCACCGAGTTCGGGAACGAGCGGGTCCGCCACTACCGGATCCCTTCCGCGGAGTCGGTGCTCGTACCGTGGCCGGGCGGACCACTGGTCTCCCGGCAGCGCGTCGAGGTGGCCGTCCGCGTGTGGGGCCAGGACGGTGAGGAACCCTCCGCGTGGTCGGAGCCGCTGCCGGTCGAGGCCGGACTGCTCGACCCGGCGGACTGGTCGGCGCGGCTGGTCTCGCCCGCCCGCTCCGAGTCCGCCGACGGAGAGGCCCCGCCCTCGGTGCTGCGTGGTGCCTTCCGGCTGGGTGCCCCCGTCACCGACGCCCGCCTTCACCTCACCGCGCACGGCGTGTACGAGGCGGAACTCAACGGCGTCCGCGTCGGCGACCACGTCCTCGCCCCCGGCTGGACCCACTACCCCGAGCGGCTGCGCCACCACACCCACGACATCACCGGTCTGCTGCACGAGGGCGCCAACGAACTGCGGATCCTGCTGGCCGACGGCTGGTACCGCGGCCGGCTCGGCTTCGGCGGCGGCACCCGCGACACCTACGGCGACCGGCTCGCCGCCCTCGCCCAGATCGAGGTCCGCCACCCCGACGGCACCACCGCGACCTTCGGAACCGGCCCCGACTGGCAGGCCGCGCCCGGCCCCCTCCTGTCCTCCGGGATCTACGAAGGAGAGGCATACGACGCCCGGCGCGAGCCGCACGACTGGCAGCCGGTGGACGTCCTGCCGTACGGTCCGGCCCGCCTGGTCGCCCCCGACGGACCGCCCGTACGCCGTACCGAGATCCTCGACCCGGTAGCCGTCCTCACCTCGCCCTCCGGCCGGACCGTTCTCGACTTCGGCCAGAACCTCGTCGGCCGGCTCCGTATCCGCGTCGAGGGAGAACCCGGACGTGCCATCACCCTGCGCCACGCGGAGGTCCTGGAGGACGGGGAACTGTGCGTCCGGCCGCTGCGGCACGCCACCGCCACGGACACCTACACCCCGCGCGGCACCGCCGGCGGCGAGGAGTGGGAGCCGCGCTTCACCTACCACGGCTTCCGCTACGCCGAGGTGAAAGGCTGGCCGGGGGAACTGCGCCCCGGCGACGTACGCGCCGTCGTCCTGCACACCGACATGCGCCGCACCGGCTGGTTCTCCTGCTCCGAGCCCCTGCTCAACCGCCTGCACGAGAACGTCGTCCGGAGCATGCGCGGCAACTTCCTCGACATCCCCACCGACTGCCCGCAGCGCGACGAGCGCCTCGGCTGGACCGGAGACGTACAGATCTTCGCCCCCACCGCGACCTTCCTGTACGACTGCGCGGGAGTGCTGCGGTCCTGGCTGAAGGACCTCGCCGCACAGCAGCATCCCGACGGCCGGGTCCCGATGTACGTGCCGCACATCCCCACCCGCTTCCCCGAACTGCGCGCCGCGGCGTGGGGCGACGCCGCCGTCATCGTGCCCTGGACGCTGTACGAGCGGTACGGGGACCTCGGTGTCCTCGCCGACCAGTACGCCTCCATGAAGGCGTGGGTGGACGGCATCGCAGCCGTGGCCGGCGACCGGCACCTGTGGGACACCGACCGGCAGCTCGGCGACTGGCTCGACCCCGCCGCCCCGCCCGACCGCCCCGGTGATGCCCGTACCGACCCGCACCTGGTCGCCACCGCGTACTACGCCCACTCGGCCGGACTGCTCGCCCGCACCGCCGCGCTGCTCGGCCACGGAAGCGACCACGCCCGTTACTCCGCCCTGTCCGATGCCGTACGCGCCGCCTTCCGGGACGCCCACCTGACCGCGGACGGCCTGCTCACCAGTGACGCGCAGACCGCCTACGCCCTGGCCCTGCGCTTCGGGCTGCTGGCCACCGACGAACAGCGCGCCCGCGCCGGACGCCGACTGGCCGAACTGGTCCGCGAGGAGGACTTCCACATCGGCACCGGCTTCGTCGGCACCCCCCTGATCTGCGACGCGTTGTGCGAGGCGGGGGAGTACGACACGGCGTACCGGCTGCTGCTGCGCCGCACCTGCCCGTCCTGGCTGTACCCCGTCACCATGGGCGCGACCACGGTGTGGGAACGCTGGGACAGCATGCTCCCCGACGGCAGCGTCAACCCCGGCGAGATGACCTCCTTCAACCACTACGCCCTGGGCGCCGTCGCCGACTGGATGCACCGCACCGTCGCGGGCCTCGCCCCCGCCGCCCCCGGATACCGGCGCCTGCGGGTCCGCCCCCGCCCCGGCGGCGGCCTGACCCACGCCTGCGCCGCCCACGACACCCCCTACGGCCGGGCCGAGGTGTCCTGGTCCCGCACGGGGAGCGAACTGCGGGTGCGCGTCACGGTCCCGCACGGCACGACCGCCCTGATCGACCTGCCGGGGCGAGCGGCCCCCGAGGAAGCGGGCCCCGGCACCCATCTGTTCCGAACGGAGACCGCACGACCATGACCACCCGGTACGACAACGCCGTCCTCGTCGACGGCACCGGAGCCGCGCCCGTCTCCGACGCCGTCCTCGTCGTCGACGACGGCTTGATCACCTACGCGGGCGCGACCGCCGAGGCACCCCGCACACCCGACGCGACCCGCGTCGACCTCGGTGGCCGCACCCTGCTGCCCGGGTTCTTCGACTGCCACGCCCACTTGAGCATGACGCCGGAGCGCCCGCTGATCTCGGGACTGACCACCGACCCGACCGTGGGGACCTTCGAGATCGCCGAACGGCTGCGTGCCACCCTGCACGCGGGCGTCACCTCCCTGCGCGACCTCGGCGGCACACCCTCCGGATACCGCACCGTCCTCGAACGCGGACTGATCGAGGGCCCCAGGCTTCAGGTCGCCGTGAAGGTCATCAGCCACACCGGCGGCCACGCCGACTGCTCCCTGCCCGGCGGCCTGGACGCCGCACCTCACCTGGGCGAACTCGCGGACACACCCGACGAGGCACGGATCGCCGCCCGACGGATGCTGCGCGCGGGAGCCGACGTCGTCAAGCTCTGCGCCACCGGCGGCATGGGCAGCCCGCACGACGATCCCGACGACGAGGGCCTGACCAGCGAGGAGATGCGGGCCGTCGTGGAGGAGGCGGCACGGCACCGCGGCCGGCCGGTCGCCGTGCACGCCCAGGGCACCGCCGGCATCCGCAACGCCCTGCGCGCCGGCGTGACCAGCATCGAGCACGGCTACGGCATCACCGACGAACTGTGCGACCTGGCGCTGGAACAGAGCACGTTCCTGGTCCCGACCCTGTCCACCGTCTTCGCACCGCTCGACCCGGCGACGATGCCCGCGTACCACTACCAGAAGAAGAGCCGCTGGTCCGGCATCAGCAAGGAGAACATCGCGCACGCCATCAGCCGGGGTGTGCGCATCGCCCTGGGTACCGACGCCGGGGTCGTGCCGCACGCCCGCAACCTTCTCGAACTCTCCCACCTGGTCGAACTCGGCATGGCATCCCTCGACGCGATCCGGGCAGGCACCCTCGACGCCGCCCGGCTCCTCGGCGTGGACGAGCGCCTCGGTTCCCTGGAAACCGGCAAGACGGCCGACTTCGTGGTGGTGGACGGCGACCCGGTGCGCGACATCGGGATCCTCGGCCGCCCCGAGTCGGTGGTACTGGTCGCTCAGGCCGGCCAGGTGCGCAAGAACACCGCGAACACTAGGGGAAATCCCCTATTTCGCGAGGGCAACTCCCAATGGTGAGGCTGCTGTTGCCGCACATAGCGTGAGAACGCGGCGGGAGAGAGAACCGCCCGGCAATGCGAGGAGATTCCCTCATGAAGCAGCTCGATCAGGTGCTGGAAGTGGTGGCCGAACGGCGGGCCGAATTCGAGGAGGGACGGCACGTCCCACGGGATGTGATCGCTGAGTTCAAGCACGCGGGCATCTACCGGGCCGGTGTTCCCAAAAAGTTCGGCGGGGACGCCCTGCCGCCCGCCGACTTCCTCCACGTCGTCGAGCGCGTCGCGCAGGCCGACGGGTCGGCGGGCTGGGTGGCGAGTTTCGGCTCGGCCACCGTCTACCTGGCCGCGCTTCCACTGGAGACGCAGGCCAAGCTGTACGCGGACGGCCCCGACGTCGCCTTCGCCGGCGGCCTGTTCCCGGTGCAGCCCGCCGAACTCGGCGACGACGGCTACCACGTCTCCGGCCACTGGAAGTTCGCCAGCGGCTGCAAGGGCGCCGACGTGCTCGGCGTCGGCATCAAGAGGGCCGGCGCCGACCGGGCCGGCCGGCCGCTCACCGCGGTGCTGCGGCCCGATCAGGTGCGGATCGTCGACAACTGGGATGTCGTCGGCATGCGCGGCACCGGCAGCCACGACCTGGTGGTGGACGAGGCCGTGGTGCCCGAGGAGTGGACGTTCGTCCGCGGCGGCGAACCCACCGTCGACGAACCGCTCTACCGTTACCCGACCGTGGCGTATGCCGCGCAGGTCCTCGCCGTCGTCGGCCTCGGTGTCGCGCGGGCCGCCCTCGACCAGGTCATCGCCCAGGGCGGCCGACCGGGCTTCACCGGCGCCCCCGGGCCCGCCGAACGCGCCACCTACCGCATCTCCGTCGCTCGGGCCGAGGCCCGGCTGCGCTCCGCCCGCGCCTTCTTCTACGAGGCCACCGAAGACGCTTGGGCCACGGTCGAGGCGGGCGACCCCGCCACCGCGCAGCAGGTGAGCCTGCTCCGCCTGGCCTCCGCCCACTTGGCCAAGAACGCCTTCGAGGTGGTCCGGTCCGCCTACCAACTGGGCGGCATCGCGGCCATCACCGACGGCAGCCCCCTCCAGCGTCACCTGCGCGACGCGTCGGTCGTACCGCAGCACGCATTCCTCCAGGAAGGCATGTACGACGGCGCCGGCGCGGTCCTCATGGGCGTCGACCCCTTCCCCGGATACCTCTGACGGCCCACACCCCGTACACCCCGCACACCTCGGAAAACCGAAAGGCGGCAGCCCATGTCAGCACCTGCCGACGCCCCCCTGCGCGTGCTGTTCTGCATCGGCGTCAACCAGAACTTCTTCGACCTGCCCACGGGCCAGGGCAAGACCGTCTGGGACGGCTTCACCAGCATGCTCACCCAGCTGTACGACCTGCCCGGCGTCACCGTCCTCGGCACAGTCGACGACGACCAGCAGATGGTCGGACCCTCCGAATCCTGGCCCTGGACCTGTTACGTCCTCGCCGACGTGGTCGACCAGCCCACCGTCGCCGCTGCCTGCAACCTGTTCCGTACCGTCCAGGTGGGCGAGCACGGCCTGTGGCGCTACATGAAGATCGAGGCGCGGCTCGGCCGCCCGCTGCCGGAGCCGGAGGCGGCCCGATGACCACGACCCCCGAGACCGCGAACCCGTCGACCACGGCCGCCGACCGCGTCGGCGGCGACCGCGTCGCCGGCACCCTCTACACCGACCCGGCCCTCTTCGAGCAGGAGATGGACCGCATCTTCCACCGCACCTGGGTGTGGGTCGCGCACGAGAGCGAGATCGCGAGGGCCGGCGACTTCAAGACGGCGTGGGTCGGCCGCCGGCCGGTCATCGTCAGCCGGGACCGCCGCGGCGGCATCAACGTCCTGCTCAACCGCTGTCGCCACCGCGGCGCCAGCGTCTGCGAGACACCCAAGGGCAACGGCGCCGGCTTCACCTGCCCGTACCACGCCTGGTCGTACTCCCTGGACGGCACGCTGCGCGGCATCCCGTACCCCGAGGGCTACGAGGACGTCGTCGAGAAGAAGGACCTGCCGCTCCAGCGCCTGAAGGTCGGCACGTACGCGGGCATGATCTTCGCCAGCTTCGCGGAGGAGATCGAGCCGCTGGAGGACTTCCTCGGCGGGGCCCGGATGTGGATCGACCGCTTCATGAAGCAGGGCGCCGGCTACCCGATCAAGGTGCAGGGCGAGCACAAGTTCCGCTTCCGGGGCAACTGGAAGATCCAGCTGGAGAACACCACCGACTGGTACCACTTCCCGATCGTGCACCGCTCCTGGATGTCCTCGGTCGACGCCGAGACCGCGTCCATGCTGTCCATCATGACCGACGAGACCGCGGTCACCCACGCCCTCGGCAACGGCCACAGCGTCTCCGTCTCGGTCGCCGAGCACGCCGACCTCGACGTCGACGACGGCACCGAGAAGCTCCAGGACCGCTTCAGCCACATCGTCGAGGAACTCTCCAAGGACCTGCCTCCGGAGAAGGTGCGGCGCATCGTCCGCTCGCTGCACGGCGCCGGGTTCAACCTGAACCTCTTCCCGAACGTCGCCATGTCGATGGCGTTCTTCCGAGTGCTGCGCCCCCTGTCGGTCGACGAGACGGAGGTCCGGCACGTCGCGCTCGGCCTGGAAGGCGGCCCGGACATCGTCAACCGGGAACGGCTGCGCATCCACGAGCACTTCCAGGGACCGTTCGGTTTCGGCAGCCCCGACGACGCCGAAGCCTGGAACCGCGTCCAGCGCGGCGTGGCCGGCGGTGCCGACATGCCGATCCTGGTCAACCGCGGGCTCGGCCGCGAGAAGCCCAACGACCTGGGGCAGCCCACCTCCCACGCGACCGACGAGACGGGCATGCGGGAGGCGTACGCGATGTGGAAGAGGATGATGACCGATGGCAACTGAAGCCCCCGCGACGGCGGCCGTGGCGGCTGAACTCCCGCTCGACGACCCCCGCGCCCTCGCCGCCGTCTCCCTGATCTGGCGCGAGGCCCACCTGCTCGACGCCCGCCGCTACGAGGACTGGGACGGTCTGTGGGCCGAGGGCGGCGAGTACGTCGTCCCCATCGACCGGGACGCCACCGACTTCGCCTCCTGCCTCAACCTCGTCTACGACGACGACCGCATGCGCCGCATGCGCATCGAACGCCTCACCGGCGGTTTCTCCATCTCCGCCGCCGCGGCGGCCCGCACCGTCCGCTCGGTCTCCCGGTTCGTGGTGACCGGCCGCGAGGATGACGCGATCGAGATCCGCTCCGCGCAGATCCTCGTCGGCTACAAGCGCGAGGAGACCTTCGTGCTGGCCGCCGACGTCACCCACCGGATCGTCTTCGGCGCCGACGGCCCCCGGATCTCCCGGAAGATCGTGCGGCTGGTGAACTCCGAGGACACCGTCACGGCGTCGGGGTTCCTGCTGTGAACCCGGAGGAGCAGAACAGCGGGTACGTCGCCCTCGTCACGGGGGCGGCGGGCGGCTTGGGCGCCGTGATCGCGGGCCGGCTGTACGACCACGGGTACCGCGTCGCGCTCACCGACCTCGACGAGAAGGCCGCCGTGCGGGCGGCGTCGGACCTCGACCCGGAGGGCCGCTACGCCGTCGGACTCGCCCTCGACGTACGCGACAAGGATGCCTTCGCCCGGGTCCGAGACCAACTCGTCGACCACTGGGGCGCCGTCCATGTCCTGGTCAACAACGCCGGCCGGTCCAAGGTCGAACCGCTGATGGAGATCACCCCGGAGAGCTTCGGCGAGATCGTCTCGACCAACCTCGACGGCGCCTTCTTCGGCTGTCAGGTCCTCGGCGCGTACTTCGCGGGCCGCGGCTACGGGCGCATCGTCAACATCGCTTCGCTGGCCGGCCAGAACGGGGGCACGGCGACCGGCGCCCATTACGCGGCGGCCAAGGGCGGCGTGGCCACCCTGACGAAGGTGTTCGCCCGGGAACTCGGCCCGCACGGAGTGACCGTGAACGCCGTCTCGCCGGGACCGCAGGACGTCCCGGTGGTGCGCGAGATGGTCCCGCCCGACCAACTGGCCGCCATCGAGCGGGACATCCCCGTCCGACGGCTGGGCCGGCCGCGGTTCATCGCCGACATGACCGTGCTGCTCGCCGCCGAGCACGCCGACGCGGTCACCGGCGCCTGCTGGGACGCCAACGGCGGCCTGTACATGCGCTGACGCCGCCGTCAGCCATCCTCAACGAACGTGAAGGCGGACGGATGTTCACTGTCACCGTCACCGAGGCCGTCGACGAGACCGACTCGGTCAAGGTCCTCAGACTGGCGCGCACCGACGGCAGGCCACTCGACCCGTACCCGGCGGGCGCGCACGTCGACGTCACCGGACCCACCGGGATCACCCGCCCCTACTCACTGTGCGGTTCGCCCGGCGACACCGGCGCGTACACCATCGCGGTGAAGCGGGAGGCGGACTCACGCGGCGGCTCACAGGCCCTGCACGACAAGGCGGCGCCCGGCACCCGGCTCACCGTCGGCGCGCCCCGCAACCTGTTCGCCCTCGCCCCCGACGCCGCCGAACACCACCTGGTGGCCGCGGGCATAGGCATCACTCCGCTGCTGGCCATGGCCTATGAACTGCACGCCGGCGGAGCCGGGTTCCGGCTCCACTACGTGGCCCGCAGCCGGGCGGAGGCGGCCTTCGCCGGCCTGCTGGACGCGTCCCCCTTCACCGACCGGGTGGTCCGCCACTTCGGGCTCGGCCGGCAGACCGCCGGGAAGGTGCTGGCCGAGGCCCTGACCGGTCTCCCCGCCGGCGCGCACGTCTACACCTGCGGACCGCACGACTTCATGGCACACGTCCGGGAAGCGGCCGCCCGGAGTCTGCCGGGGGAGCACATCCACGCGGAGCTGTTCGGGGCCGCCGCGGACCCCCGTGAGCAGGGAGCGGACCGCCCGTTCGAGGTGGAGCTGGACACCGGAGAGGTGTACATCGTGCCGCCCGGCCGCAGCATCACCGAGGTGCTGGAGGAGAACGGCCAGGCTCTGGACACCTCCTGCCGGGAAGGCATCTGCGGCACCTGCGTGCTGCGCGTGCTCGAGGGCGAACCCGACCACCGTGACCACTGCCTGACCGCGAAGGAGAAGGCGGCCGGCGACCAGATCGCGGCCTGTGTGTCGCGAGCGAAGTCGGCACGGCTGGTGGTCGAACCGTGGTGAGCGTCCCGAAAGACGAACAGGAAAGGAGCGGCACTGCCGTGAATCCCAGCCGGACCGACTTCCGGGAGGCGATGGCCCACCTCCCGGCGGCCGTCAACATCCTCACCACCGACGGGCCGGGCGGCCGCTGCGGCATCACCCTCAGCGCGGTCTGCTCGGTCACCGACGACCCGCCCACCGTGCTGGTCTGCGTCAACCGCGGCAGCGCGATGCACGACGTGTTCAAGGCGAACGGGCGCGTCGGTCTCAACGTGCTCGGCGGTGAACAGCAGGAACTCGCCCTGCACTTCGCCGGAGCCACCAAGGTGGCCATGGCCGAGCGCTTCACCTGGGACGTCTGGGACCGCACCCATGACGTCCCGGTGCTCAGCGAGGCGCTGGTGACCGCGGTCGGCACCATCAAGGATGCCGTCCCCATGGGCTCGCACAGTGTCCTCTTCGTCGAGATCGAACGCATACGCACCCGTACGGGCGGCCAGAGCCTCGTCTACTTCAACCGGGCCTTCCACCAGCTCGACGCGGCTCCTCGCGTACCGGAAGGCGCCACGGCATGAGCGCCCGTGCCACGGCGGCCGTCGAGGACGCGCTGCGGCGGGCGGAGCGCCTCGAACCGGAGATCCGCGCCTGGGTGCGGCTGGACGCCGACGGTGCCCGCGCCGCAGCGCGGCAGGCCCCGGACGGCCCGCTGCACGGCATGCCCTTCGGGGTGAAGGACATCATCGACGTCGCCGGGCTGCCCACCGAGTGCGGCTCGCCCCTGCGCCGCGGCCGGACCGCGACGCGGGACGCCTGGCTGGTGCACCGACTGCGGCTGGCGGGCGCGGTGCCGCTGGGCAAGACGGTCACCACCGAGTTCGCGTACTTCCGGCCCGGCCCGACGCGCAACCCGCGCGACACCGCCCACACGCCCGGTGGCTCCTCCAGCGGCTCGGCCGCCGCCGTCGGGGCCGGCGTGGTGCCGCTCGCCCTGGGCTCCCAGACCGCGGGCTCCCTGACCCGGCCCGCCGCCTACTGCGGCGTCGCCGGTTACGTCGCACCCGTGGGAGCCTGGCCGACCGATGGTTTCGCCGGCCTCAGCCCGAGCCTGGACGCGCCGGGCCTGCTCACCGCGACCGTCGCCGACCTGGCCGCCGTCATCGAGGCGGTCGACGGCACCACGGCCGAGGAAACGCCCCCCGCGCCCCGGGTGGCGGTGTGGTCCGGCGGCGACCTGGCGCGGATCGACCCGGCGATGCGGAGCGCGCTGGACACCACCGCCCGCGCCCTCATGGGCAGCGCCGGGGACCGGCCGGGCGAGGTGGAGTCCGTCGTCGGCCCGCCCCGTCTGGCCGCCGCCCACGCCGTCGTCATGGCCCACGAGGCAGCCCGCGCCCTCGCCGACGAGGCCCGGCGCCCCGAAGCGCTGAGCGAGCAGTTGAACGCACTCCTCGAAGAGGGCCGCGCCACGTCCGAGGCCGATCACCGCGCGGCACTCGCCACCGCCCGCACGGCACGGGCCGCGGCCCTGGACCTCCTCAGCCGCTTCGACGCGATCCTCGCCCCCGCCGCCCCCGGTCCCGCCCCGCACGGCCTGGACGCCACCGGCACCCCGGTCCTCAGCCGCCCCTGGCAACTGCTCGGCCTGCCCGTAGTGACCGTCCCGGGCCACCGCGACCCCGCGGGCATGCCCCTGGGCCTCCAACTCGTCGGCCACCCCGACCGCGTCGGGCGCCTGCTCGGCGTCGCCCGCCTCGCCGAGGAGACCACCCGGTGAAGATCACCGCCATCGAGGCCGTCCCGTACGCCATCCCGTACACCAAACCCCTGCGCTTCGCCAGTGGCGAGGTGCACACCGCCGAGCACGTCCTCGTCCGGGTCCGCACCGACGAGGGGCTGACGGGAGTGGCCGACGCCCCGCCCCGACCGTTCACCTACGGCGAGACACAGGCCTCCGTCACCGGCGTGATCGAAAAGATCTTCGCCCCGCAGCTCAGGGGTCTGGATGTGTTCGCCCGCGAGCGGGTCCACGCCCGGCTGGACCGTACGGTCGGCAACCCGACGGCCAAGGCCGCCATCGACATGGCCCTGTGGGACATCGCGGGACAGGCACTGCGCCTGTCGGTCACCCGGCTGCTCGGTGGCTGGAGCGACCGGATGCGCGTGGCGCACATGCTCGGCTTCGACACCCCGCCGCGGATGGCCGCGGAGGCGGCACGCATACGGGACACGTACGGCATCACCACCTTCAAGGTGAAGGTCGGCCGCCGCCCCGTCCGCCTCGACCTCGACGTCTGCAAGGCACTGCGCGAGGCACTGGGAACCGAAGCAGAGCTGTACGTGGACGGCAACCGCGGCTGGACCGCCTCGGAGTCGGCCGCGGCCCTGCGTGAACTCGACGGCCTCGGTATCACACTCGCCGAGGAACTGTGCCCCGCCGACGATGTCCTCGGCCGGCGGTGGCTGGTGCGGCGGAGTCCGGTGCCCTTCGTCGCGGACGAGTCCGCCACCACGCCCGCCGAGGTGACCCGCTCCCTGCTCGACGGGGCCGCGACCGCGATCAGCATCAAGACGGCCCGTACCGGCTTCACCGGTTCCCAGCGCATCCTCCACCAGTGCGAAGGGATGGGCGCCGAGGTCGTCATGGGCAACCAGATCGACGGCCAGCTCGGCACCGTGTGCTCCGCGGCGTTCGGCGCGGCCCACGCCTCCGCCTCCCGCCGGGCCGGTGAACTGTCCAACTTCCTCGACCTGAGCGACGACCTGCTCACCGAACCGATCACCGTCACCGACGGCACGCTGACCGTGCCGGACCGCCCCGGTCTCGGCGTGGCAATCGACCCGGAGAAGCTCGACCGCTACCGCCAGGACCGTTGAGCGTCCGCGCCGCCCTCATCCCGAGAACCGCCACCAACCACTGAGAACACCGCACTCGAATGGCAAAGGAGCCACCTCGTCATGACCGACACCACCTTGAAGGCGACCGCCGCCGCCTCCGGAGCCTCCGCCACGGAGCGCTTCCTGACCGACAAGACCGGCTCACCGTCCCGCACTGCCGACACCGCGCGGGTGAACACGCTGGCGACCGCGGTGATCACGGCCGTGCACGACGTGATCCGCACCCACCGGGCGACCTATGAGGAGTACAACGCACTGAAGTCGTGGCTGATCTCCGTCGGGCAGGACGGGGAGTGGCCCCTCTTCCTCGACGTGTGGATCGAGCACGTGGTCGAGGAGGTCGCCGCCGCCGACCGCAAGGGCAGCAAGGGCACCATCGAGGGCCCGTACTACGTGCCCGGCGCGCCGGCCCTGCCCGGCACCGCCGCCCTGCCCATGCGGGACGGCGAGCCCGGCACCCCGCTGCTCTTCCAGGGCCAGGTCACCAGCGCCTCCGGTGAGCCGCTGCCCGGCGCCCTGCTGGAGATGTGGCAGGCCGACGACGACGGACTGTACGCCCAGTTCGCGCCCGGCATCCCGGAGTGGAACCTGCGTGGCACCGTCGTCGCCGACGACCAGGGCGGGTTCGCGGTGACCACCGTCCAGCCGGCCCCCTACCAGATCCCCACCGACGGATCCTGCGGCAGGCTCGTCGCCGCCGCCGGATGGCACCCATGGCGCCCCGCGCACCTGCACCTGAAGGTCTCCGCACCGGGCCACGAAACCCTCACCACGCAGCTCTACTTCAAGGGCGGCGCCTACGTCGACGACGACGTGGCCTCCGCCGTGAAGCCCGAACTGGTGCTGGACCCGACCCCCTCGGCGGGCGGCGTCGCCGAGGTCACCTACGACTTCGTCCTCGACAAGGCGTGACCGGCCGTGCTCTTCGCCGTCCAGATGACCGTCCACCTGCCGCCCGACATGGACGGGGACCTGCGGGAGGCGACACTCGCCGCCGAGAAGGAGTACGCGCAGCGGCTCCAACGCGGCGGTGAGTGGCTCCACCTGTGGCGCCACGCCGGCCGGTACGCCAACCTCAGCGTCTTCGACGTCACCGACGCCGACCGGCTCAACGACATCCTGTGGGGTCTGCCGCTCTTTCCCTACATGCACCTCACCGTCCAGCCGCTCGCCCGTCACCCGTCGGCCCTCGGCTGACGGGCAGGGCCGCTCGCGGTCTCATCGTGCGCCTACCTTCGCCACAGGTGCGGAACAGCTTTCGTCCGCACAGTGGTGGTGTTCGCGCCGCAAAGAGTGAGGGAAGTACCGATGGGCCGAGTGCCGAAAGCTGATCAGACGCCCGAAGGGCCGGCATACGAAGGGCGACCGCTCGCCCGTCCGAACGAGGACGTGGTGGATCAGGGCGCCGGTTTCGATGTGAGGACCCTTCTCACACGGAGGCGGTGGCTGGGCCTCGTCGGGGCCGGGGTGAGTTCCGTCGCGCTCGCCGCCTGTTCCGCGGGTGAGGCGATGACCACCCGCGTGGCTTCGTCGGCGAGCGGATCGGCCGGCTCCGGTACCTCGGACGGAGAGATCCCGGAGGAGACCAACGGGCCGTACCCGGCCGACGGCACGAACGACGTCAACATCCTCGAGCGGTCGGGCATCGTGCGCAGTGACATCACCTCGAGTCTCGACGGAGGGACGACCGTCGAGGGTGTGCCGCTCACCCTCACGTTCACGGTCACCGACATGGCCAACGACGATGCCGCGTTCGAGGGCGTCGCGGTATACGTGTGGCAGTGTGACGCGCAGGGTCTGTACTCGATGTACTCCGAGGGCGTCGAGAACGAGACGTACCTGCGAGGGGTGCAGATCGCCGACGCGGAGGGCCGGGTGACGTTCAAGACCATCGTGCCCGGCTGCTACACCGGACGTTGGCCGCACCTCCACTTCGAGGTCTATCCCGACGCCGATTCCGCGACCGACGTCACCAACGCCCTCGCGACGTCCCAGCTGGCCCTGCCCGCCGACATGCTCGCCGAGGTCTACGCCCTTGACGGCTACTCCGGGTCCACGAAGAACCTCGAGGGCGTGGGCACCAAGATCTCCGACGACGACATCTTCGCCGAAGGAGACTGGAAGCTTCAGACGCCTACGGTCTCCGGGGACGTCGACTCCGGCTACACCGCGAAGCTGACCGTCGCGGTCGACACGACCACCGAGCCGACCCGTGGCGGGGACGGCGGTGGTCAGCCGCCCAACGGCACCCCGCCCAACGGCACGCCGCCGAGCGGGACACCGTCCGCCACAGCGGGACAGTCGGCCTGAGTAACGCCACTCGCGGCTGGCCGGGACACGACGCGACCACACACGCGTCGTCTCCCGGACCGGCTGTGGGCGGCACACGTGTCGTACGGGGGACAGCAGGTGGCGTCGGCCTGGGTGAGCCGGTCAGGCTCGTCGAGGTTCAGGAACGGAAGTAGCGGCCGTGCGCGCCGCTCGCCTCGACCAGCAGCGGGTACTGGTCAGTTCGCCGGGAGCAATGCTCAGGACCTGTGGATCGGCCTCGGGACGCGCGGAATGACCTCGGTGCCCGGGTACCGGAAGCCGTGCCGGGTGAACTCGTGCTCGCCCGTGGCGATCGGCACCAGGCCCAGGTCGCGCAGCATCGCGTGGCCGACGAGGTCGTCGGAAATGAGCGGCTCCTCGGTCCAGGCCACGCAGGCCCTGCCTCCCCGCCACCAATGAAGCGGGGCTCGCCCACTGGAGACGTACCGCGGCTGACCGCTCCCCCCCGGCATGCGCGCCGGGGGGGGAGCGGTCAACTGAGTGGGAATTAGTGCTCCGACGGCGAGAGGGGTCCGTGCTGGTTCTGCCGGCCCGGGGCGTGCCCGCCCGGGGACGGGAACCGCGGAGTGCGCCGACGCTGTGAAGGCCGTGGCTGCGAGCTATTCGCGTGCCGCCGCCAGAGCTATTCGCGTGCCGCCGCCAGCGAGATCGGCGCGGGGCGGGTGACGCTGAGGCTGGTCCACACGCTCGCCGCGCCGACGACGAGGAACGCGCCGAGGACGGTCAGCCAGGTGATGCCCCACGGCATCACCAGCGTGCCGGAGACCCCGCTGACACCGATCAGTGCGGCCAGTGCCGCCAGCCAGCCCAGCAGCACACCGGTGACGGCGACGACGGCCGCCTCGAGCAACGCGCTGCCGACGACCTGTCCGCGGCTGAAGCCGGTGAGGCGTGCCACGGCGAACTCGCGGCGGCGTTCCCCGGCCGCGATGACGATCGCGTTCACCAGGGCGATCACGGCGTAGACCGAGCCCAGGCCCATGATCGCCTTCATGACTCCGGAGTTGAGGGTGTCCTGTGCGTGGTCGCTCTGCGCGATGTACGCGTCGAGGGACGAGACCGGCCGCGGCAGGGTGGACGCGACGGCGACCCGATCGGCGTCCGGCCGGAGCCGCACGAGGGACCGCGCGGTGCCGAGCGCGGACGACGGGACCAGGTCGTGGGGCAGCAGGTATTCCGGGCCACCGTTGAGTTTCGGCGGGAGCACGGCCACCACGCGCACGGTGAGCGTCTTTCCGCCCGCCCGGATGCCCACGGTCGAGCCGAGTGTTCCGCCCGCCGCCGCGACCGTGGCGCCGTGCAGGTCGGCGTACGAGCCCGCGACCAGAGGCAGCCGGTGCACCCGCTGGTATGCGGCCGGGTCGACGGCGAGCGCCTCCACCTCGTCGGTCTCGCTGTCGGTGTCGCCGCCGTAGTGCGTGACGGTGGTGGCCTCGACGGACAGGGAGTACTCGTTCGACACGGCCGCGACACCCGGTGTGCCGGGTGCGACCGGTCCGGCGGCGACGAGGTCGGCGTGCAGGTCGTCGGCCAGTTGGCGCCGTGCGCCTGCGGACAGCGTGTCGAACGTGCCGGCCAGCCCGATCGCGAGTGCCACCAGGACGAGCAGCGGTGCGGCGGTGGACGCGCTGCGGCGGACGCCGTCGCGCAGGTTGGCCCGCGCGAGCGAGCCGAGCGGGGTACGGCCGGCGAGGCTCGCGGTGAGCCTTCCGACCAGCGGCACGACGACCGGGCTGAGTGCGCTGAGGCCGAGCGCGAGGGCGACCGTGGAGTTGACCGCCAGCGGGATGGCCCCGTTGGGACTGTCGACGGCCGTCGCGATCGACATGAGGACGATCCCCACGACGAACAGCGAGATCCCGAGGAACCAGCGGGAGCCGGTCATCACCCTCGCGGCGGCGCCGGTCTCCCGCAGCGCCTCCAGCGGGCGCACGCGAGAGGCCCGCCGCGACGCGGCGAGCACCCCGGCCTGTGCGACGCCGATGCCGATCCCCGCGGAGACCCACAGGACCCAGCCGTGCCAGGCGGCGCCGAACGAACCGGGCAGGAAGCCGAGGCTCGTGAGCAGCGACGTCTGCGCGCTCATCACGACCGCTCCGGCCGGTATCCCGAGGACGGTGCCGAGGACGCCGAGCAGAAGCGCCTCGGACAGCAGCAGCCGCCGGATCTGGCCGCGGCTGCCGCCGACGAGGCGCAGCAGCGCGAGGTCGCGGCGGCGCTGGGCGATGGTGAAGGCGAACGTCGAGCTGACGATGAAGACGGCGAGGAACGACGACACCCCCAGCGACATCCCGAGGACGGCGATCGCCTCCCCGTACTTTCCGGCGGAGGCGACGATCAGCAGCGACGACTGCACGATCGCGACGCCGAGCGCGACGGTGACGACGGCGCCGATGAACAGGTGCCAGCGTTCCCGGAAGGTGGCGAAGGACAGGGTGAGCATCAGACCTCCAGTTCCGCGAGCCGGTCGGCGACCTCGCGTACCGAGGGACGGACGAGACGGTCGACGAGGCGCCCGTCGCGGAGGAAGACGACGGAGTCGGCGGCGGCCGCGGCGGCCGGGTCGTGGGTGACCATGACGATCGTCTGCTCCGAGACGTCGACCATCGAGCGCAGGAGTGCGAGCACGGTCCGTGCGGACCGGGAGTCGAGCGCGCCCGTCGGTTCGTCGGCGAACAGGACCGCGGGGTGTGTGATCATGGCGCGCGCGAGCGCGACGCGTTGCTGCTGACCGCCGGAGAGTTCCCGGGGCCGATGGCGCAGCCGCTCGCCGAGCCCGACGTCGGTGAGGACGGCACGGACGTCCTTGACGGACACCTTGCGGCCGGCCAGCCGCAGCGGCAGGGCGACGTTCTGCTCGGCGGTGAGGGAGCCGATGAGGTTGAAGCTCTGGAACACGAAGCCGATCTCCCCGCGCCGCAGCCGGGTCAGCTCCTGTTCGGAAGCGGTGGCGAGATCGCGCTCGCCGAGAAGGACCTGCCCGCCGGTGGGGCGCTCGAGGCCGGCCGCGCAGTGCAGGAGGGTGGACTTGCCGGATCCGGACGGTCCCATCACGGCGGTCCACGTGCCGCGCGCGAAGCCGATGTCGACTCCGTCGAGAGCGCGGACGCGTGCCTGTTTGCTGCCGTACTCCCGGACCACGCCACGGAGTGAGACGGCCGTGTCCGTGTGCTTCTGAAGGAGGGTCATCGTGTCTTCGCTCATCTCTCGTCGGTAGTGGAGAACCTACGGACGAGTCCGCTCCCGCACGTCACCCGGCGGTGGACAATCTCCCGTAGCTCGCACGGGGGACGCACTCGGGCAGGAGCGTTCACGAGCCGGACGTGGGATGCCTCGTGCTCCGTCCCGGCTCCGCGCAGCGCGGCCTGGAATGTCAGTCGCTCGCGGCGAGGGTTCGGGCCAGTGCGTCGAGGGTCACGTCGACGATGGTGTGCAGCTGGTCCGTGGTCGTGCCGGCTCGGCTCATCAGGGCGAGGGACTGGTTCACGGCCGCGAGGTGGGTGGCGTGGGAGTCGGCCGCCCCGTCGTCGAGCCGGCCGGCCTTCAGGGCGGCGCGCAGCCGGGTGTGCTGGAAGCCGATCGCCTCGCGGGCGCGTGCCGCGACCTTCGCGCTCAGCGCCGGGGTCGCCATGACGGTCTGGGCCACCAGGCAGCCGTCGGGCAGAGTGGGGTCCGCGATGCGTTCCAGGGTGACGTCGAAGAACGCCCGCGCGGCTGCCAGGGGTTGGCCGGCGGCGCGGGACAACGCGGCGTCGTACAAGTCTCCGTAGCGCGTGGTGTAGCGCTCCAGGCAGCGCAGGAACAGCGTGTCCTTGTCGCCGAGCGAGGAGTAGATCGAGCTGCGGTTCAGTCCGGTCGCCCTGGACAGGTCGTCCACCGACGTGTCCGCGTAGCCGGACCGCCAGAACTGGAGCATCGCGGCGTCGAGTGCCATGTCGACGTCGAACTGCTTCTTGCCTGCCACTCGGCCTCGCCGTCCTCTTCTTTCCCTTTTTCCTTCGCCTCCCTGGTGGAGTCATTCTCCCATCCTGAACTGAACGGTTCAAGATGGGGTACGGTGAGGACATCACCGGCGACATCCGCGTGCACCAGTGGAGGAGAATTCATGAGCCAGACCGCGAGCGTCCCCCCTGTCTCCGGCAATCCGGTGCGTGAGCTGCCGTTGCCCGACCTGGCCGGGTTCGGCCACCGCTGGGTCGACGCCGGTGGTGTCCGGCTGCACGCGGTCGAGGGCGGCCGGGCGGACGGTCCGGCGGTCGTGCTGCTCGCCGGGTTTCCGCAGACCTGGTGGGCGTGGCGCGAGGTGATGCCGCAGCTGGCCGGCCGGTTCCGTGTCCTCGCGCTCGACCTGCCCGGGCAGGGCCACTCCGAGCGCCCGGACATCAGCTACGACACGCACACGGTCGCCGCGCACGTACACGCCGCGCTCGAGGCGCTCGGAGTGACGACGTACTGGCTGGCCGCCCACGACGTCGGCGCGTGGGTCGGCTTCTCCCTCGCACTGACGCACCCGAGCGGGCTGCGTGGGCTGGCACTGCTCGACGCCGGCATCCCGGGCATCACCCTGCCCGACGCCGTCCCGACCGACCCCGAACGGGCGTACAAGACCTGGCACTTCGCCTTCCATCTCGTGCCCGAGCTGCCCGAGACGCTGCTCACCGGCCGCGAACGCGAGTACGTCGGCTGGTTCCTGAAGGCCAAGGCCCTTTCCCCCGACACCTTCAGCTACGCCGAGATCGAGCACTACGCCGCCTCCGTGGCCGCCGACGGCGGGCTCCGCGCCGCCCTGGCCTACTACCGGGACGCCGCCGAGTCGGCGCGCAGGAATCACGAGGCGCTGGCACAACGGCGCCTGACCGTCCCGGTGCTGGGGGTGTCCGGCAGCCACGGTTCCATCCCCGACATGGCGGCCTCCCTCGGACCGTGGGCCGACCACGTCACCGGGACCGTCGTGCCGGGCGCGGGGCACTTCCTTCCCGACGAGCAGCCCGACGCCGTCGCCGCCGCGCTGACCGGCTTCGTCGGCGGAGACGCGTCCGCGGCGCTCAGTTCCCGGGATTCGCGGCCAGTGATGTGAGCGCGCGGTTCGGGACAGAGCCCGCGTCCGGGGGCTGATCCGAACGGCAGGCCCCGGGTGACTTCGGCGTCGGCGTGTGCGTCGGCCGGCCTCGTGGCGCCGGCCCGCCCGCTGACGGTTACCGTCGTCGCTGCCGGACGGCCATGACGGGGTCGTCCTCCTGTCTGATCGGAGCGATGACGTGCACCCACTCGCCTACGGCGACATCGAGGCCGCGACCCACCGGATCGCGGGGCGGGTCCGGCCCGTGAGCGTCGCGCCGTCGGGCCCTGCAGCGCTCGGGGGCAGCCACGGTCGGCAGGGCCAACAGGTCTATCTCGCACTGGAGTTCATGCAGCACACGGGCAGTTTCAAGGCCCGGGGCGCGCAGAACTTCCTCCAGGCCCACCGTGACGCCGGCACCCTCCCGGACATCGGTGTGACCATCGCCTCCGGCGGCAACGCGGGGCTGGCGTGTGCGTGGGCGGCCCGGCGGCAGGGCGTGCCGGCCACGGTGTTCCTGCCGGCCACGGCCCCCACGCTGAAGGTGGCCAGGCTCCGCTCGTACGGGGCCGACGTGCGCCTCGTCGGCAGTGAGTACGCGGAGGCGCTGGCGGCGTGCGCGGAGTTCGCCGCCGCCACCGGTGCGCTCACCTCGCACGCCTACGACCACCCGCTGATCGCCGCCGGGGCGGGCACCCTGCTGGAGGAGCTGCGCGCCCGGATCCCCGGTCTGGACACCGTGGTGGTCGCCGTCGGCGGGGGAGGGCTGTTCGCCGGCGTCGCGACCGCCGCCCGGCACCACGGGATCCGTACGGTTCCGGTCGAACCGCGGAACTGCCGCGCGCTGGACGCCGCCGTCGAGGCGGGGCGTCCGGTGGACGTCGCCGTGGACTCCGTCGCCGCCGACTCCCTCGGCGCCCGCCGCGCCTCCGCCATGGCCCTGCACGCCGCACAGGAGGACGGCGTACGCTCCGTGCTCGTGCCGGACGGCGAGATCGTCGGGGCCCGCCAGGCCCTGTGGGACCACCACCGGCTGGCGGTCGAGCACGCCGCCGGCGCGGCCTTCGCCGCGGTCGTCGGCTCGCCGGAGACCGGTCGCCCGCTCGTCGACGGCGAGCGGATCGCCGTCGTGCTGTGCGGGGCCAATACCGATCCGGGGGATCTGGTCCGGTAGGCCCCTCCCCGTCATGGGTGTGCGGGGCGTCGCCCGGGGTGACGTCGGGAGGGGGCGCCCGTCACCTTGTAGCGGAACGAAAACGAATGTATAACGTTGTAAAATCCGGGGTGTGGGCGGAACAGGGCCGACGGTGACTGCGTCGGGTGCCGCCCCGTCAGCCCGTTCGGGCGGCTCAGAAAGGGATGGACGTGCGGGTCAGCCTCAAGGACGTCGCCGCGCACGCGGGGGTCTCCATCAAAACCGTGTCCAACGTGGTGAACAACTATCAGCACGTCACCCCGGCCATGCGCGAGCGCGTCCAGAGGTCCATCGACGTACTCGGCTACCGGCCGAACCTGGCCGCCCGGCATCTGCGCAAGGGGCGTACGGGTGTCATCGCGCTCGCCCTGCCGGAGCTGGGCAACCCGTACTTCGCCGAACTCGCCGCGGCGGTCGTCGACACGGCCGCCGAGCACGACTACATCGTGCTGCTCGACCACACCGGCGGCCGCCGTGAGCAGGAGATCCTGGTCAGTCAGGGGTTCCGGGCACGTGTCATCGACGGGCTGATCCTCAGCCCCATCGAGCTGGAGGCGGAGGACCTGCGCGACCGGGAGAACGTGCCGCTGGTCCTGCTCGGTGAGCGGGACTACGACCTGCCCTACGACCACATCGCCATCGACAACGTCGCCGCCGCGCGGGACGCCGTCCGGCACCTGGTCTCGCTCGGGCGGCGGAACGTGGCGTTCATCGGGGCGCGGAGCGGGCGGAGCGAGCCCGCGCAGCTCCGGGTGCGCGGCTGGCGCGAGGAGCTGGAGGCGGCCGGGCTGCCCGCCGACGACGGGCTGGTCGCCGCGACGGACGGCTGGGGGCACGCGGACGGTGCGGCCGCCATGGCCCGGATCCTGGAGACGGGGCGCCGGCCGGACGCCGTGTTCGCGTACAACGACCCGATGGCCATCGGGGCGATGCGGGTGCTGCACGAGCGGGGGCTGCGGGTGCCCGAGGACGTCGCGGTCGTCGGGTTCGACGACGTGATCGAGGGGCGGTTCGGGGCGGTGACGCTGACGTCGGTGTCTCCGGACAAGGAGGCGATCGGGCGGCTCGCGGTGGAGTCGGTGCTGGCGCGGCTCGGTGGGGATACGCGGCCGCCGTTGCGGGTGTCGGCGGAGTATCGGTTGGTGGAGAGGGAGAGCACGGTGGGGAGGGGCGTGCGGGGGTGACCGCGCGGGCCTCGCGCTTCCCCTCCGGGGGTGTGCGGGGCGCCTACGGGGTTGCCCCGGGGGGGGGCGGGCGTGTGCGGCTGGTGTGGTGGCTTGTCGCGCAGTTCCCCGCGCCCCTTAGGGGGGTGTGCCTCGGCCCTGTCGGGGAGGTGAGCGGTGGTGTGCGGCCCCGTGAGGGGCGCGGGGAACTGCGCGCTCAGCCCCCAGCGCGCCGCGCTCGCGCATCCGCGCCCCGGGGCAGCCCCGTAGGCGCCCCGCCCCGTGGGAACGGGGCGATCCAAGAGACGCCGTCCCCTGCCGTGCGCCCCGTGTGCCGGCGAACCGTTGGTCTTCCGTCGTGTTCGGGGGCGATCTTCACGCCCCGTAGCCGCAGCGTGCGCGAGGGGTTTACAAGCCTCTTCCAACGATGTAAAAACCTCATTGCGGCGGACCTGACAGGGTCCGGCGTGGGGGAGACGCGCTGTTGGCGCTTGCTTTCGGCTCCCCCGTTCCCTTTTCAGCGTCGCCCGGATCGGGGTCACCATGCAGCGCACCATTCACCGTCCTCACCTCCTCGCCCGTCCCGTGGTCGTGGCCCTGGCCGCAGCGGTGGCCCTGACAGCGAGTGCCTGTACCAAGTCGGAGGACGACGCGTCGGACAAGCAGAAGTCCTCGTCCGCCGCCGACACGCAGCAGAAGGTCGCCACGCCGAAGGCCGGCAGCAAGACCTGCACCATCGACGCCTACGGCGCGAAGAAGATCGACCTGAAGAACGCCACCGTCGGCTTCTCCCAGTCCGAGAAGGAAGCCAACCCCTTCCGCATCGCCGAGACCCAGTCCATCAAGGACGAGGCCAAGAAGCGCGGCGTCAAGCTGCTGACGGCCAACGCCCAGTCGCAGTTCTCCAAGCAGATCAGCGACGTCCAGGACCTGCTCGCCAAGGGCGCCGACCTCCTCGTCATCGCCCCCCTCAACTCCGACGGCTGGGAGCCGGTGCTGCAGGCCGCCGCCGCCAAGAAGGTCCCGATCGTCACGATCGACCGCAAGATCAACGCGACGCCCTGCAAGGACTACGTCTCCTTCATCGCCTCGGACTTCGTGGAGCAGGGCAAGCGCGCCGCCGACCAGATGATCGAGGCGACGGGCGGCAAGGGCGAGGTCGCGATCCTGCTCGGGTCGGCGGGCAACAACGTCACCACCGAGCGCACCAAGGGCTTCAAGGAGCGCATCGCCGAGAAGGCCCCCGACCTGAAGGTCGTCTTCGAGCAGACCGGTGACTTCTCCCGCGAGAAGGGCCAGCAGGTCACGGAGCAGCTCATCCAGTCCAAGCCCGGGATCAAGGGCATCTACGCCGAGAACGACGAGATGGGCCTCGGCGCCGTGGCCGGCCTCAAGGGCGCCGGCAAGAAGGCCGGTGCCGTCAAGATCGTCACGGTGGACGGCACCCGCAACGCCGTCAACGCCATCGTCGACGGCTGGATCAGCGGCGTCGTCGAGTCCAACCCCCGGTTCGGCCCGCTGGCCTTCCAGACCCTGGACACCTTCACCCAGGGCAAGGAGGTCGCCCAGGACATCATCATCCAGGACGGCGCCTACACCTCCGACAACGCCAAGCAGGACGTCGGCAAGGCCTACTGACCTCCCGTCGCCCCGCCCGGAGCCGGCCAGGCCCCGGGCGGGGCGCCTGCCCATCCGTACTGTCCCCGCACCACCGCACTACCTGGAGGCACAGGTGGCACCACCCGCCGAGGTCCTCGCCATCCGCGGACTCAGCAAGACCTTCCCCGGAGTCCGGGCCCTGGACGGAGTGGACCTCGTCCTGCACCCCGGTGAGGTGCACGCCCTCATCGGAGAGAACGGCGCCGGCAAGTCCACGCTCATCAAGGTGCTCACCGGCGTGTACCGGCCGGACGCCGGCACCGTCGAGTTCCAGGGCCGACAGGTCTCCTTCGCCACCCCGCTGGAGGCCCAGAAGGCCGGCATCTCCACCATCTACCAAGAGGTCAACCTCATCCCGCTGCTGAGCGTGGCCCGCAACCTCTTCCTCGGGCGCGAACCGCGCACCCGGCTCGGGCTGCTGGACTTCGCGCGCATGAACCGGGAGGCCGAGGAGACCCTGCGGACCTACGGCGTCCGCGTGGACGTGCGCCAGTCACTGCGCACCCTCGGCGTCGGCGCCCAGCAGATGGTGGCCCTCGCCCGCGCGGTGGCCACCGACGCACGCGTCGTCATCATGGACGAACCCACCTCGTCCCTCGAACCCCGCGAGGTCGAGACCCTCTTCTCCGTCATCCGGCGCCTGCGCGACGCGGGCATCGCCGTCGTCTACGTCAGCCACCGCCTCGACGAGCTGTACGCCGTGTGCGAGACGGTCACCGTGCTCCGCGACGGACGCCGGGTCCACCACGGCCGGCTCGCCGAACTCAGCCGCCTCGACCTGGTCTCCACCATGCTCGGCCGCGAGCTGGGCGAGGTCCGCGCGGAGGGGCTGACCAAGTTCACCGGCGACCACCACGCCGCCGACGCCCGGCCCGTCCTGGAGGCGACCGACCTCACCGTGCCGCACAAACTGCACGGCGTCTCGGTCAGCATCCGGCCCGGCGAGGTCGTCGGACTCGGCGGACTGCTCGGCTCGGGACGCACCGAGACCGCGAAGGCCATCTCCGGCGCGCTGCCCGTCCGTTCGGGCAAGGTCGTGGTCGCCGGCACCTCGCTGCGCGGCGGCTCCACCCCCGGCGCCATCCGCGCCGGCATCAGCCTGCTGCCCGAGGACCGCAAGAGCGAGGGCATCGTGCCGGGCCTCTCGGTCCGCGAGAACATCGCGCTCGCCGCCCTGCCCCGCCTCTCCCGCTTCGGCATGGTCTCCGAGGCCCGCGTCGACAGCATCGTCGACACGTTCATCGAACGATTGCGCATCAAGGCCTCCTCTCCGCACCAGAAGGTCGGCGAACTCTCCGGCGGCAACCAGCAGAAGGTGCTGCTCGCCCGGTGGCTGGCCATGAACCCCAAGGTGCTGCTCCTGGACGAACCCACCCGGGGCATCGACGTCGGCGCCAAGGCCGAGGTGCAGAAACTCGTGGACGAACTGGCCGAGGACGGCCTCGGCGTCCTGCTCATCTCCTCCGACCTGGAGGAACTGATCGAAGGGTCCGACCGCGTGGTCGTACTGAAGGACGGTGCGGTCGTCGGCGAACTGACCGGCGAGGACGTCACCGAGGACAAGCTGATGCGGACCATCGCCGGGGACGTCCCCGCGCGGACCGCGGTGAAGGAGGCCGCCACCGATGGCTGAAGCCACCGTGCGCACCGCCGCCCCGTTCGACAAGGCCCGCGTCCTGCAATGGCTGCAGGTCTACGGCGTCTACGCCGGCGTCGCGCTGCTCCTGCTCGTCAACATCGTCATCACCCCGCACTTCCTGTCCACCGAGAACTTCCGCACCCAGGCCGTCCAGGTCGCGCCGGTCATCATCGTCGCCCTCGGCATGGCACTGGTCATCGGCACCGAGGGCGTCGACCTCTCGGTCGGTGCCGTGATGGCCCTCGCGGCCTCCGTCATGGCCCTCTACCTCGGCTACGGACTGCTGCCCGCCCTGCTGGCGGTGGCCCTGTTCGCCGCCGTCGCCGGTCTGGCCAACGGGGCGCTGGTCGCCTTCGTCGGAGTGCAACCCATCGTCGCCACCCTGGCGTTGATGGTCGGCGGCCGCGGCATCGCGCTCGTGATGCTGCCCCAGCTGGAGGACCTGCACAATCCCGCGCTCGCCTCCCTCGGCTCCGGCGACCTCGTGGGCATCCCGTACCTCATCCTGATCGCCGCCGCGCTGGCCGTGCTGCTCGCCTTCGTCGTCCGGCGCACCACCTTCGGACGCCAGCTCCTGGCCATCGGCGACAGCCGTCCCGCGGCCCAGCTCGCCGGTCTCCCGGTGCGCCGCGTCCTCGTGATCGTCTACGTGGTGTGCGCGCTGCTCGCCGCCGTGGCCGGTGTGCTCTCCACCGCCCGGCTCCAGGCCAGCGACCCCACCTCGCTCGGCAACCTCATGGAGCTGTCCGCGATCACCGCCGTCGTCGTCGGCGGCACCCCGCTGACCGGCGGCCGCATCAGCATCGGCGGCACGGTGGCCGGCGCCGTCCTCATCCAGCTGCTCACCGCCACCCTCATCAAGCACGATCTGCCGCCCTCCTGGACGCAGATCGCCCAGGCCATAGTGATCGTGTGCGCGGTCTACGCCGCACGGGGACGGGGGAAGCGATGACCGTCACCAAGACGGACACCACAGCGGTGACGACCGCGAGCAACACCGCCGCGGACGAGACCGAACCGATCGGCTCCTCGCGCGCGGAGCGGCTCAGCGCCCTGGTCCAGCAGCACGGCGCCCTCGCGGTGCTCGTGATCGTCTCGATCATCGCCTCGGTCAGCTTCGACTCGTTCGCCACCGGCGACAACGTCTCGAACATGGCGACCAGTTCGGCGTTCCTCGCGATCGTCGCGCTCGGCATGACCTTCGTCATCATCACCGGCGGCATCGACCTCTCCGTCGGCTCCCTGTTCGCGCTCGGCGGGGTGCTGGCGGCCTGGGGATCCCGGCACGGCACGCTGGTGGCGCTGCTGCTGCCGCTCGCGGTCTGCGGACTCATCGGCGTCGTCAACGGGCTGCTCGTCGCCCGCTCCCGGCTCGCGCCGTTCATCGTCACCCTGGCGGCCATGCTGGGCGCGCGCGGGCTGATGCTCTCCCTCACCGACGAGGGCGCCAACACCTATCTGATCGGCAAGGGCTCCTTCCTCGCCGAACTCGGCCAGGGCAGCACCCTCGGCCTCGGCAACCCGGTGTGGATCACGCTGGCGCTGTTCGTCGCCGGCGCCGTCGTGCTGCGCCGCACCCGCTTCGGACAGCATGTGTACGCGGTCGGCGGCAACGAGGACGCCGCGGCCCTCATGGGCGCCCCGGTGGCCCGTACCAAGATCCTCGTCTACACCCTGTCCGGGCTGCTGGCCGGACTGGCCGGCGCGCTCAACGCGGCCTGGCTCGCCTCCGGTGTCACCATCCTCGGCAACGGCATGGAGCTGGAGGCCATCTCCGCCGTCGTCATCGGCGGCACCCTGCTCACCGGCGGCCTCGGCTATGTCAGCGGCTCGCTCGTCGGCGTGCTGCTGCTGAAGGTGATCCAGAACGTCATCAACCAGATCGGCTCGCTGGACTCCTCCTACCAGCAGGTCGTCAGCGGTGCGTTCCTGGCGGTCGTCGTCATCGCCCAGACCTGGCTGGGCCGCAGACGACAACTGGTGTAGGGACCCACCTCCCCTCCGACGCACACGGCAGCCGGTCGCGACGACCGGCTGCCGTGTGCGTTCCGCTTGGGGGGAGGGTGGCCTCAGCCCGTGGCCCCGTCGCCGGTGAGGACGTCGTTCATGCGCGCGTCGTAGCCGGTGGTCGGGTCGACGACGCGGCCGGCGGCCCACCAGTTCTCCCGGGCCGTCTCGTTGATGGTCATCAGCAGGTCCTCCTCGGGAACGTCGGCGAACAGCCGGAGGTTGTCGACGATCGCCCGGAACAGTTCGTCCTTCTGCTCGGCGCTGCGGTGGTTGAAGGACAGCTGGATGAACATGGTCCGCTCGGTGCGGCGCAGACCGAACACGACCGGCTGCATGTGGAAGTTGTCGGGCGAGACCTCGTGGAAGACGTGGAACTGGTCGTCCTGGGGGATCTTCAGCACGTCGACCATCGCCTTGTGGAGGCCCAGGGAGACGTTCCGGCGGTACTCGGGGGTGGTTCCCTGGCGCAGGTAGACGTTGATCAGAGGCATGAGGTGGTGTCTTCCTTCTCTTCGGTGGGTGCCGGTACCTGGAAGCAGGCCAGCAGGGCCGAGGTCGTGAGGTACTGGCCGACGAGACCGACCAGGGCGATGAGCGTGTCCGTGCCGAACGCCGCCACCGCCTCGGCGTAGAGGTCGTCCGGCACGCGGTGTTCGCGGACCAGCGCGGTGGTCAGACGATGGGCGAGAGCGGCATCGGGACGCAGCCCGCCGGGAGTCCCGCCGTGGAGCAGGGCCGCGACGGCCGGGCCGGGCAGGCCGGCCGTCCGGGCGGCCGCGGTGTGGGCGTACAGCGCGTACTCGGCCCGCCAGTGCGCGGCCACGGTGAGGACGACCACCTCCCGGACGTCCGCCGGGAGGCCGGCCCGGGTGAGCGCCTGGGCCCACTCCAGCAGGGGCCGGGCGATGTCCGGAGTGCGCAGCAGGGCGTTGAACGGGCCGATGAGCCGTCCGTCGGGCAGGGCGGCCGTGTAGCCCGCCTCCTCCGCGGCGCGTGCCCGCGTGGCCCGCAGACGGTCGTGCAGTGCGCGCTGTGCTTCGTCCAGGGCATCGGGGGCGAGGAGGGGCAACCGGCCGCCCAGTCCGGACGTGGCGTCGGTGGGGTGCTCGTGCATGTCCTCCACGCTAGGAAGACGCAGGGCATTCCACCAGCGAATGTTCGGCATGAGGGGTATGCGGATCGCTCATGGGTGGTCGCTCATGGGCGACCACGCACCGCGGTCCCGGTGAGCGGGGCTCACCGGGACCGCGGTGTGTACAGGGCGTCGCCAGAGGTTACGGCTTCTCCGCCGTGTAGAGGGTGCTCACCTCCTCCGCGGCGAGCGCCTTGTCGTACGCGTGGACCTCGTCGACCGCGCCGTTCCAGAAGTCGGTGTTCTCGCCGTTCCACTTGGCGCGGCCCACCGCGAGGGGGCCGGAGCCGACGTAGTTCGGGCCGGAGGCCGAGGTCGCCGCCCGCTTGCCGTCGACGTAGAGGGCGATCTGGTTGGTCGACGCGTCACGGACGCCGACGAGGTGGTACCAGCGGCCGAGCTCCGGCGTGGTCACCATCCGGGCCCGCTTCTCGCCCGGCATGCTGAAGGCGAAGGCGCCCTGGCCGTACTGGAGGTAGAACGGGCTCGCCTGGCGCTTGCCGTCCTGGCTGACGGCGGTGGCGTAGTTGCCCGGGAGGGCGTCCAGCTTGACCCATGCGGAGACCGAGTAGCTCCCGGTGGTGTCGAGCACCGGCGCCTTCGTCTCGGCGTACTGGCTCTTGCCGTCGAACTTCAGGGCGCTGCCGCTGACGCCGGGGGTCCAGGAGGTGCCCTCGGAGAGCGTCAGGGGGTTCTTGTTCGGCCCCGCGTCCGCGGCGGTGGTGCCGGAGCCCTCGTCCAGCGACCAGGTGCCGCCGCCCTTCAGCTCCTTGCGGTCGCCGGCCGCGGCACCCGCGGCGATCACCTTGCGGTTGATCTCACGGACACGGTCCGCGTCGACCTTCAGCTCGCGGCGGTCGTAGGTGTAGAGGCCGTTGAGCTCGTTCTCCAGGTCGGTGATCTGCGTGTACACCGAACCCGACAGCTCGGCGCCCGCCTGGTCGAGGTAGAACTTCTCGGTGTTCTCGACGTACTTGTCGGTCAGCGCCTCCTTGTCCGCCACGCCGCTGTAGATGACGGTCGGGGCGCCCGGCCACATGTGGCCGGGGGTGCGCAGGGTGAAGCCGCCGTGCTCACCGTCCATGGCCGCCCGCTTCTCGTCCGGGAAGGCCGGGTCGGTGTTGTTGTAGTCGTGGTGGTCGATGATGTCGCCGGTGCCCGAATCACCCTTGGAGTTGCAGCAGTTGACGCCGCTGTGGGTGTTGACGACGCGCGAGGGGTCGGCTTCCTTGACCGCCTCGGCGATCCGTCCGGTCTCCTCGCGGTTCCACTCGCCCCAGCCCTCGTTGAAGACGATGTTGCCGATGACGGCCGGCGAGTCGTGGTGCTGGCGCATCGCCTCCATGCCCTGGTCGACGAAGGCCTTCTGACCGGTCTCGTTGGTGATGTTCCCGGAGACGAAGTCCTGCCACACCAGCAGGCCCAGCTTGTCCGCGTGGTAGAACCAGCGGGCCGGCTCCACCTTGATGTGCTTGCGGACGGCGTTGAAGCCCAGCTTCTTGTGCGCCTTCAGGTCGAAGGCGAGGGCCTCGTCGCTCGGCGCCGTGTACAGACCGTCGGGCCAGAAGCCCTGGTCGAGGGTGGCGAGGGAGAAGATCGGCTTGTTGTTGAGCACCAGCTTCTGGTAGCCGCCGACCTTCTTGACGGCTATCTCGCGCATCCCGAAGTAGCCGGAGATCCGGTCCGTCGACCTGCCGTCCACGAGCTTGACGTCGAGGTCGTACAGATAGGGGTCGTCCGGGCTCCACAGGTGCTGCTTCGCCACGGGCAGCGTCAGCTTCTTGTTGGCGGGACCGCTGACCCGGCCCACGACCTTGCCGTGCTTGTCACGGGCGACGGCCTCCACACGCGCCCTGCCGGAGGCGTCGTCGGACCGGGCGGTCACCGCGAGCGTGCCGGTGTCGATGTCGGGCGTGGTGACCACGTCGTCGATCGAGGCCTGGGCGACGGGCTCCATCCACACCGTCTGCCAGATGCCGGACGACTGGGTGTAGAAGATGCCGCCGGGGTTGGTGGACTGCTTGCCCATCGGCTGGTCGGCGCCGCCGGTGTCGGTGACCCCGACCACGATCTCCTGCGGACCCCTGGCCTTGAGCGCGTCGGTGATGTCGGCGGTGAACGCCGTGTAGCCGCCGGTGTGTTCGGCGACCTTCTTGCCGTTGACCCAGACCGTCGCCTGGTAGTCCACGGCCCCGAAGTTGAGCTTCAGCCGGTCGCCCTTGCCCGACCTGCCGGACTTGCCGATCTTCCAGCTCTTGGGCACGTCGACGAGCTTGCGGTAGAACATGTGGTCCTCGTGCCGTTCGAGGCCGGAGAGCTGCGACTCCACCGGGAACGGCACGATGATCTTCTCGTCGAGGTTCCTGCCGAAGGCCGGCTGCTCGCCCTTCTTCGCGGCGCCGAACTGCCAGGGCCCGTTGAGGTTCTTCCACTTCGCGCGCACCTGCTGCGGGCGCGGGTACTCCGGCAGCGGGTGCTTCGTGTCCACCTTGTCGCCCCACGTGGTGGTGAGACGGTGGGCCGAGTCGTTCTGCGCGAACCGGATGATCTTCGGCACGGCCTTGCCGTCGGCGGTGAGGCCGGCCTCGCCGTCGTAGGAGAACCTGACCTGCTGGCTCTGCTGGATCGGCTCGGTGAGGTTGATCTGCAGCGAGTCGCGGTCCACTGTCCTGACCGAGCCGATCGGCATGGGGGTGGTGTCCGCCTGGACCTCGAGGTGGTCCTTGAGGGCGGAGAGGTCACCGACCTTGCCCTCGAACCGGGCGCGCACCTTCTTGCCGTCCTCACCGACCGTCAGCTCGACCGGGTAGACCTCGAAGTCGGCCGGCGGCGTGAACGCCGACATCGGCACCACCTGCTTGGCCAGGGTCGGGGTCGACCAGCGCAGATACATGTTGGCGCCGCCGGTGTCCTGGAACATCTCCAGCCGGAAGTCGTGCTTCTCACCGGCCTTCAGATGGACCGCCGCACTGGTCTGCTCCTTGTCCCAGTCGCCCTCCCAGTGGTCGATCACCGCCTTGCCGTCGATGAAGAGCCGGAAGCCGTTGTCGCCGATGGCGTAGAACGTGTAGTCGCCGGTGGCCGGCGCCTCGATCTGCCCCGTCCAGCGGGCGGTGGTGTTCTCCGTCTGCCCGGTCAGTTCCTTGAAGGTGTCGGTCAGGCCGGAGAAGTTGATCTGCGGGTCGAGCAGGGTGCCGCCGAGGTGCGCGAAGTCCCGCGCGCCCGGCGCCGACATGCTGAAGTACTCGCCCTTCAGGCCGTGCACCGCGACGGCGTCCTGTCCGGACGAGTGGGCCGAGGCACCGGCCGGCGCCTCGGCGGCCGACGCGGTGGACACCAGGCCGGACGTCGGCAGGACCAGTGCGGTCGCTGCCAGCAGCGCCCACGCTCTGATGCGTGGACGGGCGTGTGCTCTTGTCATCGAAACCTTTCCTCAACGGAGTTCAACGGGGCAAACCGCATCTTCCAACGTTGGAAATCGAGTTCAGCGGAATGACAACACGGCCCTTCGGCACCTGTCCATACCTCGCGCACAGCTCGACCGTGAGGACGTCGTTTGCTGGATTAATAGTCCAGAGCTGGACCCAATGCTCAGAAATGGGTACCGTCGGGGGCGGCAGACGATCCGTCGGAGGGGAAGGTGCATGGACCAGGACACGGGCCCCGACGGCAGTGGGGGCGCACCGGGGGCGTTGGGCGAGGACGCACCCGTGGCCTCCGACGAGCACGTCATCGGCGAGGTCGAGAAGATCGCCGTCGCGCTGGGGCGGATGTTCCCCGGGCTGTGCGAGGTGGTGCTGCACGATCTGCGCGACCCGCGCCACGCGATCCGGGTGATCGAGAACAACCTCTCCGGGCGCCGGGTCGGGGACTCCGCGACCGAGCTGGGGCTCGCCCGCATCGCCGACCCCGAGTACCCGAGCGTCATCCAGAACTACCCCAACCGGTTCCCCGACGGCCGCCCGGTCAAGAGCACCTCCATCGGCATCAAGAACGCCGCCGGGGAGTACATCGCCGCGCTCTGTCTCAACCTCGACGTCTCCGTGCTCTCGCCGGTCACTCTCGCCCTGTCCAACCTCGTCGCCACCGACGTCGAACACCGCGACCGGCCGCTGGAGAGCCTGCGCGACCGCAATGCGCGCGAACTGCGCGAGACCGTCGAGGCGCTCGCCGCGGAACGCGCCGGCACCCCGCGCTCGCTGAGCCGCCAGGACAAGAGGGAACTGGTGCGGCAACTGCACCGGGACGGCTTCTTCGACTCCCGGGACGCCGCGCAGGCCATCGCCGATCTGCTCGGGGTCTCCCGGGCGACCGTCTACAACTACACCAAATGAAGAATCCGGACATTGCTCCTGTGAACACCTCCGCGTCCGTTCCCGACCACATTCACACCTCCCCACCCGTCCCCGCCGACGACCACACCTCCGCACCCGTCCCCGTCGACGCCCATACCTCCGCCACCTCCCACACCCTCGCCGAACCCGACACGCCCTTCGCCGTCGTCGACGTGCACAAGGTGCTGCGCAACGTCGAGCGTCTCGCCCGGCGCGCGGAAGGGCTCGGTGTCGTGCTGCGCCCGCACGTCAAGACGGCCAAGAGCCTCGACGTCGCCGCCCTGCTGCGGAACGGCGACGGCGCCCCCTGCCCGGTCACCGTCTCCACGCTCGCCGAGGCGGAGGCGTTCGCCGACGGCGGGTACACCGACCTCACCTACGCCGTCGGCATCGCCCCGCACAAACTCCCGCGCGTCCTCGCCCTGTCGCGGCGCGGAGTGCGGCTGCGGGTGCTGCTCGACAGCCGTGCGCAGGCCGAGGCGGTCGCCGACGCCGCCCGCCGGGCCGGGCTCGCGATTCCCGCGCAGATCGAGATCGACTGCGACGGCCACCGGGGCGGCCTGCGCGCCGAGGACCCCGCCCTCCTCGGCATCGGCCGCGTACTGCACGAGGCCGGCTGCCTGGACGGTGTGCTGACCCACGCGGGCGAGTCCTACTTCGCCACCACCCCCGAGGCGCGGCGCCGGGCGGCGGAGCGGGAACGCGACGCCGCCGTCACCGCCGCCGGGCGGCTGCGCGCCGCCGGGCTGCCCGTGGCCGTCGTCAGCGTCGGCTCCACGCCCACCGCGCACGCCGCCGAGGACCTCACCGGTGTCACCGAACTCCGTGCCGGGAACTACGTGTTCTTCGACCTGGTCATGGCCGGGCTGGGCGTCTGCCGGCTCGACGACCTCGCCCTCTCCGTCGTCGTCACCGTCATCGGCCACCGCCCCGAGCTGGGCCGGATCCTCACCGACGGCGGCTGGATGGCCATGTCCCGCGACCGCGGCACCGCACGCCAGGCCCGGGACCAGGGTTACGGACTCGTCACCGGCCTCGACGGCACCCCCGTCCCCGGCCTCGTGATGACCGACGCCAGCCAGGAGCACGGCACGCTCACCGCGCGCGACGGCGCCGCCCTGCCCGACCTGCCGCTCGGCACCCGGCTGCGGATCCTGCCCAACCACGCCTGCGCCACCGCCGCCCAGCACCACGGTTACCACGTCGTCGACAGCAGCCGGCCGCACGAGCACGACGGCGCGCCCGAGGCCGTCGCGTACTGGCCGCGCGTCACCGGCTGGTGACCGCCACCGCCACCGCCACCGCCCACCCGCTCCCGCCGACCACCCACCCCCCGCGAGGTGCCCGCCATGACCGACCCCTCACCCGTCTCCTTCGACGACGTCCGCGCCGCCGCCGGGCGCCTCGCCGGTGTCGCCCACCGCACCCCCGTCCTCACCTCCCGCACCCTCGACGCCCTCGTCGGCGCCGAGGTGTTCGTCAAGTGCGAGAACTTCCAGCGCGTCGGCGCCTTCAAGTTCCGCGGCGCCTACAACGCGGTGGCGCAGCTCTCCGCCGAGCAGCTCGCCAAGGGCGTCGCCGCCTACTCCTCCGGCAACCACGCCCAGGCCACCGCGCTGGCCGCCCGGGAGCTCGGTACCACCGCCGTCATCCTCATGCCCGAGGACGCCCCGCGCTCCAAGCGGGAGGCCACTGCGGGGTACGGGGCGGAGGTCGTCACCTACGACCGCTACTCCCAGGACCGCACCGCGCTCGGCGAGGCCCTGGCCGCCGACCGGGGACTCACCCTCATCCCGCCCTACGACCACCCGCACGTCATCGCCGGACAGGGCACCGCCGCCCTCGAACTCCTGGAGGAGACCGGGGAGTTGGACGCCCTCGTGGTGCCCGTCGGCGGCGGCGGGCTCATCGCGGGCAGCGCCCTCACCGCCAAGGCGCTGCACCCGGGCACCGAGGTCTTCGGTGTCGAGCCCGAGGCGGGCGACGACACCAGGCGCTCCCTGGACCGCGGCGAACGCGTCACCGTCCCGGTGCCCCGCACCATCGCCGACGGGCAGGCCCTGCCCACCCCCGGCGCGCTCACGTTCCCCCTCAACCAGCGGCTGGTCGACGGGATCGCGCTCGTCAGCGACGAGGAGATCGTCCACGCCATGCGTTTCGCCTTCGAGCGCCTGAAGATCGTTTTGGAACCGAGCGGAGCCACCCCCCTGGCCGCCCTGCTGGCCGGACGCCTGGAGCGGACACCGCGCCGCATCGGCCTGATCGCCTCCGGGGGCAACATCGACGTACGGCGCTTCACCGAGCTCCTCGGAGGCTGACGGGGGCCGGGCCGGCCGGCGCGCGGCCGTTCCGCGCGGCCGGCCGTCCCGTCAGCCCGCGACGGCGACGGCGATCAGGGCCAGGGCGCCGGGCAGGGCCTGGACGCCGAGGATGCGCCTGTTCGCCGTCACCCCGCCGAAGACCCCGGCCACCACGACACACACCAGGAAGAACACCCGGACCCGGAAGCCCATCGGATCGTCGGCGACCAGCCCCCAGACGAGCCCCGCGGCGAGGAACCCGTTGTAGAGGCCCTGGTTGGCGGCGAGGGGCGCCGTGGCGGCGGCGAGCTCGGCGTCCATGCCGGACAGCCGCCGGCCCGGGGCCTTCTGCCACAGGAACATCTCCAGTACGAGGGCGTACACATGGAACGCGGCCACCAACCCGACCAGCACACTCGCTACGAGGTCCACTGATTCCCGTCTCTCTTCCGGTCTCTTCCGACTCTTCTCGACTGCGGCTCCCGCAGAGGGTATTCGGTCGCCCGAACGGACATGCGTCCCCATAGGGTGCAGTCATGCACCGCACGCGCCACCTCCCGTCCCGCCCGCGCCCGTCGGCCCTCCGGCCGGCCGTCTGGGCCGCCGTACTCGCCCTGCTCGCCGCCTGCGCGGCCTGCGGTGGCGGCGACGACGATGGTGGCGACGGGGGCGCGAGAGCGGGCGGCACGGACCGGGACGGCTGGCAGCTGACCTGGTCGGACGAGTTCAAGGGCGCGCGGGGCACGCCGCCCGACCCCCACAAGTGGGTCCACGACACCGGCGGCGAGCCCCAGTGGGGCAACGAGGAGTGGCAGTACTACACCGACCGCACCGCCAACGCCGCCCTCGACGGAAAGGGACGCCTCGTCCTCACCGCCCGCCGCGACCAGCTCCCCGACATGGCGGACTGCCCCTACGGCAGCTGCGACATCACGTCCGGGAGGCTCACCACAAAGGGCAGGTTCACCCAGGCCTACGGGAAGTTCGAGGCCCGCATCCGGGTACCCGAGGGCAAGGCGACCCTGCCGGCGTTCTGGATGATGGGCGACAACGACGAGGAGAAGTCCTGGCCCGGCAACGGGGAGATCGACGCCATGGAGGTCGTCGGCGGCGAACCCGGCCTGGTCTACGGGACTGTGCACGGCCCCGGGTACGCCGAGGAGGGCCTCGGCGGCAGCCATGAACTGCCCGACGGCGAGCGCTACGCGGACGGCTTCCACACCTACGGCGTCGAGTGGACGAAGGACCGGATCACCTGGACCGTCGACGGCACGGCGTACCACAGCGACCGGCGTGCGCGGCACGACGCCAAGCATCCCTGGGTCTTCGACCACCCCTTCTACCTGCTGCTCAACCTGGCCGTCGGCGGCACCTGGCCCGGCCCGGTGACGTCGAGCACACCGCTGCCGGCCCGGATGACGGTCGACTGGGTGCGGGTCTACGAGCGGTCCTGACCGGACACCGCACCGAGCGGGGCCGGGTCCACGAGCGGTCCCGGCCCGGACGCCGGCCCGGGCACGGCCCGGGCCGGTTCAGCGGGTGCTCCACTTCTGGTTGTCCTGGCCGTTGCAGTCCCAGAGCTGGAGCCGGGTGCCGTTGCCGGTCGCCTGGTCCTTGACGTCCACGCACTTGTCCGCCTGCGGATTGACCAGGTCGTTGCTGGAGTTGAGACGGAACTGCTGGGCCGGGTTGCCGCTGCACACCGCGAGCTGGATCACCGCGCCGTTCTCCCGCGAGCCCCAGGCCACGTCCATGCACAGGCCCATCGAGCGGATCGTGCCGTCCGAACGGAAGTCCCACTTCTGCCAGTCGGCCTTGCCGCAGTCCCAGATCTCCAGCGGTGAGCCGTCCGCGCCCTTGTGGCCCACCATCTCGATGCAGCGGTGGGAGGCGTGGCTGTAGAGGGTGGTGCCGGGTGCGCTGATGACCGTCTCGGTGGCGACGGCCCCGCCCGCCTTCTTCTTCGAACTCCTGCCGGGGGAGCCCTTCTTGGCCGCCTTCTCGGAGCTCTCCGCGACCACATCCGCACCGGCGCCCGCCGCCGCGCCCGCCTTCGCGCCCTTCTTGCCGTCCTTCTTGCCGCTCTTCCCGTCGTCCTCGCTGTCCGACGGTGACGGGGACGCGGTCGGCGAGGCCGAACCGTAGGCGCCGCCGCCGTCCGCCGCCGGATCGTCCAGGACCGTACCGGCGTTGGCGGCACGGTCCGACGGCGAGTCCTTGGCGTCCGACGAATCGAGCATCCCGGAGACCAGGAACGGCACGCCCACCAGCAGCGCCCCGGCGACGGCCGCGCCGGCGAGTATCCCCCGGGACGGACGTCCGGAGGGGCGGGCGCCGTCGGCGTCCTCGTCGGCGCCGGCGGTGAGGGTGCCAGGGGTGTCGGTGGCGGCCGCGGTGCCGGCGTCCGTCTCGGCCTCGGCGTCCGGGGGCGTCGCGGCCCGTGCGACGGCCGCCGGTTCGGGCGCCGTGGGCGTGCTCGGGGCCGGAGCCGGCTCCGCCGGTGCGGGGGCCGCCGCGGCGGCGGGCTCCGCGGTGACGGCGGATTCCGCGGTGGCGTCCGGGGCCGGGGCGGGCGTCGCCCCGCCCGTCGCGCCCTGGTGCTGGGGGTCGTTGGTGCCGGACATGGGGTGGGGTTCCTTCCGGGGACGGGTGTGCGTGCGGGGGGAGGCGCCGTCGGGCGGTCAGTCGTCGTCCGGGGCGGGGGGAGTGGTCGAGAAACTCTCGCCGTCGAAGTACAGGGTGAGGGGGGCGCCCTCCTCGGGACCGTAGGCGCGGACGTCACCGCCGGGGAGGACCAGGCGTACCGGCCGTCCGGTCTCCCGGGCCACCAGTGCGGCCAGGGTGGAGATGTAGGCGGGGGAGTCGGGGCGGTCCAGCACCAGGGCGAGGCGTGCGGCCTCGTCAAGGCCCGCGTCCGCGACGGTCAGCACGCCCTGGAGGATCGACTGGGCGCGCAGCGCGTCGGTGAGGGCGTCGATGCTCTCCAGGCGCTCGTTGCTCACCTCGGTGTCGGGGCCGGGGAGCGCCGCGTCCCCGGGGGCGCCGTGCGCGGACACGTCGGCGCGGGCCCAGTCGCGGAGCGCGCCGTGCGGGTCGCGGGCGCGGGTCCAGGCGGGGGCGGCGCCGGACGCGGTCAGCAGCCGGGAGAGCGAGCGGACGAAGGAGTCGGGGCGCTCGCCGCGGGGGACGACGGGGCCGGCCCCCTCGCCGCCGTCACCGTCCTCGTCCTCGCTGTCCGCACCGTCCTCGTTGTCCTCGCTGTCCTCGTCGACCTCCTCGACTTCTTCGGCGTCCTCGGCTTCCTCGGCCTCGGCCTCGTCCTCCGAGTCCGACGACTCCGCCACCTCGCCGCCCGTCCCCGGGGTGAGCCGTGCCGGTGCGGGGCGGGGGGTGCGGTGGGGCCAGGCGGCCGGGGTGGAGGCGAGCGAGTCGGTCGGCAGCGGGACGGTGCCGTCGCCGGCCGCCGCCCTGTCCGCCTCCAGGAGGGCGACCCGGTCCGTCAGGGTGCGCTGGGCGGTCCGCTGGAGGTTCGCCTGGTGGGTCTGCTCGGTGAGGGCGTGCGCGATCTCGTTCTGGAGCGCGTCCACCGCCCGCTGTGCGGCGTCCCGCGCGGCGACGGCCGCGTCGTGGCGGCCGGTGGCCGCGGTGAGCGCGGTGCGGGCCGCCCGGTCGTCCGCGAGCGCCGCCGTGGCGTCCCGCCGGGCGCGCTCCAGACCGGCGGCGGCCGCGCGGGCCGCGTCGCGGGCCAGGCCGAGCCGGCGCGCGGCGTCCTCGGCGACGTGCCGGGCGGCGTCGAGGGCGCGGTCGGCGTCCTGGGCCGCCGTCCGGGCGGCGGCCAGCGCGGTGCGGGCATCGTCCCGGCGTGCCGTACGCCGGGTGACGGAACCGCCCGACGAGGAGCTGCTCGTACTGCGCCGGGAGCCGCCGCCCCGCGCGGAGGAGGCCGCGGCGGTGGCCTCTCGCAGGGCACGCTCCGCCGTCTCGAGCGCGGCCTCGGCCGCCGTCACCGCCTGGTGCGCCGCCCGCGCGGTGCCGTCCGCCGCCGTCACCCGGGTCTCGCTGTCGGCCACGTCGGCCGTCAACTCCGTGACGCGGCGCCGCCGTTCGCCGTCGGTGCGCTCGGCGGCCGTGAGCGCCCGCTCGGCGGCGGTACGGGCGTCGCGGGCGGTGTCGGCGGCGGTGCGGGCACCGGCCAGCTCCGCCGCCGCGTGGGTCACCGGCGGCAGGGCGTCGTCCCGGGTCCGGACGAGGCCGGGCATCCGGGTCTGCAGTCCCGCCTCCCGCGCCCGCGCGTCGGCCTCCGCGCGCCCGGCCTCCTCCAGGGCGCGCACCTGCTCCCGTACGCCCGCCCAGCCGTCGGCGTCACCGTCGTCGGCGGGAGCCGCGGCCGGAGCGGCGGCCGGCGCCGGGACCTCCGCCGGCTCCCCGTCGGCGTCGAACCGCCGGAAGCGCAGGCCGTCCCCGTCCCGCAGCGCCAGTTCGACCGGCCGGCCGAGGCGTGCGGCCAGGCCCGAGGCGGCGTACAGGGCGCGCGCCGTCTGCGGCGCGCCGCCGTCGGTGGCCAGCCACAGCTGCACGGTGGTGTCGTCCCGGCCCTCGCCCGCCCGGACGCCGTCCGCCAGCAGCCCCGGCAGCTCGCGCAGCGGCACCGTCCGCCAGTCCCGCAGCACCTCGTCGGCGCGCGCGTCGTCCCGGCCGTCGGCCGCACGGACCTGCGCGTCGGCGGCCTCGCGGACCAGCGAGGCGCCGTCGAACACGCCGGGGTCGGTGCGCCCGGCGGTGACCCCGAACCCGAGCACGTCGCGCTCCCGGGGCCGCATCCGCACGGTGCCGGTCACGTACCGGTCGCCGTCCGGGCCGTGCACCGTGATCAGCGCGTCGACGAGGATTTCGTGGCTGCGGCTGCCGCGGCTGCCCTCGGCGGCGGCGGTGTTGCCCTGCTTGAGCCAGTTGCGCCGGGTCCCGCTGACGGCGGCGCCCGGGCCCGGGGCCTGCGGCTGGCGGGCCAGCAGCGGCAGCGTGAACCCGACCACGTGCCGGTTGTCGTCGGTGGCCGCGAAGCCGCCCTGCAACGCCAGACCGCCGGTCAGCCCCGCGTACGAGGAGGAGCCCGCGCTCACCGTGGGCAGCCGCAGCCGGTCCAGCGTGACGTCCCCGGTGTCGGTGACCGGGCGCGGCCGGAACAGCTCCACGGTGAGCCGGGGCGGGGTGCCGGGCGGGCCCTGGAACGGGTACGCGCCCGGCATCCTGGTGGTCAGGCCGGCCGGTCCGCGCGGCCGGTCGAGGGAGAGCGTGCCCGCCTGGATCAGCTCGCCGACCCGCACGGCGGTGGCGTCCGCCGAGTCCGAGGCGGCCAGCGACTGCCAGGACCGCGTCAGCTCCGGGGCCACCTGCGAGAGCGCGGTGGCGAGTTCGGCACCGCCGTCGAAGGCGAACACCGGCGCGGGGCCGCCGGGCGTGAACCGCCGCCCGCCCACCGCCGCCGGGCGCGCCGTGTGCAGGCCGACCGCCAACGGCGTCTCCACCGGGGCGGGTTCGCCGGTCTCGCTGCCGGTGAAGCGCAGCGCGGCAGCGGTGTACACGGTGGTGCTCCGGGCCGGGCGGCCCCGGAAGACGTGCGCGATCCGCTCGGCGAGCGCCGTGTCCGCGTCGGTCAGGCTCAGGATGCCGTGCTGGAACATGCTGCCGGGCAGCTCCAGGAAGCCCGTCATGGGCGTGGAGCGCACCTCGGCGACGATCCGGTACGGCACGCCGTCGAAGTCGGCGGCGTTGTCGGTGCGCAGCCAGTAGCGGTTCTCGGCGGCACGGGTCGCCCGCGCCGCGTTGCCGCGCACCGTCTCACCGGTCAGCAGCGCGCCGGACCGGTCGGTGCGGGGCCCGCCGGTGACCCGCGGGAACCGCCCCTGCAACTGCACGAACCCCGCGTGCCGGACGTTGCGGGCGGTGGCGTCGGTCACGGACGACGGCGTGTGGGCGAGGAACTGCTCGATGCCCGCCCCCGACGCCGACGGGTGCCCGCGCAGCGCCCGCAGCGCGTGGTCGTCGGCGTCCGGCTCGGCCCGCAGCACCACCTCGACCAGCCGGGCGCCGCCGTAACCGACGTGCCGGTAGTGGAACCGCTGGCTGTGGCCGGGGCCGCGCCCGGCCAGGGTGCGCAGCCCCGCCGTGGAGGTGAGGTCGGCGATCCGCGCGGCCACGCCCGGCAGGTGCGAGGCGTGCCCGGGCAGGGTGGTGCCCGGGGCCACCCGCTCCACCAGGTCGAGCAACCGTCCGCGCAGCACATCGGGCCGCTGCACCGTGCGCGTGGCGTCGGTGAACTCGCTCATCGCCTGCACACTGCCGAGCCCCACCTCACGGCCGGCGAGATAGCGGCGCGGCAGCGGCACGGAACCCACCACGGGCGGCGGCACCGTCAGCCCCGCCACCGACGCGAAGAAGGCCGCGTGGCGCCGGATCTGCGCCGGGGTCGCGAGGAACCGCACCCCGTCCGGCACGTCCACCGCCACCGTCACCGCACGGCCCTCGCCCATGCCGACCGCGTTGCCGACGGCGTTGCGGCGGCCCCGCCGGAACGTCACCAGGAGTGTCGCGTCGGCCGTGATCCGGTGCTGGTCGCCGCTCTCCGTGGCGGTGCGGTACACGGCCGTCGAGGAGGCGAGCGCCCGGGACTTCTCACGCCGCCCGGTGCGGGTGACCCGCGCCGACGGGTTGAGGACCCGCGGCCGGGACGCGGACTCCGCCGTACCCTCGCCCGCCTCCTGGCCCCGGGTGTCGGAGCGGGCGGCGAGCACGCCGTCGAAGTCGTTGCCCGCCGCCTGGTCGGCCGCCGGGGTGCGCGAGGACGAGGTGCTGTGGACCGCCTGGAAACCGCCCGCGAACTGCCCGCTGCGCACCGTGCCCCGCTGCTGCGCGGCCCCGTCGGCGGCATTGAGCCCCGTCTCGTAGTACTGCGGCACCGCCCCGTCCCCGCGCGGCCTGCGCAGCACGCCCCGGATCTCCACGGAGATCACCTCGTCCGCGGCGAGCCCCGGCAGCGCCAGCCCCTCCACCACATAGGCGCCCTTGAACACCTGGTGGGCGCGGGCCGGCAGGACGACGGGGCTGCGCGCGGCGGTCAGCAACTGCGCGGCCACGGTGGTCGGATCGGTGGCCGACGCACCGGCCAGCGACTCGCCCACGGCCCGCCCGGCCCGCGCCACCACCGCCGGGGTGTACTCCGCCGCCGCGTCCCGGACGTCGTCCAGCAGACCGCGCGCCGGATGGCCCGGGTAGGTGTTGCCGAGGACCGCGCGGAAGGCGTCGTCCAGGGCGGCCGACGCCCCGAACACCTCCACCATCGCGTCGTCCGGCAGCAGCACCGTGCCCGGCAGCGGGCGGCCGGCGTCGTCGGTCAGCTTCCGCAGATCCTCGTCGGCCGTCGTGGCCGCCCGCACGGTGTGCGGCGCGGGCGCGGCCGGAACGGGCGCCGCGGCGGGCAGCGTACGGTGCGTCGGCACCGACAGCCGCACCGTGCCCGGCACCCGGTCCGGCGGCGGACCCGCCGGGGCGGCCGGCGGCGCGCCGGGCGGCACGTACGGGGCGGGCACCGTGTGGTGCGCGAACCGCACCGCCGGATCGTCCCCGGGGCCCTCGTACAGGTCGAGCGCCAGCTCGGCCGGCACCTCGAACACCTCGCTGCGCTGGCCCTCCCCGTTGCCGATGAACAACTGATCGTGCCCGACCGACAGTTGCACGCTGTGGTCGTGCCGCTCCTGGTGACCGCCCACCCAGTCGCCGCTGCCGCCCACCGTCCAGGCGCCCTTGCGCACCGGCACCCCGAACGTGCCGCCCGCGCCGTACGACCCGCCGACCGTGAAGCCCTTGTGGTCGTTGCCCCCGAGCGACAGCGACGCCACACCCATGCCCTGCACGTCCGGCAGCACCCGCGTGTGCACGCTCGGACCCGTGCCCCGCACCGCGCTGAGCACCAGCCGCACCCGCCGTGTCCCGGTCGCCGTCGGCAGCTCCAGGAACAGCGAGTGCCCGCCGTCCACCATCGCGTCCGTCGCCGCCCGCGTGCCGACCTCGGAACGGGCCTGCTCGAACAGCCGCAGATTGTTCAACTGCGCCTGCACCAGCGCCTCGTCGGGCAGCACCCGGTTGCGCGCGTGCGTCTCGGGCGGCAGGAAGCCCTCGCGGCGCAGCCATGTCTCGGCATGGCCGAACAGCGGATCGGCGCCCTCCACGGCCAGCGGCGTCGCGGTCGTCCCGATCGACCTCAGATGCTCCAACTCCGCGGGCAGCCGCCGCAGTTCCTCCGCGGAGGGAACGTGCCCCAGGGCATCCTCGGCGGCCAGCAGCCGCAGATGCATCCCCCGCGGCCAGCGGCCCGGCGCGAACTCCTTCCGCCCGCCGCCCGGCAGATGCAGCACCAGCGTGTGCCGGACCTCGACCGGGGCCAGCAGATGACCGCGGTTGCTGCGCACCGCGTGCATCAGCGCCGCACTGCCGCTCTGCGCCAGCGACTGGTGCGCGTTGGCCTGGACCGCCGCGCGCCCCAGGACGTTGCCGCCGATCCGGCGCATCGCGTCCGGATGCCCCTCCGCGTGGTCCCCGGTGAGCGCCGGACCGACACTCCCGGACAGCGTCACCCCGCTGGTGAACGCCGACTGCGCGTCCAGCTTCACCACCTGCGTCAGATGACTCTCCAGGTTGATCTTCCCCGGCACGCTCCGCCGCAGCGGGTCGCCCACGACCGTCCGGGTCAGCAACTGGAACATGCCGACCGCGCGCCCCGACGAGTCGAGCAGCACCGGCGAGAACACCCCCCGGTCCCGCTGCATCGGCAGGGTGCCGGCCAGCAGCGGCTCCGACAGGAACGTCTCGAACTGCGCCACCGAGTCCTCGTCCAGCGACCCCAGCTCCGCCGCGAAGTGACCGAGCGCCTCCGCGAGCAGCCGGTGCGGCTCCGCCACCGTGTCCACACCCCACACCGGCGAATCGTCCAGGCCGGCCGCCTGCGGCAGCTCCCCCTCCTCGTCGAAGGCCAGATGCTGCGGGAACCAGAACGTCACCTGCCCGTGCGCCCGCGGCGCCCCCCACGTCACCGGCGGCGCCAGCCTCGGGGTGTCGGTCCGCACCTCGAACCGGGCGGTGAAGTCGTACGGCTCCGACGGCTCATTGCTGCGCTGCGCCGACGTCGCCTGCACCACCGTCGTCACCGACGCCGTCGACGACAACTGGTTCAGCGCCATCGCCAGCGACAGCGCGGCATCCACCCCGCGCACCGGAATCGCCCGGGTCACCGGGAACAGCCCGGTCCACGGCAGCAGCAGCGTACGGACCGTGCCCGACGCCTCCGAGGCCACCGACTCCTGGGTGCCGATGCCACGCCGCTCCACGCGTACGTCCCGCTCGCCGCCCTCGTACTGCCCGTACCGGGCCGCCGCCACCGGGGTGTCCAGCCGCATCCGTACGTCGACGGTCCGGTCCCTGCCGTTCACCCGCACCGTGATCCGGTGACCCAGACTCCCGCGCAGATACGGCAGGTTCAGCACCAGCTCCGCACCGCTCGCCACCGTCCGCAACTGCTCCCGCACCGGATGATCGGCCGCGGCCCCCGCCAGCCCGAGCGCACCGAGGATCTGCTCGTGCAGCCCCTCCACCACGGCCGGCGGCAACGGCTCCAGGTACACCAGGCCCACATTGCCGTCCAGTTGGGCACCGTACGCGAGCACGTACGTGGAGGACGGTGCGGCGACGGGTGCCTGCGAGGTGGGCCAGGTGGGGGGTTCGGTGGCGGGGTGGGGCGCTTTGTCGGGGTTGAGGGCGGGGGTGTCGGTGTTCTGTCCGGTGTGGTCGTGGAGGGGGGTGTTGGTGGCGGCGGTGACGTTTTCGATGGTTTCCAGGTAGCGGTGGGGGATCTGGAAGGGTTGGTTGCCGTCGGTGGTGGCCATGAGGCCGGTGGTGTGGACGGCGGTGCTGTGGGGGTGGTTGCGGAAGAGGAAGTCGTTGTCGCGTTGTTCGTCGGGCAGGCCGAGGTAGTGGAGGAGTTCGTGGAGGAGGTCGGCGTCGCTGTGGTTGAGGTCGAAGTGGCGTTGGTTGGCCCGGGTGGGGTTGGCCGTGTCGGTGAGGTTGATGGCTTCGGGGTGGGTGGGGTCGTTGTGGAGGGTGATGGTGAGGTGGAACTGGTCGCGTGAGGTGGGCAGGGCGAGGCCGTTGTTGAGGTGGGTGTCGGCGAGGCGGGTGAGTCGGTCGTTGAGGGTGTCGCGTTGTTCTTTGGTGAGGCCGGTGGTGGGGAGGTTGAGGGTGTAGTCGCGGATCCAGGTGTTGTCGGTGGTCTGGATGCGGCGGACGTCGGCGCGGATGAGGGTGGTGGCGCCGGAGAGTTTGCCGGGCTCGGGTGGGTTGGCGGTCGGGTCGGCGTGGGGGTCGAAGCGTTCGGTGTGGAGGGTGGCGTGGGGTGCGTGGGGGCGCAGGTGGGACCAGGTGCCCTTGGCGACGGGTTTGGTGATGCGGGGGGCGGGTTCCTGGTTGCGGTTTCTCGGTGTGGGGCGGTGGCGGCCGTTGGGCTGGGTGCTGGGGGCGTCGTCGGCGTGCCGGGGCGCGCTGGACGTCGTGTGGGTGGTGGTCGTGGGCGTCGTGGTGCTCGCGCTGTAGTGGTTGAGGCCGGTGTAGTGCACCTCCAGCGTCTGCGGTGCGGTGGCCGGGCCGTAGCGGTTGACGATGCCGCGCGCCCTGCCGGTGGCGGAGACGCCGGCCGTCGCGGCGGAGAGGGGCTGGAACACGTCGACGGCGACGCCCAGTACGTCGGCGAGCAGGGGCAGGAAGGTGTCGCCGATCGGGCCGCCCCACGCCGTGTCCCAGTTCCGCACCGCCGACCGCAGGACCCTCGTCTCGTCGGGGAAGAGCGGCAGCGTGCTCTCGGGGTAGTGCGCGATGAGCAGGGCGCGGCGCTGGGCGCGATCGAGCTGGGCCAGGGTCGGCAGGGCGTTCTGCGCGCGCAGGTAGGCGAACATCTGGCGGTTGCTCGGCGGGCTGCCCGCCGGGGCCGGTGCGGCGCCCGGCGCGGTCACGGCCTGCGCGTACCGGGTGTGGAGGTCGAAGGGCGACATCTGCTCCGCGCGCGTGAGCCCGTGCAGCCCGAACCTGGTGAGTTCGGCGGTGAGCGCGGCGTCGTCCATCCTGTTCACCCGGGCCGCGTACGGGGCGACGAGACCGCTGCGGAGCTGGCTGACGGTGTGCGGGGACAGCGGGGGCGGCGCGGTGGTGCCGGGGGTGGCGAGCGCGGTCAGCCGCTGCTCGACGAGGCCGCGCAGCGCGTCCCGCACGTAGTGCAGCCTGGTCGCCGCGGCCTGCCCGGCCGGGCCGGTGGGCACCGTCGCCAGGTCCCGCAGCGCCTGCTGGACCAGGGCCGGCTGGTTCAGCCAGGCGGCGGCGCCCGGGTTGAACCCGGGGGTGGCGGCCAGGCGTGAGCCCACGACGCGGGGGGCGCTGCCGATGGCCGCGTAGATCAGACAGTAGCCGTCGCCGGGGGTCTCGACGGCGTGCCCGGCGGCGTCCACGTACGGGGAGGCCGTGGGCGTGGTGCCGGCGGGCGGGACGACCGCGGCCTTGCCCTTGTCTTCGCCGCTGCCCTTGTCCTTGCCCGTGTCCTTCTTCGGGACCGTGGTGGTGCCCTTGACCGGGGCCTTGGCCTTGGGCGCCTCCTTGGCCTTGGTCTCGGTCCTGGTGTCCGTGCCGGTGGTCTTCGGAGCGGGCTTGGGCTTCGCCTTGGGGACGACCGCGCCCGGGGTGTGCGTCTGTCCGGCCGCCGGGAGCGGGGCGAACTCGCTTTCGGGGGCGGGCCAGCGGGGCGGGGTGGTGGCGAAGGTGGTGCGCAGCGACTGCTCCGGCGCCGGGGCGTGCGGCCGCAGCGCCACCGCGAGGTCGGTCAGCAGGTCGGGGGTGTCCGTCAGGTCCCGGGCCGCCTGCTGCTGCGCCACCACGGTGGCGACCCGCTGCGCCGTGCGCCGCCCCACCTTGCGCCGCGCCCGGGCGGTCCGGACCGTCGCCCGCGCCTCGCGTGTCCCGGCGATGCGGAGGTCCGCGGTCAGGCGGCGCGCGGTCGCCACCTCCGCCGCGTACCGCTCGCGTGCCGCCGTCCGGACGCCCTCGGCCTGCCGTATCCGCTGCGGCAGCGTGCTCAGTGCGGTACGGGCGTCGGCGAGGGTCTTCCGGTTGGTCTCCAGGCGTGTGGTGACCTGCTTCAGCGCCTTCTCGCCGTCGGCGACGGTCGCCTCGGCGGCCCGCACCCGCGGATCGTCGCCGACGTCGGTGACGTCGGGTGCGGGCGTCCCGGCCGGTGTGCCCCGGCCCTTCGCGGCCTCCGCCGCCGCCCGGGCGGCCTCCGTCCGTTCGGCCCGTACGGTGTCCCGTACCTCCGCGAGCGCGGTGCGCACCTCCCGCAGCCTGGCGCGGATCGCCGTCTCGCGCCGTTCGTCGGCCGCCACCGCGTCGGGCAGGGCGGCCACCACCTGTTCCGCCCGGGACCGCTGCCCCCGCAACGCGGTGACCTGACGCTCGGCCGCCCGGGCCGCCCGGGAGGCGCGTCCCGCCCGCTGCTCGGCCCGCTTCTTCGCCAGGGTCCCCGCCTCGACGGCGTCCCGCGCCGCCCGCAGCCGCTCGTCGGCGTCGACGTGCCGCCGGTCGGCGTCGTACAGGGAACGGGTCAGCCGGTCGATGCGGCCGGGCGCGTCGGCGAGGGTGTCGGCGGCGCCGTGCAGCGTCTCGGCCGCCCTGTGGAAGTCGCCCCACGCGTCGGCGAGGTCGCTGTCGGCCGCGGGGTCGGCGAGGAGGTGGCCGCGCGGGGTGAACGCCCAGCGGCGGATGCCCTCCGGACCCCGGGTCATCAGCTCCACCGGACGGTTGCCGAGCACGGCGGCGCGGGAGGCCGTGTACAGGGCGCGGCCGAGCCGTTCGCCGTCGGTGTCCGGGCCGAGGGCGGCCCAGAGCTGGACCCCGGTGGTGCCGGGCGGCAGGGCGGCGTCGAGCCCGCCGGGCAGGGTCTCGACGGGGTCGGTGGCCCAGCCCGGCAGCACGGCCGGCAGGTCGTACACGCCGGTGGGGGAGTCGCCGGCGGTGATCAGGCCGTGGCCGAGCGCGTCGCGCTCCTCGACGCGCAGGGTGAGCGTGCCGGTGACGTGCAGGACACCCTCGGGCCCCTCGACGAGTACATGGGCGTCGACGTCGAGGAGGTAACTGCGGGTGCCCCGGGAGCCGTCGGCGGGGGCGGCGGTGCTGCCGTTCTTCAGCCACTCGCGGCGCCCGCCGGAGATGTTGCCGCCGAAGGAGGACGGCCGCACCTGCGACTGGACGAGCGGCACGGACAGACCGGCGATGTGGTGGTTGGTGTCCTCGGCGCTGAGGAGTTCGGTGACCCCGAGTCCGAGGGCGTGGTCGGCGCCGGCCATGGTGCCCACCGTGTCGACGGTGTTGTGCAGCTGGTCCAGGGTGATGTCGTTGGCGTGGCTGCTGCGCCGGGGGTTGTAGAGGCTCAGCGTCAGGGCGGGCGTCTGCTCGGGGGCGGACTCGAAGGGGCGGCTGCCCGGCATGCGACGGGTCAGGTCGCTGACCAGGCGGGTGCGGTCCAGCGGGAGGCGGCCCGCCTGGAGGAGCTGGCCGAGCCGTACCGCGCGCCCCTCCAGCGAGACGGAGGTGTCCTGTGCGTGCCAGCGGCTGCCGGGCTGCGGCGCGACCCGCTGGAGCGCGGACTCCAGCTGGCCCCAGCCGTCGAAGGCGAAGACCGGCGTCGGACCCGTCGGGCTGAACATCTGGTGGTCGGCGAGGTACGGGGTCGAGGCCGGGGCGGGCAGGGTCCGGTTGCGCGGGTCGACGGTGGAGACGACCGACGCGGCGGTCGGCGCCGCCGTGCCGTCCGAGGGGGCGGTCTCCGAGCCCGTGAAGCGCAGGCTCAGCCGGACCGGGACCACCTCGGTGCGCGGCTCGCCCCGGGAGAACAGCTCCTCGAACGGGCTGCGTCCGCTCCGCCGCGCCTCGGAGACGGAGACGGCCATGTTCTCCAGGATTCCGCCGGGCACGTTCAGCGGCCAGTCGGCGACCAGCGCGGAGCGGACCGAGAGGACGTAGTCGTACTCCAGTCCGTGGTAGTCCGCGCCGTTGTCGGTGCGCAGCCAGAACCGGTTCTCGACGGTGGCCGCCCGCCGCGCCGACCGGCTCGTCACCGCGGCGGCGGAGAGCACCGGCGCCGTGCGGTCCACCCGGGCCGGGTTGCGCGGCCGCTGGTAACGGCCCGTCAGGGAGACGGGGAGCTGCTTCTGCCGCACGGTGGCGCGGACCGTGCTGCGCCCGGACGCGGTGTGCGACTGCCACTGTTCGAGCCCCGAGCCCCGCCGGGAGGTGCCGGTGACGGCGTTGAGCGCCTGCCCCGCGCGCGGCCGGGCGGTCAGGGTGACCTCGACCAGCCGCTCGCCGCCGGAGCCGTGGTGGCGGAAGTGGAAACGGGTGGTGGCCCGGCGCGGGGTGCCGTCCGGGCCGCGCCCGGGCAGACCGCGCAGCCCGGCGGTCGAACTGAGCTGCGCCAGCCGGGCGTTCACGCCCGCCTGGTGGCCCGGGTGACCCGGGATCGTGGCCCCCGGTGCCTCGCGCTCCACGAGGTCCACCAGCCGCCGGTACACCTCGCCGCGCCGCTGCCTGCGGTACCGGTTGGTCATGGGGATCGCGGTGGTGCCGGCGCGCGGCCGGGGCACCGCCTCGAACTCGCTGACCGACAGCACCCCGCCCAGCCGCAGCTCCCGGTTCCGCGCGTACGGACCCGGCAGCGCGAGGCCCGTCGCGAGCGGGGCGGGCGCGCTCGCCGTGAGGGCGGAGGCGAAGCCCAGCCACTGGGCGTCCCGGGCCAGCTGGCCGTGCGTCATGAGGAACTGCAGCCCGTCCGGCACGTCCACGGCGTAGGTGATCGGGTCCATCGGCCCCTGCAACCCGGTGTTGTCCCCCACCCCACGGGTGCCGGCCCGTACGGTCACGAGGTAGGTGACGTCGGCGACCACCCGGTGCAGGGTGCCGCTCTCGGTGGGCACGCGGTTGACGGCGGTGCTGGAGGAGAGGGTGTCGGAGGCGTCGGTGCGCGCCACGTAACCGAAGCGGCCGGAGGGGTTGAACAGCCCCTTGAACGTCTTGGCGATGCGGTGCGGCCCGCTGGTGGAGACCGCGCCGTCGGACTCCGGGCCGGTGGTCTGGTTCGGACCGGCCGCGTTCCCGGAGTCCGCAGGGACGGTGGGCGCGTTCTGCGAGACCACCCCGGAGAAGCCGAACTGGTGCGACTTGCCGAGGGACTTGAGCTGCTGGGCGTTGTCCGTCGCGGCGACACCCGTCTCCAGGTACTGCGCGGTGCTGTCCAGCACCCGCCCGTGGTGGGCGACGGCCCGGATCTCCAGGGAGTACTGCCCGTCGCCCTGCTGCCCGGGCAGCGTCAGGCCCTCCACGACGTAGGTGTTCTTGAACAGCTGGTGGCCGTGGGCGATCAGGCTCCCGGGGGCGATCGCGGCGTGCCGGGCCTCGGCGGTCCGGGTGGTGAGGTCGGTCAGTGCGGGACCGGCCAGCGGAGACAGCAGTTGCGCGAACGTCTGCGCGGTGGCGGCCGTCGGGCCGGTCCCGGTCGTGCCCGTGGTCGTCGCGGCCGTTCCCGTCGTCGCGGTGGTCGCCGTGGTCGGGGCGGTGCCGGTCGTCGTGGCCGTGCCGGTCGTCGGTACGGTCCCGGACGCCGGGGCCGGTGCCGCGGGCGTCGGCTGTGCCACGCGGCGGATGTCACCGGCCGCCCGCTGGAGCACCGACTCGATGGCGGCGGCGCCGCGCACCGTGTCGATCAGCCCGTCGTCCGGCACCCGCACCACGTCGGCGACCGGGGCGCCGCTGGTGGCGTCGGTCATCTCCAGCCGCTGTCTGTCCACGGCGTTCGGCGTGCGCGGGGCGCCGTCCGCCCGCGCGGCGGGCGCGGGCCGGGCGGTGCGGCCCGCCGGCCGCAGCGTGGTACGGCCCTCCGGCACCGCCAGCCTGACGCTGCCCCGCACCTCGGGCGCGCCCGCGACCGGCGACCCCGGCACCCGGTTGACGTCGGTGCCGAACCGATGGGTGGGCCGCCCGGTGTCGTCGGCGTAGAGGTCCAGGGTGAGCAGTACCGGGATCTCGAACTCGTGACTGTCCTGGCCGGTGCCGATGAAGAACTGGTCGTGCCCGGTGACCCCGCCCACGCTGTCGCCCTGGGTGATCTGCCGGCCGTACTGGTAGTCGCCGCCGAAGCCGAAGGTGCCCCACTCGTTGGCGGTGGGCGCACTGACACTGCCCATGGGGCCCAGCGAGCCGCCGTAGGACTCGCCGCGCTGCTCGCTGTCGCCGTCGGAGGCCTGTGCCAGGCCCATGGTCTGGATGCCGGCGAGGATCCGCCGGTGGGTGCTCTGCGGGATGCCGGTGGTGCCGGGCCGGGGGGTGGTGTCCCGGGTGGCGCCCAGCACCAGCCGCACCCGGCGGACCCCGGTGTCGGAGCCGTCGGGCACCTCGAAGTGGAGCGCATGGCCGCCGTCCACCATCGCGTCGGTCGCCGCGCGCAGCCCGAGCCGGGAGCGCGCCTCGCGCAGCCGGCGCAGGTTGTTGAGCTGGGCGTGCAGCCGTATCTGGTGCTCCGGCTCGAACCGGCGCGCGGTCGCCGTGCCGGGCGCGGGCGGCAGGAAGCCCTCGCGGCGCAGCCAGGCCTCGGCACGGTCGTAGAGGCCGTGGGTGCCGGTGACGTCGAGCGGCGTCGCGCTGAGGCCGATGCCGTCGAGCCGCTCCAGCGAGTCCGACAGCTCCCGCACCTCGCCGTCGCCCGGAACCCGCCCGGCCGCGTCCGCGGCGCTCAGCACCCGCAGGTCCATGCCGTGGCCCCGCCGCAGCACCGGGGCCGCCGTCTCGGTGCCGTCGGGCCGGATCAGGGTGACGTGGTGGTCGACGGCGGCCGGGGCGAGGAGGTGACTGCGGTTGGTGCGGATCGCGTGCATGGTGCCCGACGAGGAGCTGGCGCCGTAGGTGTTGGTGACCGTGCCGAGGAGCTGCCCGCGCAGCCCCGCGCTGCCGCCCACCGCGCTGCTCGCGTCGGCGTGGTCCTCGCTGCGGTCGGCGGTGAGCGCGGCCGCCGCGTTCCCGGTGCCGGCCAGCCCGCTGGTGTACCTCGACGCCAGCTCGACCTTGCCGGTGTTCACCAGATGGCTCTCGAGGTTGATCTGCCCCGCGTTGCTCTGCCGCTCCGGGGTGCCCACCACCGGCGTGGTCACCAGCCGCAGCATGCCCACCACGTTGCCGGACGCGTCGGTCAGCACCGGCGAGTACAGCCCGCCGTGCCACGGCGTCGCCGACGTGCTGCCGTCGAGCTGCATGGGCAGGGTGCCCCGCAGCACCTGCTCGGAGAGGAAGTCGGCGACCTGCCCGGCCGTGGTGTCGTCGAAGTCGGCCCGGAAGGACTGGTGCACGTGCTCGTAGAGGGCACGGGGGTCGATGACCGAGTCGACGCCGAACAGCGGCAGGTCGTGCGGGTCGGCGGGAGCCGGCAGGGAGCCGGGCGCGGGGTCGGCGGCGGTGAGGTGGCGCGGGAACCAGACGGTGGCCGGACCGTGCGACCGCGGGTGGCCCCAGCCGTCCGTGCGCGCACCGGTGGTGGCCGCGGCGGGCGCGGTCACGGACGGCGCGTCCCGGCGGACCCGCCAGTGGGTGGTGAACTCCACCGGGTCCGACGGTTCGTTGGAGCGCTGGGCGGACGTGGTCTGCACGACATGCGTGACCGTGAGCGTGTCGGAGGCCTGGTTGTGCGTCACCGACGGAGTGACCGACGCGTCCAGCGCACGCGCCACCGACGACCCGCCGAACGGCCAGGACCCGGTCCACGGCACCTGGAAGGTGCGGTAGGTGCCGGAGGGCTGCCCGGAGAAGTTCTCCCGGGTGCCGAAGCCGCGCCGCTCGACGTGCTTGTCGGGGTCACGCGTGTCGAACTCGCCCTGGCGCGACGAGGCATGCGGGTCGGACAGGGTGAGCTGTACGTCGATGGTGTGGTCGCGTCCGTCGACATTGATGGTGACCCGGTGACCGCCGGCACTGCGCACGTACGGCAGATGCAGCACCAGGTTGGTGCCGCTGAGCCGGTCCTCGACCTGCGCGCGCACCTCGGCGGGCGGATTGTCCTCGTCGACCCCCAGCTCCGCGTAGACCTGCCGGTGCAGCCCGTCCACCACCTCCGGCGAGAACGGCTGCATCTGCACGAGGCCGACCGTGCCGTCGGGCAGCGCGCCGTAGTTCCGCACGTAGGTGGAGACGGGAGCGGTGGGCCGGGGCGGTGTGGCGACGGGTGCCTGTGAGGTGGGCCAGGTGGGGGGTTCGGTGGCGGGATGCGGGGCTTCGTCGGGGTCGGCGTAGAAGGTGGTGGTGCTCTGTCCGGTGTGGTCGTGAAGCGGGGTGTTGGTGGCGGCGGTGACGTTCTCGATGGTTTGCAGGTAGCGGTGGGGGATGACGAAGGGCTGGTCGCCGTCCGTATTGGCCATGAGGCCGGTGGTGTGGACGGCGGTGCTGTGGGGGTGGTTGCGGAAGAGGAAGTCGTTGTCGCGCTGCTCGTCGGGCAGGCCGAGGTAGTGGAGGAGTTCGTGCAGCAGATCCGCGTCGCTGTGGTTGAGGTCGAAGTGGCGCTGGTTGGCGCGTGACGGGTTGGCCGTGTTCGTGAGGTTGATGGCCTCGGGATGGCTGGGGTCGTCGTGGAGATTGACGGTGAGGTGGAACTGGTCGCGTGAGGTGGGCAGTGCCAGACCGTTGTTGAGGTGGGTGTCGGCCAGGCGGGTCAGGCGCGCGGTGAGCGTGTCGCGTTGTTCCTCGGTGAGTCCGGTGGTGGGCAGGTTGAGGGTGTAGTCGCGGACCCACTTGTTGTCGCCGACCTGGATGCGGCGCACATCCGCGCGGATCAGTGTCGTCGCACCGGAGAGCTTGCCCGGCTCGGGTGGGTTGGCCGTCGGGTCGGCGTGGGGGTCGAAGCGTTCCGTGTGCAGGGTGGCGTGAGGGGCGTGGGGGCGCAGGTGGAACCAGGCGCCCTTGGCGACCGGTTCGGTGACGCGGGGTGCGGGTTCCTGGTTCCTGTTGGTGGGTGCGGGGCGGTGGCGGCCGTCGGGCTGGGTGCTGGGGGCGTCGTCGGCGTGCCGGGGCGCGCTCGACGTCGGGTGGGTGGTCGTGGGGGCGGTGAGCGGGCCCGCCGTGCTCGCGTTGTAGTGGTTGAGGCCGGTGTAGTGCACCTCCAGCGCCGGTGTCGTCGTGACCGGGCCGTACCGCAGGACGATGCCGTGGGTGCCGCCGGCCGGGGTGGTGCCGGGCATGGGCTGGAAGACGTCTATCGGGGCGTCGAGCGTGTCCGCGAGCAGCGGCAGGAAGGCGTCGCCGAGCGGGCTGCCCCACTCGGTGTCCCAGTTCCGCACCGCCTGGGTGAGCGCGGCCGCCTCGGGCCGGGTCAGGGGTGCGGTGCTCTGGTGGTAACCGGCGATGAGCAGCGCCCGGCGCTGGTCCTGCGTCATGGTGGCGAGCGTGGGCAGCGCGTTCTGCGCGCGCAGGTAGGTGAACATCTGGCGGTTGCTCGGCGGGCTGCCCGCCGGGGCGGGCGGTGCGCCCGGCGCGGAGACGGCCTGTGTGTAGAGGGTCTGGAGGTCGACCGGGTCCATGTCCTCGGCGCGCGTCAGTCCCGTGATGCCGAACTGCGCCAGCCGTGCGTCGACCCAGGCGAGCGGCCTGTTCTGGGCCTCGGCCGCGAATCCGCCGACGAGGGCGCCCCGGAGCTGGCCGAGCACGTGGGGCGAGAGCGGACGGCTGCCGTCCGCCGCCGCCGTCAGCCGGGCGAGCACCAGGTTCTGCACCTGCCCCTGGGTGGCACGCAGATGCCCGGTGCCCGGGGCCGTGGTGGCCGGGTTCTGCTCCAGCGCGATCAGTGCCTGCTGCACCTGGGCGGGCCGGCCGAGCCAGGCGGCGGTGCCCGGGTCGAGGGTCAGGCCGGCCTGTTGCAGCCGTTGGCGGACCAGTTGGGGTGCGCTGCCGATGACGGCGTACTGCAGACAGAAGCCGTCGCCGGGGGTCCGGACGAGGTTGCCGCGCGGTGCGACGTACGGGGACGGGGCCGCGGGCGGCGGCGTGGTGACGGTTGCTTTGGCCTTGCCCTTGTCCGTCTGCGTCTTGGTGGTCTTGGGCGGGCTCGTCTTCGCCTTGGTGCCCGCCTTCTTCGGCGGGGGCGGCGGGGGGCTCTGGGTTGTGCCCGTGGTGGTGACCGGGGCGGGGGTGTGGGTCTGGCCGCCGGCCGGGAGGGGCGCGGAGCGGCCGTCGGGGTCGGGCCAGCGGGGCGCGGTGGTGGCGAAGGTGGTCCGCAGCGACTGCTCGGGCGAGGGGGCGTTGTCCCGGACGGTGGCGGACAGGTCCGGCAGCGCCTCGGTGGCCGAGGTCTGGTCGGCGGCGGCCCGCAACTGCGCGCCGACGGTGGTGGCGAGCTGGGTGTTGCGGCGGGTGACCTTGGCGCCGGCCCGGGTGACATGGCCCTGGGCGCGGTTCTCGCGCAGCCGGGCGATGCGCACGTTTTTGCTCCGGCGGACCACGGTGGCCGCGTCGTCGCGTGCCTCCTCCTCGGCCTCGTCGCGTGCCTCCTCCGCCTGGCGGATGCGGTCGGGGCCGATGGTGACGATGTGCTGGGCGCGCTTCAACGCCGCCCGGTCGTCGGCGAGTTGGTCGGTGGCCTGCTGGATGGTGGCCTCGGCGGTGGTGATCGCCGGGAGCACCGCCCGCACCCGGGGATCGTCGGCCACGTCGGCGGCCGGGCGGCTGGAGCGCGGCGCGGTGGTGCCGGTGGTTCCGGAGGTTCCCGTGGTCGTGGTCGTGGTCGTGGTCGTGGTCGTGACGGGCGGCGCGGCCGACGGAACGGCCCCCTGCGCCGCCTTCGCCGTCGCGGCCGCGCGCTCGGCGCGCACGGTGTTCTCCACCGTGGTCAGCCGGTCCAGCGCCCGGCCCAGGTCGCGGCGGCCGTCGGCCGCCTTCCGCTCGTTCGCGGTGATCACCGGCGGCAGCGTCGTGACCGTCTTGCGGGCATCGGCGAGCCCCTGCCGCAGTCTGCCGACCAGTTCCCCGGCCTCCCGGGCGGCCTTCGCGGAGGCGGCGGCGTCGGTCCTCGCGTTCTTCTCGGCGGTGAGCGCGGCCGTCACCGCCTTCCGGGCCCCGTTCAGCACGTCCACGGCGTCGGCGTGGGCGCGGTTGGCGTGCTGGAGCGAGGTGGTGAGGCGGTGCAGCCGGCCGGGGGTGTCGGCGAGCGTCTCGGTGGCGGCGTGCAGCGTCTCCGCCTGGGCGTGGAACGGGGTCCAGGCGGAGACGAGGTCGGGGTCGGCGGTGACGAGGGAGCCGTCGGGGGCGAACCGCCAGCGGCGGATGCCCTCCGGGCCGCGGGTCATCAGCTCCACGGAACGGTTGCCGAGCACGGCGGCGCGGGAGGCCCCGTAGAGCACCTGCCCGAGCCGGGTGCCGTGCGGGTCCGGTCCGACGGACACCCACAACTGCACGCCGTCCGTGCCGGGGGTGAGCGCGGAGTGCAGACGCTCGGGCAGCTCGTGCGGGGCGACGGTGTCCCAGTCGGGAACGAGCGCGGGCAGGTCGCGCACGTGGTCCGGGGACTCGTCCGGGGCGATGAGGCCGTGGCCGAGCAGATCGCGCTCCTCCACCCGCAGGGTGACCGTGCCGGTGACGTGCCGGGTGCCCTCGGGCCCCTCCACCAGCAGGTGGACGTCGGCGTCGACGGCGTAGCTGCGGGTGCCCCGGGCGCCGCTCGCCGGGGCGGAGGTGCTGCCGTTCTTCAGCCAGTCGCGGCGGCTGCCTGTGGTGCTGCCGCCGAAGCTGCTGGGCTGCGTCGAGCGCTGGGCGAGCGGCACGGTGGCACCGGCGAGGTGGTGGCCCTCGCCGTCGGTGCTGAGGAGTTCGGTGAAGGCGGTGGAGAAGGAGTGGTCGGCGCCCGCCGCGGTGCTCACCGTGTCGGTGGTGTTGTGCAGCTGGTCGAGGGTGACGTCGTCGCCGTGCGTGGCGCGGCGCGGGTTGTAGAGCGTGACCGTGATCGACGGCGGCTGCGCGGGCGCCCCCTCGAAGGGGCGGGTGCCGGGCATGCGCCGGGTCAGGTCGGCGGCGAGCCGGGGGCGGTCCAGGGAGACCCGGCCGGCCTGGATGAGCTGCCCGAGGCGGGCCGCCCGGCCCTCCAGCGACACCGAGGTGAGCTGGGAGTGCCAGCGGCCGTTGCTGAGCGGTGCCACCTCGTTGAGCGCGGTCTCCAGATGGGCCCACCCGTCGAAGGCGAACGCCGGGGTCGGCCCCGTCGGGCTGAACATGCCGTCGTCGGCGAGGTACGGAGTGGGCGTCGGGCCGGGCAGCACGGTGTTGCGCGGGTCGACGGTGGAGACGACGGACGGCGCGGTCACCGTTGCCGGCCGCGTGCGCGCGTGGGTCTCGGTGCCGGTGAACCGCAGGGCCAGCCGGACCGGGATGCTGCGGGTACGGGGCGTGCCGCGCGCCAGCAGCTCGTCCATCCACCGCCGCAGATCGCCGCCCGCCTCCGACCAGGCGATGACACCGTTCTGCACCAGACCGCCGACGAGGTTGGGCGGCCAGTCGGCGACCAGCGCCGAGCGGACGGAGACGACGTAGTCGTACTGGAGGCCGTCGAAGTCCGCCCCGTTGTCGGTGCGGAGCCAGAACCGGTTGTCGACGGTGGTCGCCCGCCGCACCGACCTGCTGGTCGCCGCCTGCGGGGTGAACACCGGCGCCGCCCGGTCCACCTTGGACTCCTCGGGCTTCTGGTGCGGCCGCGGATAGCGGGTGGTGACATTGACCCCGAGCTGCTTCTGCCGCACCCACGCCTTGGTCGTCGTCCGCCCCGCCGAGGTGTGCGACTGCCACTGCTCCAGACCCGAGCCCGGGCGCGAGGAGCCCCGGATGCCGGACAGGTTCTGGGTGCGCCGGGGCACCGCCGTCAGCGTGACCTCGACCAGCCGCTCGCCGCCGGTGCCGTGGTGGCGGAAGTGGAAGCGGGTGGTGGCCCGGCGCGGGGTGCCGTCCGGGCCGCGCCCGGGCAGGGCGCGCAGCCCCGCGGTCGAGGTGAGCTGCGCGATCCGGGACCGTACGCCGGGCTGATAGCCGGTGTGACCCGGGGTGAACACACCGGGCGCCTCCGACTCCACCAGGTCCACCAGCTCGCGGTAGACCTGCCCGCGCCGCTCCCGGGGGGTGACCGGCCCCAGCGGGACGGACCCGGCGGGCGCGGCCGTGGCGGGCAGGGGCGCGGCGGGCGGCGTCTGGTACTCGATGACCGAGAGGACGCCGCCGAGCCCCAGCTCGCGGTCGCGGGTGTACGACGACGGCAGCGCCGCCGTCGGGGCCGGCGCCGGCTGCGGGCTGAGTCCCCGCACGGAGCCCATCCACCGTGCGTCACGGGTGACCTGGCCCTGCGAGGTGAGGAACTGCAGACCGTCCCGGACGTCCACGGCGAAGGTGACGGGGTCGTTCGTGCCCAGATCGCCGACCCCGTTGAGCGCGTTGCGCGAACCCGCCCGGAGGGTGACCAGGTAGGTGACGTCGGCGACCACCCGGTGCAGGACGCCGGCCTCGGTGGGGACCCGGTTGACGGCGGTGCTGGAGGAGAGACTGTCCGAGGTGTCGGTGCGCGCCACGTAACCGAAGCGCGCCGAAGGGTTGAACAGTCCCTTGAACGCCTTGGTGCCGGACCGGGAACTGACCCCGATCGTCCCGTCGATCTCCGGGTTGACCTGCCCGGAACCGTCGTCCTTCCCCTTCGGCAGCGCGGGCGGGTTCTGGGAGATCAGCCCGGTGACACCGGTCTGGTGCGACTTGCCGAGCGACTTCTGCTGCTGGGCGCTGTCGGTCGCCGCGACACCCGTCTCCAGATACTGCTTGGTGGTGTCGAGGAGCCGGGCGTTGTGGGCGACGGCCTGGATCTCCAGCGAGTACTGGCCGTCCGCGAGCGTCCCCGGCAGGGTCATGCCCTCGACGACGTAGGAGTTCTTGAAGATCTCGTGGCCGTGGGCGATCAGGCTGCCCGGCGTGGTCGCGGCGTGCCGGAACTCGGCGGCGCGCGTCGTGCTGTCGGTCATGGCCCGCCCGGCGAGCGGCGAGATGCCATGGTCCGACCGCCGGCCGGTGCCGTCGGTCGCGGGTGCGACGCCGGGAGCGGTGACCGGGAGGATCGGACCCGTGCCGGTATTCGTGTTCGCCGACGTGGCCGCGGCGGCCGCCTGGATCCGGTCGCGCAGCTCGGCGACGCCCCGCCGGAAGGCCGAGTCGATGGCGGCGGCACCGCGCACGGTGTCGAACAGTCCGTCGTCCGGCACCCGCACCAGCTCCGGGCGCGGATTGCCGGCGGCGTCGGTGCCGTCGAGCCGTGCCATGTCGGTCGCGTTGGGCCGACGCGGGGCCCCGTCCGGTGGCGTGGTGGGCGGGGCGGGCGCGGGCGTCGCCGAGGGCGCGTGGGTACGGCCCTCCGGCACCGCCAGCCACATCGAACCGGAGACGGTCGGGGCCACCGGCGCGGCCGGCGTGCCCGGGGCCGCGGGCGCGGCGGGGGCCGCCGGCCGGTTCACCTCCTGCCCGAACCGCACGGTGGGCTCGTCGCCGTCGTCCGCGTACAGGTCGAGCGCGAGCAGCACCGGGACCTCGAACTTGTGACTGTCCTGCCCGGTGCCGATGTAGAACTGGTCGTGCCCGGTCGCGCCGCCCACGGTGTCGCCGTGGGTGATCTGGTGACCGTACTGGTAGTCGGCGCCGAAGCCGATCCCGCCCCAGTCGCCCAGTGGCCCGCTCACACTGCCCATCGGCCCCAGCGAGCCGCCGTAGGACTCGCCGCGCTGCTCGCTGTCGCCGCCCGAGGCCTGCGCCAGCCCCATGACCTGGATGCCCGGCAGCACCCGGCGGTGGACGCTGCCGCGCGAGGTGTCCCGGACCGCCGTGAGCAGCAGCCGCACCCGGCGCACCCCGGTGTCGGAGCTGTTGGGCACCTCCAGATGGAGTTCGTGCCCGCCGTCCACCATGGAGTCGGAGGCGGCACGCAGCCCGAGCCGGGAGCGCGCCTCGCGCAGCCGGCGCAGATTGTTGAGCTGGGCGTGCAGCCGGATCTGGTGCTCCGGCTCGTGGTCGCGCGCCGCCTGCTTCAGCTTCCCGCCGATCCCGGTGGCCGCCGGCGCCTTGGGGCCGGGCGGCAGCAGCCCCTCCTCGCGCAGCCATGTCTCGGCACGGTCCCACAGGGGGTTGGCGCCGGTGACGTCGAGCGGGGCCGCGCTCAGCCCGATGCCGTCCAGACGCTCCAACGAGTCCGGCAGCGCCCGCAGTTCGCTCGCGGCGGGCGCGTGGCCGGTGGCATCGTCCTTGGACAGCACCCGCAGGTCCAGACCGTGCGGGCGGGTCAGCAGGGGCGCCTGTGACTCGGTCCCGTCGGGCCGGATCAGGGTCACCTGGTAGCCGACGGCGGCGGGCGTGAGCAGGTGCCCGCGGTTGGTGCGGATCGCGTGCATGGTGCCGGAGGAGATACCGGCGCCGTAGGTGTTGGTGACCGTCGCCTGCGCCTGTCCGCGCGCGCCCAGGCTGCCGCCGATGTGCTTCGAGGAGTCCGGGTGGCCCGCGGAGTGGTCCCCGGTGAGCGCGGCGGCCGCGTTGCCGCTGAGCCCGATGCCGCTGGTGTACTTCGACGACAGGTCCACCTTCGAGAAGTTGACGACATGGCTCTCGAGGTTGATCTGCCCCGCGTTGCTCTGCCGCTGCGGGGTGCCCACCGTGGGCACGGCGGTGAAGTGCAGCATGCCCACCACGTCGCCGTTGCCGTTGACGAGCACCGGCGAGTAGAGACCGCCGTCGAGCTGCGCCGGGAGCAGACCGCGGAGCACCTGCTCGGAGAGGAAGTCGGACACCTGCCCGGCGGCGGTGTCGTCCAGGTCCGCGTGGAAGCTCTGGTGGGTGTGCTCGTAGAGGGCACGGGGGTCGATGACCGAGTCGACGCCGAACAGCGGCAGGTCGTCCGGGTCGGCCGGGGCGGGGAGCGAACCGGGCGCGGGGTCGGCGGCGGTGAGGTGGCGCGGGAACCAGATGGTGGTCGGACCGTGCGACCGCGGGGCGCTCCAGCCGTCGGAGGCGGTGCTGGACGGCTTCTTGGCGGGCGCGGTGACGCCGGGGGCGTCGCGGCGCACCCGCCAGTGGGTGGTGAACTCCACCGGGTCCGACGGCTCGTTGGAGCGCTGGGCGGACGTGGTCTGCACGGCGTACGTGACCGTACTGGAGTCACTCGCCTGGTTGTGCGTGATCGACGCCGTCGCCGCGCCGTCCACCGCCCGCACCGGCGTCGGGGCAGCCACGGGCCAGGACCCGGTCCACGGCACCTGGAAGGTGCGGTAGGTGCCGGAGGGCTGCCCGGAGAAGTTCTCCCGGGTGCCGAAGCCGCGCCGCTCGACGTGCTTGTCGGGGTCACGCGTGTCGAACTCACCCTGGCGCGACGAGGGCCGGGCCCCGGAGAGGGTGAGCTGTACGTCGACGGTGTGGTCGCGTCCGTCGACGGTGATGGTGACCCGGTGACCGCCGGCACTGCGCACATAGGCCAGGTTGAGGGCGAGGTTGGCGCCGCTGAGCCGGTCCTCGACCTGCTCGCGCACCTCGGCGGGCGGGTTGTCCTCGTCGACCCCCAGCTCGGAGTACACCTGCCGGTGCAGCCCGTCCAGCACCTCCGGCGAGAAGGGCTGTATCTGTACGAGGCCGACCGTGCCGTCGGGCAGCGCGCCGTAGTTCCGCACGTAGCTCGACGCGGGCGCCACCGGGGGTGCGGGCGGAGTGGTGGGTGCCTGTGAGGTGGGCCAGGTGGGGGGTTCGGTGGCGGGGTGGGGCGCTTTGTCGGGGTTGAGGGCGGGGGTGTCGGTGTTCTGTCCGGTGTGGTCGTGGAGGGGGGTGTTGGTGGCGGCGGTGACGTTTTCGATGGTTTCCAGGTAGCGGTGGGGGATCTGGAAGGGCTGGTTGCCGTCGGTGGTGGCCATGAGGCCGGTGGTGTGGACGGCGGTGCTGTGGGCGTGGTTGCGGAAGAGGAAGTCGTTGTCGCGTTGTTCGTCGGGCAGGCCGAGGTAGTGAAGGAGTTCGTGGAGGAGGTCGGCGTCGCTGTGGTGGAGGTCGAAGTGGCGTTGGTTGGCGCGGGTGGGGTTGGTGGTGTTGGTGAGGGTGATGGTTTCGGGGTGGGTGGGGTCGTCGTGGAGGTTGACGGTGAGGTGGAACTGGTCGCGTGAGGTGGGCAGGGCGAGGCCGTTGTTGAGGTGGGTGTCGGCCAGGCGGGTGAGTCGGTCGTTGAGGGTGGTGCGTTGTTCGTCGGTGAGTCCGGTGGTGGGGAGGTTGAGGGTGTAGTCGCGGACCCAGGTGTTGTCGGTGGTCTGGATGCGGCGGACGTCGGCGCGGATGAGGGTGGTGGCGCCGGAGAGTTTGCCGGGCTCGGATGGGTTGGTGGTCGGGTCGGCGTGGGGGTCGAAGCGTTCGGTGTGGAGGGTGGCGTGGGGTGCGTGGGGGCGCAGGTGGGACCAGGCGGCCTTGGTGACCGGTTTGGTGATGCGGGGTGCGGGTTGCTGGTTGCGGTTTCTCGGTGCGGGGCGGTGGCGGCCGTCGGGTTGGGTGCTGGGGGCGTCGTCGGCGTGCCGGGGCGCGCTCGACGTCGGGTGGGTGTGCGGGAGCGGGGTCGGGGGTGCGGTGGTGGCGTTGTAGTGGTCCCGGTTGGTGTAGTGAAGCTCGATGACCCGGTCGGCGGTGGGGGAGTCGACGCGGACCACGGTGCCGGGTCCGGTGCCGCCGGGACTCGGGGACCACGCCTCCACGGTTACGCCCAGCGTGTCCGCCAGCAGGGGCAGGAACATCTCGCCGGTGTCGGTGCCCCACATGGTGTTCCAGCTCCGCACCGCCGCGATCGCCTGCCTGTGCTCCACGTCGGTGAAGGGCGCGGGGCTGTCGACGTAACCGGAGGTGAGTACCAGGTGCAGTTGGTCGTCGGACAGGTCGTTCAGCGCGGGCAGCCGGCCGGTGTCCCGCAGGTGGGCGAACATGTGCGGGACGCCCGGGTCCGCCGGGCCGGTCACGCCGTCCTCCTGCAGCGCGGCCCGGTAGCGCGGCGACAGGTCGTCGAGCTGGTCCGGCGACCTCACCCCGTCGATGCCGTACTGCTGGAGGGCGGCGAGGAGTTGGGGCCGGTTCATCGTCGCCGTCTGCGTGGTGAACGAACCGAGCATGCTCTGCCGGGCCTGGCCCACCACGTTGTGCGGCAGCGGACGTCCGCCGTTGTGTGCGTCGCGGAGCCGGTTCTCGGCGAGCGTGCGGAGGAGGTCCGACGTGATGGAGAGTTGGCGCCGGCCCGGAGTGCTCGGCGAATCGATCGTCGCCTGCGCCTCCTCGATGAGGGCCGCGCGCACGTCGTTCGGCCGGCTCAGCCAGGCGTGGGTGCTCGGTGAGACGCTGCTCAGTCCGGGCAGCCGGTCGCGGACCCGTGTGGGGTCGGTACCGATGAAGCTGTAGAGCAGGCACCGGCCGTCGCTGGGAGTCGGCACGGTGTGGCCGCGCGGCTCCCGCACCTGGAAGGGCTCGGGTGCGGGGGGAGTGACCGCGGTGCCGTCCCCGGCGGTCGTCTCCTTGGCCTTTCCCTTGCCCTTGTCCTTGTCCTTGTCCGCGCTGTCTTCCTGGTCGGACGTGTCGTTGTTCTTGCCGGTGTTCTTGTCGTTGTTCTTGTCGGTGTCGTCCTTCTTGTCGGTGTCGTCGTCCTTGTTCTTGTCGTGGGTGTCGTGGGTGTCGTCGTCGCCCGGCGGGTCGGTCTTCGGGGGCTCGGGGGGTGTCGACTCCGGGACGGTGATCTCGGTGCCCGTCTCGGAGTGGTCACCGGTGTCCGACCCCTCCGGTGCGACGGAGCTCAGGTCGCTGTCGGAGCCGTCGTCCTGCCCGGGGGCCGGGAAGTTGCCGGTGGAGGGGTCCGCCTCGCGGGGCACCCCGGAGCCGGGCCAGCGTGGGGCGGTGGCGGCCAGCGTCGTGCGCGAGGTGGGCAGGGCCGGGGGCGCGGAGGACAGGACGAGTGCCGTCGCGGGTGACAGGTAGAGCTGCGCGACGTTCCGCCAGGAGTCGGCGTCGTCACGCCGTGCGGCTGTGGTGGTGATGTCGGAGTCGATCTGGTCCAGTTGCCGCTGTGCCCGGTCCTGGGTCTCCTGCGCGTCGTCCCGGACCAGAGCCTGGTGGTTGGCCAGCCCGCGTTTGCCGTTGGCGTCCGACCGCAGGTCGTTCGCCGTGGTCCGTGCGCCGGGGAGCTGTGCGCGGGCGTCGTTCAGCGCCGGCTCGTCGCGGGTGAGGACGGCCTCGGTGTCCTGGAGGTCCTTGCGGTCCTGCGTCAACCGGCCGCGTACGTCGCCGAGTTCCGTGGTGAGCCGCCGCACCTCGTCGGTGGCCGCCCGGATCTGCTGGGCGAGCCCGGGATCGACAGCGGGCGCGGCATCCCCGCTCGGCCCGTTCGCCGCATGGTTCTGCAGGTCGGTGAGGTGGTTCCGGGCCGCGTCGAGTTCGCCGCCCAGGCGGGTCTCCCGCTGTTCGCCGTTGCCGATGGACGTGGTGAGGGGTGGGATCTTGGCCCGGGCCTCGGTGACGGACGTGGACAGCTCGCCGATGCGCTCCGTCAGGTCACTCAGGTTCTGCTCGGCCACGTCGGCGGCCCGCTCGGCGTCGGTGGCGGCCTCGTCCGCCTTGTTCGCCGCGTCCTTGGCCGCGTCGAGCCTGTCGGTCGCCTGCGTCAGCGACTCCACCGCGTCCGTCCGCAGGCCGTGCAGATCGTTGAGGTCGGCGAGCGCCTGCTCGTGGTCGGCCGTGGCCGTGTCGAACCGGTTGGCCACGAAGTCGAAGTCCGCCCACGCCCGGTCGAGGGCGGGATCGTCCGTGGTGGTGCCGGACGGCGTCGCCCCGTCCGTGCCCGGGCTCGCGTTGGCGACGAGCGTGCCGTCGGGGTTGAACGACCAGACGCGCAGCCCCTCCGGACCCCGCGTGACCAACTCCACCGGGTGCCCGGTCGAGCGCGCCGTCCGGGAGGCGCCGTACAGGGAGAGGGCCAGCCGGGAGCTGTCCGGGTCGGTGCCGGTCGCCACCCAGAACTGGTAGCCGCTGTCCTTCGGGTCGACACCCCGGGCCAGGGCGGCCGGCAGCTCCCGCAGCGGGGTCGACGCCCACTGGTCCGGGGAGGTGCCCGGCCGGTTGGCGGCCAGCAGCGCCGGCAGGTCGTACACCTGGGCGACCGGCCGGGGCGGGGTGATGCCGTGGCCGAGCGCGTCGCGCTCCTCGATGCGGAGGGTGGCGGTGCCGGTGACGTGCCGTACGCCCTCGGGGCCCGACACCTCGATGTGCACATCGGCGCGCACCTCGTAACTGTGGGCGCTGCGCCCCTCCTTGGGCATGCTGGTGCTGCCGTTCTTGAGCCAGTCCCGGCGGGTGCCGGACACGGTGCTGCCGAAGTTGCTCGGATCGGCGGGCCGTTGCAGCACCGGCGGGGTGGCGCCGACGAGGTTGCGGTCGGGGTCGTCGGCGCTCAGCACGAACGGCAGGGACACCCCGGCGGTGGTGTCGCCGCCGGAGAGCGTGCTGCTGCTGTCGAGGGTGATCCGCAGCCGGTCCAGGGACACGTCACCGGTGTTGGTGACCACCCGGGGCCGGTACAGCGACACCGTCAGGGTGGGCCGTTCGTCCGGTTCCCCCTCCAGCGGGAACGCGCCCGGCATCGACGGCAGCATGCCGCCGACCTGACGCGGGTTGTCCAGCGACACGGTGCCGGCCTGGAGCATCTCGCCCAGCCGCACCGACGCGTTCTCCTCGGAGGTGGAGGCCGGCCGGGCGCGCCAGCCGCGGCCCGTGGCGGGGTTGGTCTCCTCCAGGGCCGTGTACAGCTGGTCCCAGGCGTCGAACCCGTACACCGGGGTGCTCCCGGTGGGGTGGAACAGCTCCTGCTCGCGCAGCGGGGGCGGCGCGGTGCTGTGCGTACGCCGGGGATCGAACTCGGACACCGAGGGCGCCACCGGCGGCCGGGAGGCGCCGGTGGCGGCGTCGGCCGCCTCGCTGCCGGTGAACCGCAGACTCACCCGGGCCGGCACCCGCGCCTGGCCGCCGAGCCCGCCGCTCAGTGTGCGGCTGATCCAGCTGCGGGTCCCCGGGTCCGCGTCGTCCCACGCCAGGAAGCCGCGCTGGACGATCGCGCCCAGCACGTTGGGCGGCCAGTCCGTGACCAGGGAGGTGCGGACGGTGGCGGTGAACTCGTACTCCAGACCGTCGAAGTCGGCGGCGCTGTCGGTGCGCAGCCAGAACCGGTCCTCGGCGGTGTGGTTCCGCTTGTCGATCTTGCTGGTCGCGGAGATCAGATGGAACGAGGGACCGAGCCGGTCGGTGCGCTCGTCGTCGTGGGGCCGGGTGAAGCGGGCCATCGGGTTGAAGGTGTAACGGTGCTGCCGGCCCACCGTGTCCGACGTGGACACGCCCGACGCCGTCTGCGAACCCCACTGCTCCATACCGGACTTGTCGGTCGGCACCGCGGTGCCGCGGATCTTCTGCCGCTCCTCGCGGGTGGAGGTGGGCCGCGCCGAGAGGGTCACCTCGACCAGGGCCGCCCCGCCGAACCGGTGGTGCCGGAAGGCGAACCGGGTCTGTCCGTTGCCGCGCCCGATCAGCGCCCGCTTGCCGGAGACACCGGTGTGGTCGGCGAGCAGGGCGGCGACGCCGGACAGATAGGAGGCGTGGCCGGGCGTGGTGGTGCCCGGCGCGAACCGGTCCACCAGCTGCCGTACCTCGTCGTGGAGCCGGTTGCGCTGCTCGACCGGCCTCGGCCCCGTGCTCAGCTCGGTGACCGAGCTGACCGAGGCCAGGCCGAGGGTGCCGTCCTGGATGTACCGGCTGGGCAGCGGCGGCTCCTGCTTGTCCGCGGGCTCCGTCTCCGGGGGCAGCCCCTGGACGCCGCCCATCCACCGCCGGTCGCGCCGCAGCTGGTTCTCGGTCATCAGGAACTGGAGCCCGTCCGGCACGTCCACCGCGAGGGTCACGTCCCCGTTGGGGCCGACGCCCACGGAGTTGGCGAGCACGTTGCGGTTGCCGGAGCGGACGGTGAGGAGATAGGTGACGTCCGCCGTGACCCGGTGCTGGTGTCCCGCCTGGGTGGGCACCCGGTTGGTGACGGTGGTGGACGTGAGCGTCTCGGACTTGTCGGTCTTGCGGTCGTACTGGTAGCGCCCGGACGGGCTGAACCGGGACGGCCGGCCGCCGTCGGGACCGACGGGCTGCGCCGTGGACGGCGAGCCGTCCACGCCCGGGCTGGGGCTGGTGAAGAACTGCTCGCCGTCGCCGTCCTGCCCGGACTGCGGACGCGGCAGGTTGTTCTGCGTGAAGGTGCCGCCCACGCCGAACTGGTGGCTCTTGCCGAACCCCTTGAGCTGCTGCGCCGAGTCGGCGGAGGAGATGCCCGTCTCCAGGTACTGGTTCAGGCTGTGCGTCAGCCGGGGCGTGTGGGCGATCGCCCGGATCTCGACGGAGACCTGCCGGTCGGAGCCGATTCCGGGCAGTGTCAGCCCCTCCAGCACATAGGTGCCGCCGAAGAGCTGGTGGCCGCGGGCGGTCAGCGTCGCGGGGGAGAGGGCGGTGGCGCGGGACTCGGCGGCCACGGTGGTGGGGTCGGCGGCGGAGTTGCCCGTCAGTGAGGCGGTGAGGAAGGTGGCGAACCGGTTGAAGGCCCGGGAGACCGGTCCGGGAATGGAGGGAGCGGCGGTGGGCGCCGGGGTGTTCGTGTCCGGCGAGGCGTCCGAGGTGTCCGTGGTGTCGGACGTGTTCGACGTGTCCGAGGTGTCGGACGTGGGCGGAGCCGTCGGTATGTCGCCCGTGACGATCCGGCCGAAGCCGTTCTGCAGCGCCCCGGAGCCGCGCACCACGTCGACCAGGGCGTCGTCCGGTATGCGTACGACGTCCGGCCGGGGCGCGCCGCTCTCGTCCGTCATCCCCAGCCGGTCCAGGTCGAGCTGCGAGACCGGGCGGACGGTGAACGGCCGCTCGGCGGGCTCGTTGGCGGGCGCTGTCGTGGGCTCGTTGGCGGGATCGGTGGTGGACTCGCCCTCCGTGGCGGGGTCCGCGAGGGGCAGGGTCCGCCCGTGCGGCACGGCCAGCCGGACCGTGCCCCGCACCCCGCGGTACTCCGGATCCGGGCCCATCTCCAGATCGTCAGGGGCGTGCGGTACGGGCTCGGGGGCGCCGAACCTGACCTGCGGATCGGTGCCGGGGCCCTCGTACAGGTCGAGCGTGAGGAGCGCCGGCACCTCGAACACGTGGGTGTCCTGGTCGCCGGTGCTGATGAAGAACTGGTCGTGGCCGACCGTGGTGGCGGTGGTGTTGCCGAGCGTGGTGTGACCCGTGAACTGGTAGTCGCCGGTGCCGCTCGCGGTCCAGGTGTGCCCCGGCAGCGGGATGGACGGTCCGCCGCCGAACCCGCCGCCCAGCCCGTAGGTGTTGCCGAGCTGCCCGTTGCCGCCGCCCGCGAACTGCGAGACGCCCTCCACCTGGATGCCGGGCAGCACCGTGGCGTGGGTGACCGGCCGCCCCGGGTCCCGGGCGGCGCCCAGGACCAGCCGCACCCGGCGCCGCCCCGTCACCGAGGGGACCTCCAGGAACAGCGAGTGGCCGCCGTCCACCATGGAGTCGGTCGCCGCCCGCAGCCCGAGCTGGGACCGCAGCTCCCGCAGCCGCCGCAGGTTGTTCAACTGCGCCTGCACCAGTGTCTCGTCGGGCAGCATGCTCCGCGGGGTACGGGACGAGGGCGGCAGCAGGCCCTGGCCGCGCAGCCAGGTCTCCGCCTCGTCGAACAGCGTGTCCGCGTCGTTCACACCGAGCGGCGCGGTCGACTGCCCGATCGACTCCAGCGAGTCCAGCTCCCGCGGCAGCCGGCGTTCCTCGCCCTTGGCCTTGTCCGGCGCGTGCCCCTCCGCGTCCGCGCGGCTGAGCACCCGCAGATCGAGACCGTGCGTCCAGGTGCCCGGCGCGTAGGTCGCCGTGCTTCCGTCGGGCCGGATCAGCGTGAGCGTGTAGGTGACGTCCGACTCGGTCAGCAGATGGCCGCGGTTGGTGCGCACCGCGTGCATCGCGGCCGCGAGCGAGCTGGTGCCGAACGCGTTCTGCGCCGCGATACTGGCGCTGCCCTTCCCGGCGAGACTGCCGCCGACGCTGCCGGTGGCGTCCGGATGGCCCTGCCGGGTGTCATGGGTGAAGGACGGGCCGATGCTGCCGGTGAAGGTGACCCCGCTGTTGAACGCGGTCTTCTGGTCGTTCTTCACCGTGTTGACCAGGTGGCTCTCCAGGTTGATCTTGCCGTCGATGCTCTTGGCGACCCGGTTCCGCGGCACGACGACCGTGTCAAGGCGCACCATGCCGACTGCCCGGCCGTGCGCGTCGGTGAGCACCGGCGAGTACAGCCCGCCGTCGAGCTGCATGGGCAGCGTGCCGCGCAGCACCGGCTCGGACAGGAAGTCCGCGAGCTGGGAGGAGGCCGTGGCGTCGAGGTCCGTGCGGAACTCGTGCGCCGCGCCCTCGTACAGGCGGCGCGGGTGCAGGACGGAGTCCACGCCGAAGATCGGCAGGGTGCTGGGGTGCGCGGCCTCGGGCAGCGTCTGGGACGGGTTGTCGTGCGCGTCCACCAGATGCTGCGGGAACCAGAATGTGAGCGGGCCGTGCTGCGCCGCCGGGCCCCAGTCGTGCGCCGGGTCCACGGGCGGGGCGACCGCCGACCCGGGGTCGGGTGCGGTGCCGGGGTCGCCGGCGACGGTGCCGTCAGTGCTGCCCGTGTTCGGCGGCGCCGTCGGGGGCGCGTCCACCCGCACCTGCCAGTCGCCGGTGAAGTCGTAGGCGCGCGAGGGCTCGTTGCTGCGCTGCGCGCTGGTGGTCTGCACGACGTGGGTGACGGTGGTGGAGCCGTCCGCCTGGTTGTGGGTGAACGTCGCGCCCAGCGACAGGTCCACCGCGCGGACCGGGCCCGCGTGCTCGATCGGCAGTGAACCGGTCCACGGCACCGGAAGGGTCGAGAACGTGCCGGACTGCTGCGCCGAGACGCTCTCCCGGGTGCCCTGGCCGCGCCGCTCCACATGCTTGTCGGGGTCACTCGTGTCAAGCGTGCCCTGCCGCGCGGAGGGCCGCCTCTTGCTCAGCGCCAGTCGTACGTCGACGTCCCGGTCCCGGCCGTCGACGCGCAGGGTGATCCGGTGGCCGCCCAGACTGCGCAGATACGGCAGGTGCAGCGCCATCCGCTCGGCCGACAGCACGTCCTGGAGCTGCGTCAGCACCGGGTCGCCGGCGGCCGGGGCCGGCCGGTTCAGCGCCGCGATCACCTGGCGGTGCACCGCGTCCACCACGTCCGGCGAGATCGGGTTGACGTACACCAGGCCGACCTGGCCGTCGTGGCGTCGCCCGTAGCCGTCGAGGTAGGAGGGGCGCCGGCCGCCGTCCGGCTCCGGTGTGGTCGTGGTGTCGTCGGGCGACGTCACGGTGATGGTCGGGATCACCGGTGTGACGGTGTCCTCGGGCGGGTCCTGCGGAGGGGTCTGCTCGGTGTCCTCCGGCGGGGGCGGCGCCGCGGAGGTCGTGTCGACGGGGGCCGGGGGCGGAGCCGGGGTGGTGTCGGTGACCGTGTCCGGAGTGGTGTTCGGCAGCGGTGCGGGCGACGTCACGGTGCCCGGAGCCGGCATGCTCGACGAGGTGGTGATCGGCTGCGGGACGTCGGCCGGCGTCGTGCCGGTGCCGCCGCCGCGGACGCGGACGGGGAGCCCGAGGTCGTTGCGGAGGCGGTCGGCGAGAGCGACGGCCGCGGGGCGGCCGCCGCCGTTGGCCAGTGTGTCGGCGACCTGGCGCACGGCGTCCCGGTAGGTGTCGACGGCGTGCCGGGAGTCGGCGAGCACGGGGTGCAGTTCCAGCGGCAGGACGAGTCCGGCCGCCGAGTCCCACGCCTGCCGTACGGTGCCGGGGTCCAGGTCCGGCAGCGACTGGGCGAAGTCGTCGTAGGAGCCCTGCCACAGCCGCTGGGAGGCCTGGGAGGCGACGGTGTCCAGGCCCTCCGGCCACGGACCCGGCCGGTTCATCAGCACCTTGACCTGGTCGACGGGGTCCAGCCCGCTGTCGGCCAGGGACACCCGGCCGTCGCCCAGCGTGAACTGCGTGTGCAGATCGGGGCCGACCATCACCCCCGCCGCGGTGATCTCGTCCCGGGTCACCGTGGTGTCGGGGCCCAGTCGCGCCGGCAGGTCGTCGGGGAGGTCGTCGGCGGTCACCTGCGAGGCGATCCACTGCCGCTGCGTCGCGTCCCGCTGCACGACGGGGGCGGGCGCGGGGTGCGCGGAGGGGACGACCGGGGCGTACGGGTCGACGCCGAGGTCCCGCAACCGGTCCTCGGTCCCGGCCAGTTGCTGCCCGGCCTGCTCCGCCCGTTGGTTCGCCCGGTGGAGCGCGTCGAGGTCGCGGCTGCTTCCCTCGCCGCTCTCCACCCGGGTGCGGATCCGCTCGACGTCGTTCGTCGCGTCGGTGAACTCCCGTACGGCGTCGTCGTGCTGGTCCCGCGCGTCGGCGACGTCCGTGACGTCGGGGTCGGAGGACACCTCCGGCCCCTTGCCCTTGCCGGTCACGCCCTGCGGGGTGCCGGTGTGCGTCGGCGTGCCGTGGCTGGTCGTGGGGACGGGGGCGGCGACGTCGGAGGTGTCGTCCGTCGCCGTCGTGCTCGTCGTGTCACTCGTGCTGGACGTATCGCTCGTGTGGGACGTGTCGTCCGTCGTGCTCGCCGTGCTCGTGTTGCTCGTCGGGTTCGACGTATCGCCCGTCGTGCTCGACGTATCGCTTGTCGTGTCGTCCGTGCTGGACGTGTCGTCCGTGTGCGACGTGTCGTCCGTGTCCGGGGCAGAGTGGTCGGACTGCCCCGGCGCGGGCGTCCGCGTGCTGTTGCCCGTGCCCGGCGTCGGGGACCCGGTGGAGCCGGTGGAGCCGGTCGGCCCGGTGGACGACGAGGTGTGCGGCAGCGGTGCGCCGGTGGTCGGCAGCGGCGTGCCGGCGGTGTCCTCGGGGCCGGGCGAGCCCTTGGACTGGTCGGTGTCCGGACTCCCGGTGTGCGCGACCGTCTCGTCGTCCCCGAACAGGCTCTCGGTGTCCGTGTCGCTGTCGCTGTCGTTGCCGCCGAGGGGCCTGTCGAAGACGCTGTCGGTGTCGGTCTCGGCGTCGCTGTCGTCGAACAGACTGTCGTTGTCGTCGTCGAACAGGCCGCCGTCGTCCTGGGTGTCGCCCAGCCCCTGCGAGGTCGTGGACCCGGGCCGTACCCCGCCCCCGGACGGAACCGTGCCCCCGTGCGGCGCGCTGTTCCCGGGCTGGGGAGCGCCGTTCCCGACGTGCGGCGCGCCGTTCCCGGTGTGGTCCCCGGTGAGGCCCTGGGACGCCTTGGGGCCGACGCCGTCGACGTGCACCCCGTCGAGATGCCCGCCGTCGAGATCCATGTCGCCGAGCTTGACGTCGTTGAGGTCGATGTCGTCCAGGTCGACGCCGGACGGGCCCCGGCCGGTGCTCCCGTTCCCGTCGAGGTCCAGGTCGTCGAGGCCGCCGGACTGCGTCTTCGGCGAGCCGGACCCCGGGCGGTCCTGGTTGCCGCCGCCCGTGGACGACGTGCCGCCGGGCGGCGGCGTGAGGGAGGGGCCGAGGTCGGGGGCGTCCTTGCCGTCGCCGGGGTTGTTGTCGGACGAGTGGCCGGAGGAGGAGTCGTTGTCCTCCGAGCCCGGGATGTCCGTACTGCTCGTCGTGTTGACGTTGGGCGGCTTGTTGATGTTGAACTTGCCGCCGAACGCCGCCGCGCCCTGGCCGAGATGGCGCTCGCTCACCGAGCTGAGGCCGCCGCCGAGGAACGTCATCGGCCCCTCGGTGGGGAAGTGGAAGATCGCCGCCGTCGCCTGCTCGCCCAGCGCCTCCGCGCCGCCCTCGGCGAGGAAGTGGTGCACGTCCTCGCCGAGTTCGTGCTTGAACCGGTCGATCGGGGTCGGCTTCGGCTTCGGCACCGGGGTGAAGTCGGGCGTCGGCACGGTGTTGGGTCCCGGACGCGGCTTCGGCTCCGGCGTCGGGTCGGGCTTGGGATCGGGCCTCGGATTCGGCTCCGGGTTCGGGTTGGGCTTCGGATGGGGCTTCGGGTCCGGGTGCGGATTGGGCTTGGGGTTGGGGTTGGGCTTGTTGTTGTTGAACTTGTTGTCGAACTTGTGGTTGAACTTGTTGCCGTCGCCGGTGAGATCCTTGAACAGGTTGCTGTTCGTCAGGTTCTTGAAGTTGTTCTTCAGGCCCTTGAGGATGTCGTTCAGGAATCCGTGGAACAGGCCGGTGAACGCGCCGAAGACACCGTCCTGGATGATCTGGTTCCAGTCGAACCCGTCCGGCCTGCGGCCCTTGGGCGCGCCCAGCATCATGCCCAGCCGGACGGCGAACGTCTGGAACGCCTCCTCGAACATCTCCGAGAGGCTGGGCAGCGCATGGCTGCGCTTGAACAGCCACTGCAGCACCGTGAGGATCGCCACCCGGCTGCGCGCCTTCGCCACGGCGGCCTGGCTGGAGGCGGTGCCGCCGGTGAAGATGGACAGCGCCATGATGATGGCGAGTTCCAGCAGCAGCGTGATCAGCTCGGCGATGATCTGCCACTTGGCCTCCATGATGTCCATGGAGGACTGCGTGCGGGACTTCTCCAGGTCGTCGAGCTGCTTGGCGAAGTCCTGGAGGTAGTTGACGCCGCCGTCGTCGAGGAACATGTGCATCGCGCGCACATAGTTGGCCCCGACCTTCGGGGGCAGGGACCGGCCCACGCCCCCGGCGGTCGCCCCGATGACGTCCGACAGGTCCCGCATGCGCCGGGCCAGCCGCCCGTACGGTTTGCCGTTGGCGAAGGCCATGTCCTCGTCGGCCTGGAGCATCTTCTCGCCGATCAGCACGAACAGCAGATTGTTCAGCTGCGGCGAGACCTGGATGCTCATGGGAGGAGGACCCCGGGCCGTCAGCGCTTGCCGCTGTGCGAGCCGCCGCCGTTGTTGTTGATGTGGGAGTCGTGAATGGCGTCGAGGACGCCGTTCTGCGTGCCCACGACGCTCTTGACGTTCGCGATCGTGCCGTTGCCCGCGCTCACGAGCGCGTTCGTGAGGGCCTCGCCGGTGGAGATCGCGCCCTCGCGCTGCTCCTTCTCCTTGGGCTTCATCTGCTTGGCGTAACTGTCGGAGTCACCGCACCAGTCGGCGGTCTCCGACACGTCGGTGACGAATTCCTGGACCATCTCGGTGACCATCTGGCTGATCTGCTCGATCTGCCGGGTCCCGGCCATCAGGGCGTGGGGATTGGCGAAGTACGCGTTCTCCGTCATGGTCCTCAGTCCTCCGGATCCTCGCTGATCTCGTCGCGGAGCCGGCCGGATCCGCGACGCCGGTCACTCTTCGGGCCCTCCAGCACACCGGGCCCGAAGATCTTGTTCCAGTCCACGTCGAAGCCACTGAGCTCGGGTGCCTCGGAGCTTGGTCTGGTGAACGGTTCGAACGTCGCCATGACCTTCCGTGCCATGCGCGCCCGCGCCTCCTGAACCGCCTCCAGCACACTCGCCGCAAGCTGACCTGCGGGCATCGTACGGTACTTGTCGTCGAGAAAGGTCACCGACGTCAGATCGCCCTGTGCGGTGACGGTCACCTCGACCACGCGGTCGGCGGAGCGCACCGTGGCCTCCGCGTGCGCGAGTTGGCCCTCGGCCCGGGCCACCGCGGCCTCGGTGGCCTCCAGTTCGGCCATCGCCTTGGCCAGCCGCTGTTCGATCGACTCACTGTCCACCGCGCACCATCCCCGTGTCGCCTTTCCCTCTGCTCCTCGACTGCCCCGCGCGGTGACGGACGACCGTGTGCCGTCCGTCACCGCGCGGAAGGGGCCCGTCAGCGGCCGAGCACCGCGGGCGCCCCGCCCTCGTCCGTGCCCCAGACGTCCTCGTCCTCGGTGAGCCAGGCGTCCCGGGCCCGGTCGCCGCTCTCCGTGGAGCGGCCGTTCTGGCCGGCGGCCCCGGGGCCGCCCACCGGGAACGGGGCGCTGGAGGTGGTGGGCCGGGTGTACACGACGTCCTCGTCCTCGTCGACGCCTGCCGCCCTGCCTCCCCGGCCGCGCCGGACGCCGGCGCCGGTGGGGTCGGTGAGGACGGCCCGGGTGCGTTCGTTGTTGCCGCCCTGGCCGCCGCCACCACCCATGCCGCCCATGCCCGGCATGCCGCCGCCGCCCATGCCCATCGGGCTCATGGGGGTGCCGTTGCTCGCAGTGGTCTGCGCGTCCTGCGAGGAGCCGAAGCCGGCGTTGAGGGCCACGCCCTCGGATGCGTTGCCCGAACGCAGCGAGCCGCCGTCGTACGGGGTGCTGTCGTAGTCGTCGTAGTCGAGGTCGGAGCCGGAGTCCAGGGCGTCCGAGGAGTTGAGTGAACCGCCTCCCAGCCCGCCGCCGTTCAGCGAGGTGGAGCCGCCGCCCAGCGAGAGGGAGTCGCCGTTGCCGTTCAGGCCGCTGGTGTCCAGCGAGGAGTTGGTGTTCAGACCGTCGGTGTTGAACGAGGACGACGACAGACCGTCACCGTTGATGTCGGTGGTGGTCGAGTGACCGCTCGGATCGGTGGTGGTCAGTTCCCCGGTGTCGGGGTTGAGCTGCTGGGTGGAGCCGTCGGGGAACTTGGTGGTGAGGGTGCCGTCGTCGTTGAGCGTGGTGGTCGAGCCGTCCGGGTTGGTGAAGCTCTCGCCCGGGTTGAGGTGGGTCGTGGTGGTGTGCCCGGAGGAGTCGGTGACGGTGACGTTCCCGGTGTCCGGGTTGATGTCCTGCGTCGACCCGTCCGCGAAGTCGGTGTGAAGCGTGCCGTCGGAGTTCAGGTGCGCGCTGTTCCCGTCCGGCGTCGTGAACGACCCGGAGTCCGGCACGAGATTGGTCGTGGTCGAGTGCCCGGACGGGTCCGTGGTGGTGAGCTGCCCGGTGTCGGGGTTGAGCTGCTGGGTGGAGCCGTCGGGGAACTTGGTGGTGAGGGTGCCGTCGTCGTTGAGCGTGGTGGTCGACCCGTCCGGGTTGGTGAAGCTGTCGCCCGGGTTGAGATGGGTGGTCGTCGTGTGCCCGCCGGCGTCCGTGAGGGTGAGGTCGCCGGTGTCCGGGTTGAACGTCGAGTGGGACCCGTCCGTGAAGTCGGTGCTGAGGCTGCCGTCACCGTTGAGCTGCGAGGTGCCGCCGTCCGGCGTGGTGAACGAACTCGCGTCCGGGGTGAGGTTCGTGGTGGTGGTGTGTCCGGACGGGTCCGTGTTGATGAGTTCCCCGGTGTCGGGGTTGAGCTGCTGGGTGGAGCCGTCGGGGAACTTGGTGGTGAGGGTGCCGTCGTCGTTGAGCGTGGTGGTCGACCCGTCCGGGTTGGTGAAGGTGTCGCCCGGGTTGAGATGGGTCGTGGTGGTGTGTCCGCTGGGGTCCGTGACGGTGAGGTCGCCGGTGTCCGGGTTGAACGTCGAGTGCGAACCGTCCGCGAAGTCGGAGCTGAGGGAGCCGTCCCCGTTGAGCTGTGCGCTGCCGCCGTCGGGCATGGTGAAGGAACCGTCGGTCGGGTCCAGCGTGCCCTGGGAGTTGAGGCTTCCGTCGGGGTTGAGCGTGGTGACCTGGCCGGTGGTCGGATCCAGGGTCTGCTGCGAGCCGTCCGGGAAGGTGGTGGTGAGCGTGCCGTCGTCGTTGAGCTTGGTGGTGGAGCCGTCCGGGTTGGTGAAGGAGTCGCCCGGATTGAGGTGACTGGTGGTGGTGTTCCCGTTGGGGTCGGTGACGGTGAGGTCACCGGTGTCCGGGTCGAACGACGACGAGGAACCGTCCGGGAAGTCCGAGGTGAGGGTGCCGTCGTCGTTCAGCTGGGTGGTGGCTCCGGTGGGCGAGTTCAGCTTCTTGGTGTCGGTGTTGCCGTTGTTGCCGCCCAGACCGAGGTTGTTGGGATTGAGCGACATGAGCGCCGTCGGGTTGTTCGGGTCGCCGTTCAGCGCGCTGTTGTCGTCGGTGGTGAACGCGTCGTTCAGTCCGTTGTTGAGGTCGTCGCTGAACGTCTGGAGGCCGTCCCCCAGACCGTCCCCGAGATCGTTGAGATTGTTGTTGAGGTCGTTGTTGAGATTGTCGAAGTTGTCCCCGAGGCTGTTGAGGTTCTTGTCGAGCCCGTCGCCCAGGTTGTTGAGATTGTCGCCGATCCCGTCGCCGAGGTCGTTGAGATTCTCGTTGAGGTCCTTGTTGAGGTCGTTGAAATTGTCCCCGAGACCGTCCAGGTTCTCGTTGAGGTCCTTGTTCAGATCGTTGAAGTTGTCGCCGATCTTGTCGAGGTTGTCGTTCAGGTCGTCGTTGAGGTCGTTGAAGTCGTCGCCAAGGGTGTTGATGTTGTTGCCGAGGTCGTCGAGATACTTGTTGAGCTTGTCGTTGTTCTCCTTGTTCTCCGCCTCGGCGATCTCGTTCTGTTCCTTGGTGAGAACCTCTTGGAGCGTCTCGGAGTTCTTGTTCTTGACCTCGTTGTCGATGGCGTCGACCACGTCGATCCAGGCGTTCTTGAGGGTGCTGAGGGCGGTTTTCGACGGGCCGCCCACCTTCTTGTCGGCGTAGTCCGCCCAGGACTTCACCGCCGCGTCGGAGATCTTCTCCCAGGTGGTCTTCTGGGTGAGGTCGCCGTACTCGGACACCTGCTTGAACCCGGCATCGGTCGAATAGGACGTGCTCGTGTAGCTGCTGCCCTGGTAGCCGCTGTAGGTGGTCGTCTTCGACTGCACGTGATTGATGTTGTTGTCGATCACGAACTTGCTGACGCTGTCGAGGACCTGCGTGAGGTGGTAGTGCGGGTCGTGCTTGCCGTCCGTGGCCCAGTCGTCCCACGCCTTCTGCACGGCGATCGCCGCGTCCCGCGCGGCGAACATCGCGGCGACCAGCGCGTCGCTCACCTTCGACTTCGGATGGTAGTCGCCGTAGATGTTCATCGCCGAGTACTCACGTCCGCCCAACTGGCTGACGTACCCGTCGTAGTTGGTCTTGAGCTCCTTCAGCAGGTGCCAGAAGAGACTGGCCGCCTTCCCCTTCCAGGCGGCCTGGTCCTCGCCGAGCGACTTCATCCACGCGGCGACGGTGTCCGAGTGGTCCATGAAGAACTGCATCGCCCGGTCGAAGGACTGCGCGGCGGAGACGAAGCTCGTCAGGTCGACGGTGTTGGCGTCGGTGACGCTGAGGCCGGCGTACTCGAAGTCCTCCGTGCTGTAGTTCGAGACCAGCCTGTCGATGGCCAGCTTGCTGCCCGAGATGTACTGCGCCATCGGCCCGGAGTCCCACTGGGTGTGCGAGTACGACCCCTCGAACTTGCCGCCGCCGGTGATCTCCTTGTCGCCCCAGAGCGTGGCACGGCCCTGGTCGTTGACACCGACGCCGATCATGATGATCCGGGCCTTCTTCATGTGCACACTGTTGTGCGCACCGTCCCCGCCGGCGTCGTAGAACGCGAGGACGTAGTCGTCCCCGCCGCTGGTCTGCGTCCGGTAGAGCGCCGTGTAGTCGTCCGCGGTCACCGCGCGCATGTCCATGCCCGAGATCTCCATGCGGAAGAGCTGGAGGCCCGAGAAGTCGTCACTGCTGGCGCTGGAGAGACTCTTGAACAGAGAGGCCCGGGAGGGGATGGCGTAGCCGGTCAGGTTGATGACCGCCTCGGCGAAGTAGTCGTCTTCGTCGTAGGTCGCGGTACCGGTCGTGCTGTCGGCCATGGGACGGAGCTCCGCTGCTGAGAAGGGTGGGGGGGAAGGGCGATGGACCTACCTGGGGGTGCCCGAGCGGCCGGCTCGGGCGCCGGCCTCAGGAGTCGTCGTCGCCCCCGGTGCCGCTCATGTCGTCGTCGACGGTGCCGAAGATGTCCATCAGCTTCTCGCCGTCGATGGAGGTGAGACTGTCGCCCTGGTTCTTGAGCAGGGTGGTGATCGTCTCCTCGAGGGCGGAGTCGATGTCCTCGAAGAGTGTTCCCTGGGCGACGAAGATGTCGTCCTGGCCGGTCGCCTGCTTCTTCAGCGCGGTCAGCAGCGCGCCGCCGCCGACCGGGTCGGTGTTGCTGCCGCCGCTCATCAGACCGAGCCGCAGCGCCGCGGATCCGCCGCCCACCGAGTCCTCGCCCCGGTCGGCCGCGAGGTTCTTCAGGGAGCGGATGCCCCCCGGCGTGTCCTCGCGGATGTCCTTGAGGTTCTTCCTGAAGTCCGCGACATCGTTGTTCTTGAAGTTCTTCAGCGCGGTCGAGTCCAGATGGGTCAGGTCTGTCATGAGTGCCTCCGCTGGCGGTGCGCGCCGGGCCGGGGAGTGCGGCGACGGCGACGGTACGGGGAGATGCCCGCACCGCGCCGGAGGCGCGGGGCCGGTCCGGCGCGGTGCGGAGGGATGCCGGATCAGCGGCCGATGGTGACCTCGGACCACATCTGGCTGAGCGAGTTCTCGCTGTACTTGTAGCTGGAGGAGATGTCGCTCAGGAGCTGTGCGTGCGAGGTGAGCAGGGTCTCCATGTTCTGCACCGCGCCGTCCCAGGCCGCCTGCTTCTGGCGGTAGGTGTTGGCGTCGTTGCCGTACCAGGTCTTGGACAGCTCGCTGAGCTCGGCCTCAAGGTTGGACAGCGTCTGCGCGATGGCCTTGGTCTGCATGACCATGTCGTCCGCCGCGTTCGACATGTGGTTGTAGCTGACGTAGATGTAACCGTCGCTCAGGTTGTCTGCCACGGTCTGCCTCTTTCACGAGGTGTTACGGGGGGTGTGGGTCTTGGTGTGGGGTGCGCCAAGGGGCACGTGGGGTGCGCCAGGGGGCACGGCCCTGCCTGGCTCAGCCCGCCAGCTGGTCGAAGGCCGACTGGGAGGCGTTGTATGCCTGGTTGATCTGGTCGTTCGAGGAGCCCTGGGTCTTGTTGTGCTCCACCAGGCTCTGGTTCAGCCGGTCGATGACGTCCTCGAGGTTCTTGAGGATGACGTTGCACTGGCCGTCCCACTGGGCGAGCAGCTGGCCGTACTGGCCACCGTCGCTGCCCTGGTAGCCGCTGCCCAGGGTGGAACGGGTGCCGTCGACGTCCTGGCGGATCTTCATGATGCCGCTGAACGCGCTCTCGAGGGCCTGGATGCCGTTCCGGGTCGAACTTTCGCTTGACTGCTGGCCGTCTCCCGCCATCGTCCCACCTTTCGTAAGTCGGGTTAGTGTTCGGGGCACCGCGAGCCTAGGGTGAGCAAAGTTGCGCTGACAACCAACTGAGGAAAATCTGAGGTTGCCGTCGCGGTGCCGCCAAGTTCTTTTGCGCTGCGGTTACTTGGGCGCAACCTTCCCATCCGCGGCGTGTCTCCGGGCGCGCTCGCGCCGGTTGCGGTGAAGCGGTCGGAGAACGGGCACGGACACCTCCGGAAGCGGTCATGAACTGGTGCCCCCGGTGCCCGAGTTGCCCGCGGGAAGCCCGGCGCCGGCGCCCTTGCCGGCGCCCGCCTCCGTGCCCGCTTCGGTGCCCTTGCCCGTCCCGGTGCCCTTCGCCGGGGCCTTCCCCTTGGCGTCCCCGGCAGCGACGGGTGACGTCCCGGCCTTCCCGGAGCCGGCACCGGGACCGCCCGTGCCGCACTGCGCCGCCGACTCGCCCGCCGCGGGCCCTGCCGCCGCCGCGGGGGAGACCGCCTCCGAGGCCGCCGCCTTCGTGTCCAGCTCGGGCCCGGTCGGCAGCATCGACAGCAGCGTGGACGGCACCCGCACCGCGGACGCCTCGTCGTAACCCAGCGCCGTGAGGGCCTGGCTGTCCGGGATGCGGTACTTCACCCCGTCGTCGCTCACCAGGAACGTGGTGTCACCCACCGACGCGCCTGCCGCCCCCAGCACCCGTACCAGCGTGCCGTGGCCCGGACGCATCACCACCCCGTTCACCGGCACGCACGCCGCCGTCAGCGCCGTCGTGTCCGGCTGCGCCACCGGGGACAGCTCCGACTCCGCGAGACGCACCGACCGCACCCGCACCCGGCCGTCGACCGAGTCGACCTGCGCACACGCCGCCACCCCGGAGTCCAGCTGCGCCGCGCGCGGCGGACTGTCCGGCAGTCCGGCCACCGAGGGGTCCTTCGCCGACGTGCCCGGCGCCTGATGGGCCCGCAGATCGGAGACGCCGATCGTGGCGACCGCCGGCGGCTGCCCGGCGTACGCCTTCTCGCGGGTGTCCGGATCGCCGATCAGCAGCGCCGACTGCGTGGCCGTCACCGGGTGCAGCCCGTCCTTCTGCAGCACGTACTCCTGCTTGCCGGAGCCCGCCACCACCCGGAACACCTGGCCCACCCGGGTGGGCCGCCCGTCCAGCTCCGGGCCCTGCGAGCCCTGCCCCGCGACCGCGGGCGTGGCCAGCTTCGGACCGCTCACCAGGGCGTCCAGGAACGCCGCCGACACCTGCCGGGGCTTCACCGCCCCGTAGCCGAGGGACTCCACCGCGCCCGAGGCGTCGTCCAGCTCCAGCCGGCTGCCCTGCCACACCAGATACGTCCGCTTGTCCGGACCCCGCACCACCAGCGCCGAGTCCTCACTCACCGGGTCCGTCTCCACCGGTGCCCCCGCCACCAGCGCCGTCGTCGTGCCCGAGCCCGCCGAGCACACCTCCCACGCCGAGTCCTCCAGGTCGCCGGTGCCCGGCACGGTGTCCGGGGCGCCGGTGATGCCCACCGGCCTGCCCACCGGGGTGCCCTCCAGCGACGCCGAGCCGACCGATGTCGTCGACAGGTCGGAGCCGCCGATCAGCATCGCCGACGCGTAGTTGCGCACCGGCCGCAACCGGCCCCCGGCGTACAGGTAGCGGGCGCCGGTGTCCTTGTTGACGATGAGGGTGTCGCCGCTGCGCCAGGTGTCGTTGCCACCCGGCCTGAGCAGCCCGAACACCACCGCGCCGCCGCACACCAGCGCGCCGACCACCACTCCGATCAGTGCCCCGCGGGTGGTGCGCCCCAGCGGACTCTCCGGGGCGTCCGGGTCGGCCAGCAGCATGCCCGCGGTCAGCCGCCCCATCATGAACGTGTGCGCCTGCACCTGGTCGCGCTTGGACCGCACGGTTGCCTCCTGGCTCGTTCTGGTACGTACTCGCTTACGGGGACCGGACCGGCCGCCCGGATCAGCCCGTCATGCCGCGCAGGTGGCCGAACACGCCGAGCAGCCACAGCGTCAGCGGCAGCAGCGCGATCGCCAGCAGCGAGTGCAGCAGCTCCGCCGCCCGCCCCCAGTACGGCACCAGGCGCCGCCCCGGCACCGTCCACAGCGCCACCAGCAGCGCCGCCGACACCGCCAGCAGCCCCGCCACCAGCAGCGCCCGCCGCGACCCGGACAGCTCCAGGCCCCAGCCGAACGTCAGCAGCAGCAGACCCCAGGCGCCCGGCAGCACCAGCACCAGCCGCTGCGCGGTGTTCACCAGGCCCCGGCCGTGCAGGAGCAGCAGCAGCGACAGCACCAGCGCACACAGCAGCGCCGGCAGATTCGGTTTGTGGGCCAGCCCCACCAGGCAGCTCGACGCCAGCACACCCGTCGCCCCGTACAGCGCCGTCATCCACTCACTGGCCAGCTCGGTACGGACCGCCACGTCGTCGCCCCGGTAGGGCTCGATGCCCTCCTGCAACTGGCTCGCGTTGGTCGGCAGCGCCGGCATCCGCATCCCCGCGAACCGGAACGACAGCGCCGGCACCAGACCGCCCACCAGCACCGTCAGCGCCGCCACCACACCGGCCGCGGCCGCCGGACGCACGTCGAACACCGTCATCAGCGTGCCGCCCACCGCCGCCGCCAGCGCCACCAGCGCCGACGCCAGGAACAGCGGGGTGCGCACCGCCGCGGCCGCGAGGGCCAGCACCGCGCCGCCCGCCCAGGCCGCCGCCGCCCCCAGCAGCCGGGCACCGAGCACCTGGTGGGCCTGCGGCCCGCTCAGCTCACCGCCCGGCACCAGCCAGCCCGCCATCGCCAGCGCCGGGGAGGCCAGCAGGCCCAGCACCGCGCCGGTCGCCGGATCGTCCACCGCCCGGCTCGCCGAGGCCGCACCCGCGAGCAGCAGCAGCCCCGTGGCACACGCCGCCCCCGCCCGCAGCGGCACCGAGACACCCCCCGGCCAGGCCAGCAGGGCCAGCCCGGACAGCACCGCCAGCGCCACCAGACCGCGCAGCAGCCGCCGCGCCGCCTCCTCGCTCCAGCCGTGCAGCCGGTCCCGGGTCACCGCCGCGATCCCGTCCACCAGGTCGTCCAGCCGCACCTCGGGCAACGCCTCGGTACGCGGCCGCAGATGGAGCGCCTCACCGTCGGTCAGGTCGAGCGAGGCCAGCGTCGCCTCCTCGTCCAGCGGCCGGCCGCCGAGGCGCTGAAGTATCCAGCCGTCGTGCTCGAGGCCGTTCTCCTCGACGTCCTCGCCCGCGTACCGCAGCACCGTGGGCAGCAGATCGGCGACCGGAACGTCGGACGGTACGGCGAGGTCGATGGTGCGGGCGGGGGCGCGCACGGTCACATGGCACAGTCCGGCCACGGAGGTGTCGGTCATACCGGGACTCACGTCTCTGAACGTCGGATACGGGAAGGGAGCGAGGGCTACGAACGGGAAGACAGGGGGAGGGGTGACATGGACGTACGGAGTTGACGGGGTGCAGACTACTGACACTTCCGATGACCGTCGTCAACGGGGATGAGGGCACAATGGTGTTCACGACGTGTTACCCCTGAGGGCACGTCCCAGTGCACCGCCGTATCGTACGGTCCGGCCGACCGGCCTTCCCCGCGCGCCGCCCGGCGCGCGCTGCCGAGGTGCCGTTCCCGGGCGCGCCCGGCTGCCTCCCCGTGCCGCCGTCGCGTGCGAACGAACCGTTAAGGAGCTCCAGCGTTGAGCGTGGTCCTGTTCCGTCGACCGGCCCGCCGTCGCGGGCCGGTCATGCCCAGCGGCGAGCTGACCCTGCAGGAACCGCCGACCCTGCAGGAGACCGTCCCGGACACCTCCGCGGTGTGGACGTACATGCCGATGGCCATGATGTCGGTCTCGATGATGCTGATGTTCCTGCGCACCGGTGGCCAGGGCAACGGCGTCTTCATGTACATCGCGCTCGGCATGATGGTGCTGGCCGCCGCCGCCATGATGGTCGGTCAGGTCATGCGCAAGGCCGGCGACCGCAAGCAGCGGCTGCGCGGCGAACGCCGTGACTACCTGCGCTACCTCGCCCAGAGCCGGCGCACCGTGCAGCGCGCGGTGGTCGAGCAGCAGCTCGCCCTCGCCTGGCGCCATCCCGACCCCCGGGTGCTGCGCTCCATGGTGCGCACCACCCGGCTGTGGGAACGCCGCCCCAAGGACGAGGACTTCGGTGAGGTCCGGATAGCCGTCGGCGACCAGCAGTTCGCCATGCGGCTCACCCCGATCTCCACCAAACCCGTCGAGGACCTCGAACCGCTCAGCGCCCACGCGCTGCGCCGCTTCATCCGCGCCTACAGCACCGTCCCCGGCCAGCCCATCGCCCTCTACCTGCGCTCCTGGTCACGCGTGCTGATGCGCGGCGACCGGGACGCCGCCCGCGCCATGCTCCGCGCCGCACTGTGCCAACTGGCGCTGTTCCACCCGCCGGAGGAGATGTGGATCGCGGTCTGCGCGGACGACGAGGTGCGCGCCGAGTGGGAATGGCTGAAATGGCTCCCCCACAACCAGCACCCGCAGGAGACCGACGGCGCCGGCCCGCTGCGCATGATCGCCACCGCCTTCACCGACCTGGAGGACCAGCTCGGCAGCGAGTTCGCCGAGCGGCCCGCCTTCGACCCGGACGCCGCACCCGGCCGTGACGAGCCGTTCGTCGTGGTCATCGTGGACGGCACGAGCGTCCCCGCCGGCCACCGCTTCGACGGCCCCGGCTACCGCAACGCCGTCGTCCTGGACCTGTCCGGCTCCCTCACCTGGCGGCCGGGACGCACCACCCTGCGCCTCGACGTCGCCCCCGACTCCGTCTGTCTGGTCCGCACCGACCGCAGCCGCAAGGAGCAGACCACCGCCCTCGGCCGCCCCGACCAGGTCGGACCCCGCGCCGCCGAGTCGCTCGCCCGGCTGGTCTCCCCCTACCGGATGAGCCTCACCACCGACGCCGTCGAGCCGCTGCTCGCCGACATGGAGCTCACCACCCTCCTCGGCGTCGCCGACCTGCACCGCCTCGAACCGGAGACGCTGTTCCGCAAGCACACCGGCTCCGCCCGGCTGCGGGTCCCGGTCGCCGTCGGCCCCGACGGACGCCCCGTCGAACTCGACATCAAGGAGTCCGCACAGGGCGGCATGGGCCCGCACGGCATGCTGATCGGCGCCACCGGCTCCGGCAAGTCCGAGCTGCTGCGCACCCTCGTCCTCGGCCTCGCCCTCACCAACTCCTCCGAGACCCTCAACTTCGTCCTCGTCGACTTCAAGGGCGGCGCCACCTTCCTCGGCCTGGACGAACTCCCGCACACCAGCGCCGTCATCACCAACCTCGCCGACGAGGCCGCCCTCGTCGAGCGCATGCAGGACGCCCTGCACGGTGAACTGATCCGCCGCCAGGAACTGCTGCGGTCGGCCGGCAACTACACCTCCGCCCTGGAGTACGAGCGGGCCCGCGCCGGCGGCGCCGCCCTCGACCCGCTGCCCAGCCTCTTCGTCGTCGTCGACGAGTTCAGCGAGCTCCTCGCCTCGCACCGCGAGTTCATGGAGCTGTTCGTGATGATCGGCCGCCTCGGCCGGTCGCTCGGCGTGCATCTGCTGCTCGCCTCGCAGCGGCTGGACGAGGGCCGTATGCACCAGCTCGAGTCCCACCTGTCGTACCGGATCGGTCTGCGCACCTTCTCCGCGATGGAGTCCCGGGGCGTCCTCGGCGTCCCCGACGCCTACGAATTGCCCTCCCAGCCCGGCAGCGGCTACCTCAAGAGCGGCGTCGAGGCCCTCACCCGGTTCCGCGCCGCCTACGTCTCCGGCCCCTACCGCAGGCGCGGCGGCGCCGTCGCCCAGGCCCGGGTCGCCACCCAGGTGGTGCCCTGGTCCGCCGGGTACGTCGTGCCCCGCGCCCCCGCACCGACCGCCGTCCAGCCCGAGCCGGAGGAAGAGGAGAGCAGCAGCCTGCTGTCGGTGGCCCTGGACCGGCTGCGCGACTCCGGGCCGCCCGCCCACCGGGTGTGGCTGCCGCCGCTCGGCGACCCCTCCCCGCTCGACGAACTCCTCGGCGGCCTCACCGTCGACCCGGTGCGCGGACTGACCGCGTCCCGCTGGCTGGGCACCGGCAAACTGCGGGTCCCCGTCGGCCTCGTCGACAAGCCCTTCGACCAGCGCCGTGACCCACTCGTGGTGGACCTCGCCACGGCCGGCGGCCACGTCGCCGTCGCGGGCGGTTCGCAGAGCGGCAAGTCGACCGTGCTGCGCAGCCTCATCATGGCCCTCGCGCTCACCCACACCCCGCGCGAGGTCCAGTTCTACTGCCTCGACTTCGGTGGCGGTACGCTCTCCCAGCTCACCGGGCTGCCGCACGTCGCCGGGGTCGCGGCCCGCCTCGACGCCGAGCGGATCAGCCGCACCGTCGCCGAGGTCACCGCGATCCTGACCGAGCGCGAGAAGTTCTTCCTCGACCACGGCATCGACTCGATGGCCACCTACCGGCGCCGCCGCGCCGCCGGGGAGTTCCCCGACGAACCGCACGGCGACATCTTCCTGGTGATCGACGGCTGGTCCGAGGTCCGGCAGAACTTCGACCAGTTCATCCCCACGTTCAACCAGATCGCCACCGGCGGCCTCAACTACGGCATCCACCTCATCGTCGCCACCGCCCGCTGGCTGGAGCTCACCGCCCCCGTCCGCGACCAGGCCGACACCCGGCTCGAACTGCGGCTCGGCGACAACATGGACTCCGTGGTGGACATCCGCAAGGCCTCCGCCGTCCCCCGCATCCCCGGCCGGGGCCTCACCGTCGACGGCAAGCTGCACTTCCTGTCCGCGCTGCCCCGGGGCGACGGCTCCAGCGACCCGGAGACGCTCAGCGAGGGCGTCGCCGACCTCGTCGAGCGGATCGCCGGCGCCTGGCAGGGGCCGCGCGCCCCGCAGGTGCGGATGCTGCCGCATCTGCTGCCCGCCGCCGACCTGCCCGAGCCGGAGCTCGGCGACGGCCTCAAGGTGCCGCTCGGCCAGGACGAGGAGACCCTCGGCACGGTCTGGCACGACTTCTCCCGCACCCCGCACCTGGTCGCCGTCGGCGACACCGAGAGCGGCAAGACCAACCTGCTGCGGGTGGTCGCCGACGCGGTCGTCGCCCGCTACAAGCCCACCGAGGCGCGCATCCTCGTCGTCGACTACCGCCGCGACCTCGTCGACGCGGTGCCCGAGGAATACCGGCTCGGCCACGCCGTCGCCATGGACGCGCTCAAGCAGCTCGTCGGCGGCTCGGCCAAGGCGCTGCGCACCCGGCTGCCCGGACCGGAGATCACCCCGGCCCGGATGCGGCTCGCCGACTGGTGGAGCGGGCCCCGGCTGTTCGTCCTCGTCGACGACTACGACATGGTCGGCGGCGGCACGGTCATGGACCACCCGTTCGCCCCGCTCTTCGAACACCTCGCGCTCGGCCACGAGCTGGGGCTGCACATGGTGGTCGTCCGCTCCGCGACGGGCGCGGGGCGCGGGCTGAACGACCAGTTGCTGCGGCGGCTCGACGAGGTCAACACGCCGGGCATCCTGATGTCCTGCCCGCCGTCGGAGGGCTACGTGTTCGGCAACGTCAAGCCGCGGGTGCTCCCGCCGGGGCGGGCGCTGCGTATCGTCCGACGCAAGCCGACGCTCATCCAGACGGCCCTGGCCGCGGGGACGGCGGAGTAGTCCGGCTTGGTTGGCAGAGGGCCGGTTGCGACCTGGGTGGTCGCGACCGGCCCTTTTGTGACGCGCGGGAGGGGGTGGGGGTGGGGTGCGTAGGCGGGTGCGGCTCCGCCGCGGGGCGCGAGCGACCACAACTCACCCGCACCCGAACGACGAACCCTCAGGCCTCCGTCTCCGCGCTCTGCGCGGTCTTCACCCGCGTCGGGCGCCAGCCCAGGCGCCGGCCCCGGGGGAGGATCACGCCGAGCCAGACGACGGCGATGATCACGCCGAGTCCGGCCGCCGTCGGCCACATGGCCCGGCGGAGCGGCCCGGCCGCCTTGTCCTCCGGCATCCGCACCGGCGGAGCCGCCGCGGCCTGCCCCCGCAGCCCGCCGTTCCCGGACGTGAGGACGGACGTCACCGCCGCGTACGGGTCCAGCCGCGGCACGTCCGCCGGATACGCGGACGACCGCAGCAACCGAGCCGTCTCCTTCGCCGACAGCTCCGGGTGGACGGAACGCACCAGGGCCGCCGACCCGGCCACGAATCCGGCGGCCAGCGAGGCGCCGGAGCCGATGTAGTGGCCGTTCTTGGCCGGACCGATGCCGACGACGCCGTCGCCGGGCGCGGCGAGATCCGCGCTGTCGGTGGTGTACGAGCCGGTCGGGCGCTTGCCGTCGACGTCGACGTCGAGGACGGAGAGCACCCCGTCGGCCGCCGCCGGGTAGAAGTCGTGCGCGGGCAGGTCCGTGGAGGAGGGCGTGGACGGCACGTTCGGTACCGCCGCGGCGACCACCAGGACGTCCTTCTTCGCGGCCAGCGCCACCGCCGAGCGCAGCGCGGCGGAGTCGTGGTCGAGCGCCGCCGACACCGTCACCACCTTGGCGCCGCCCTCGACCGCGGCCTCGATGCCGGCCGCGACCCGCTCGGCGGTGACCGTGCCCCGGCTGTCGGTGCCGCGCACCGCGAGGATGCGGGCGTGCTGGGCGACGCCCGCGAACCGTACGCCGTCCTGCGTCGCGGCGGCCACCAGGCCGGCCACGAACGTACCGTGCCCGACGCAGTCCGTCCCGGCGTCGCCGACCGCCGTCACCCGCCCCTTGAGCGCGGGCGCGGAGGTGGAGACCCCCGTGTCGACGACACCGACGGTCACCCCGTCACCCGTCGTCACCTGCCAGGCCCGGTTCAGCTGGAGACCGGCCTGCTCCCACGGCACCGCCGTGGCCTGCCGGCCGGAACCCGCCGTGCACGGGTCGTCGGCGGACACCGTCGAGGGCAGCACCGGCAGCCGTACCGAACTGCCCCCGGCCGCCGCCGCGGGCGCGGCGGCACCGCCGCCCACGACCGCCGTCAGCAGCAGCGCGGCACCCAGGACGCGGGCCCGCCGGGGGGCGCGCGGCGTGCTGCCCGTCATGTGGCCCGTCATGCGCGGTTCCGTTCCGTTCGTCATGCGCCCGCCGCCCCGCTGGAGGCGGGCGACGCGGACGCCTGGTCGACCAGGTCCTCGGGGAGGAGCAGCCGCAGGTCGTCCAGGCTGGGCGCGGCCAGCCGGCTGAGCCGGCCCGCCTGCCGGGTCATCATCCGTTCCAGCACCTGGCGGGCGGTGCGCGCGTTGCCGAACGACCGGTCCCTGGGCAGCGTGTCGAAGTGCTGCCGCAGCACCGAGCCGAGCCCGGCCCCGCACTCGTACCCCGCCTGCGCCGCGTGCTGGCGCACGATGGTGACCAGCTCGTCGGAGGTGTAGTCGGCGAACTCCACCCGGCGCGAGAACCGGGAGGACAGGCCCGGGTTGGAGGAGAGGAACGCCTCCATCTCGCCGGTGTAGCCGGCCACGATGACGACCACCTGGTCGCGGTGGTCCTCCATCAGCTTCAGCAGCGTGTCCACCGCCTCCTGGCCGAAGTCCGACCCGGAGCCGCCGCGCGGGGTGAGGGTGTACGCCTCGTCGATGAACAGCACGCCGCCCAGGGCCCGGTCGAAGACCTCCCGGGTCAACTGCGCGGTGTGGCCCACGTACCGGCCGACCAGATCGGCGCGCGAGACCTCGACGAGCTGGCCGCGCGGCAGCACGCCCAGCGAGACGAGGAGCTCGCCGTAGAGCCGGGCCACGGTCGTCTTGCCGGTGCCGGGCGGGCCGGTGAACACCAGGTGGTGGCTGATCCGGGGCACCGGGAGCCCGGCGGCCTCGCGCTGCCGTGCCGTCGAGACCAGGTTGACCAGGTCGGTGACGTCCCGCTTGACCGCCGACAGCCCGACCAGTGCGTCCAGCCTGCTCAGCGCGTCGTCGCCGGCGTCCACGCCGTCCGGTCCCGCGGCGGCCTCCTGCGCCGCCTCCTCGCTGATGTCCTGCGGCAGCAGCAGCGTGAGGTCCTGCTCGGAGACGTCCGACAGCGAGGCAAGGCGCACCGCCTGCCGGTCCACCATCTCCTCGAACACCTGCCGCGCGGCACGGCCGTTGCCGAAGCCGGCGTCCTTCGGTATCCGGTCGAAGTGCACCGCGAGCGCCTTGCGGGTCTCGTCGGCGAGCACGTACTGGTGACGCCCGCACATGCTCTCCATGATCTCCACCAGTTCGGGCACCGAGTAGTTCTCGAACTCCACGGTCCGCGAGAACCGGGAGGCCAGGCCCGGGTTGGAGGAGAGGAAGCTGCGCATCTCGTTGGAGTAGCCCGCCACCACGACCACCACGTCGTCGCGGTGGTCCTCCATCAGCTTCAGCAGCGTGTCCACGGCCTCCCGGCCGAAGTCCGCGCCCGAACCCCGGGAGTCGGAGGTGAGGGTGTACGCCTCGTCGATGAACAGCACACCGCCCAGCGCCCGTTCGAAGGTCTCCGTGGTCTTGATGGCGGTACCGCCGATGACCTGCGCCACCAGATCGGCGCGTGAGACCTCGACCAGGTGTCCGGAGCGCAGCGCCCCCAGCTCCGCCAGGATCGTGCCGTACAGCCGGGCCACCGTCGTCTTGCCGGTGCCGGGCGGGCCGGCGAAGATCAGGTGCCGGCTCATCGGCGGCGCCGACATGCCGAGCTGGGCGCGGCGCCTGGCCAGCTGGGTGAGGTTGACCAGCGTGCGGACCTGCTCCTTGACGTTGTCCAGGCCGATCAGGCTCTCCAGCGCGGCCATCGGCCCGTCCGGACGCCCCGGCCCGTCGGACTCCGGTACGGTGCCCGCCGGGTCGGTGCCCTCCGCCTCGCCGAAGCCCCAGGCGTCACGGGACTCGTTGCCGGTGCTGGTGAGGTTCTCCACCGCCAGCCGGCCGCCCGCCTTGGACTGCATCAGACCGGCGCCCCGGTTCTCCCGCACGGTGCAGTTGACCACCGAGACCGGCGCCTCGGTCTCCACCCGGATGCCGTCGCGGGTGGACCCGGCCGCCTCGCAGCCGTTGAGCGAGGCCCGGCCGCCGTCCCGGATCAGGAAGCCGTGCTCGGCGGCGGCCGCCGCCCGTACCCGGGTCGCCGTCAGCTCGCCGCCGCTGTCCACCAGGACACCGCAGCCGCCCGCCGACACCAGCTCGCCGTCCCGGATCGACACCGTGCCCTCGGGGCCGATCTCCAGACCGGCCCCGGCGGGGTTGCTCACCTGGAAGCCGGCCAGATAGACGTCACCGCCCGAGGCGACCTGGGCGCCCGCACCGGCCGGTGTCTCCACCGTGCAGTCCTCCACCCGGCCGCGCCCGCCGTCGCGCACCGACACGCCCGTGCCGCCGGCCCCGGTGATCCGGGCCCGCCGCACCAGGGGGTTGGCGCCGCCCTTGACGACCACGCCGGTGCCCTTGACGTCGACGATCTCCACGCGCTCCAGCTCGGCCGCCGAGTCCTCCTCCAGGAGCACGCCGTCCGCCTCGCCGTCCCGTACGGTCAGCGAGGTCAGCGTCGGCGAGGAGGCACCCGAGACCCGCAGCGCCGGCACATGCGCGCCGGTCAGCCAGCAGTCCTCGTACGTGCCGCGCGACCGGTCCGTGACCAGCAGGCCGTGGCCCTGCGTACGCGCGGTGCGGCAGCGGCGCAGCACCGGGTCGGCGCCGTGCGAGACGACGATGCCGGGACCGCTGGTGCCGTTGACCCGCAGCTCCTCCAGCTCCGTACGGCCGGAGCTGGTCAGGTGCGCGCCGGTCGTGGTGTCGTGGATCACCGTGCGCAGCACCTTCAGCGCGCTGCGCTCCTCCAGGGCGAGCGACGGCTTGTCCGTGGACGACACGTCGCAGTCCTCGACCGAGCCCTGGGCGTCGCCGTTGGCCAGGATGCCGTTGCCGCGGGCGTCCCGGATCGTGCAGCCGCGCACGGTGGCCCGGCCGCGCTCGCCGATCACCACACCACTGGTGCCGAGGTGTTCGAGCGTGCAGGACTCCAGCGAGCTCTCCGTCTGCGAGGTCACCACGACACCCGCGCCGGACCGGCTCGACACCCGGCACTCGCGCATCGCCAGCGAACCGGAGTTGCGGGCCAGGACCGTCGTCCAGGACATCCCGGACAGATCGCAGCCCTGCATCGCGACCTGGCCCTGCGAGACGTCCACGACGGGCAGTTTCTCGTCCTGGCCCTGCACCACGAGGTCGGTGAGCATCACCGCGTCCGCCCGCAGGGAGATCACGGTGCCCTGGCGCGGCGCCAGCCGGACGCTGCCGCGCGACTGCTCGGCGACGATGGTCACCCGGGTGGTGACGACGAGGTTCTCCTCGTACGTCCCCGGGCGCACGCTCAGCACCGCGCCGCCGCGCGCCCTGGCCAGGGCCTCTCCGATCGTCCGGGCGTCCCCGGTGCCGTCCGGACAGACCGTCACTACCTGGCGCACTCCGCTGACCTCCTCGTGTCGGCACCCGTGGGTTGCGGTGGGCACCATCATGCCGTCCCCGTACGCGTGTTCCTACTCCGGTCCGGGTTCCGGAACGACCGGGGCGGGTGGGGTACCCGGTGTGGCGCGTGTATCCGTGTGACGAATTATGGGCCGCGCGCAACGCGCTTACCAGCGCGGAGACTTTCCGACAGGCTTTGGTAACCCCCGCGACATGACGAGCGGTTGGAACATGTGCGTGAATGGAGTCGTTCACACGGACGCATGACGAACTGCGGGACGGATGGCGCGGATGGCAGATCGGACGAAATCGGCCGCCGGGGAGACGGCGGCGGAGACTTCGACGGACGACACCTCGGCGGCAGCCGGGGGCCCGACGGGTGCCACGGGCACCGGCGCGGGCGGCGGGCCGGCGGCCTCCGGTCCGCCGCGGGACCCGCGCACGGCGTGGCCCGGCACCGGGGCGGACGACACCACCGACGAGGGCGCGGCCTTCGACGCGCTCACCGGCGCCGGCTCGCGGCCGGACGCCTCGCGAAGCGACAACGGTGGTGAGGGGGAGGCCGGTACACCGGAGGCCGGGGACACCGACTCCGACGCCGCACCCTCCGGCGTCCTGGGCCGCGCCGCCGACGGCGCCACCGTCACCCTGGGCCCGGCCGCGGCCCGGCGGAAGGCGGGCCCGGGTACCGAAGGCGGGAAGGGCGAGCCGGGCGCGGGTGCGCCGGGCGGCGCCGAGACGGATGCCGAGGCACCTGTCGCCGCGGGGCCGGGCGCCCTGGGGCGGCCCGCGTCCCCGGCCGCCGGCGGTGCGGGCGGCGGGTCGGCGGGGTCCGGCGCGGGGTCTGCCGGGTCGGCGGGAGCGGCGACCGGTGGCAAGGACGGCGCCACGTCCGGCGCTCCCGGCGCCGGTGGCGCCAAGAAGGGCGAGGCCGGGCCGGGTCCCGACGGGGCCGCCGTGCCGGCCACCGGCTCGGGGGCCGCCGCGGGCCGTCGTGAGGCGGGCTCGGGGCTCTTCGGCGGGCGGAAGAGGAAGCGGGAGGCCGCCGCGGCGGCCTCCGCCCCGGCTCAGGGGGCCGCTGCCGCAGCCGTCGCCGCGCTCGGCCACCGCAGCGGCCGCCGCCGTCGCGGCGAGCCCCGCCACGCCGGAGGCCCCGGCCGCCGCGGCCGAGGGCGCCGAGGCCCGTGGGGCCGCCGGAGCACGGGGGCGGGGCGCCGCCGACGGCCAGGGAGCCGTCACCGCCGGCGCCGTCGAGCCCTCCGGTTCCGGCCGGACGGGCGGCGGTGACGGCCGGGCCGCTGCCGCCGCTGCCGCGCCCGAGGCCGAGGCGCGCGCCGAGGCGCTGGCCGCGAGCGCCCCCGACGACCCCGGCTCCGGCACCACCGCCGCCGTGCCCACCGGACGCCCGGGCCGCCCCCTGCTGGCCGGCGCCGCCGTCCTCGGTGCCGTCCTCGTCGCCGTACCCGTGCTGCTGGTCAGCCGGGACCGGACGCCGGAGAACCACGACAGCGTCGTCGCCGACCAGGCCGGCACCGTCCTCGGCGAGGACGACGCCGAGGGCGAGGCCGCCCCGTACGCCTCCTCCACCGCCTCGCCCTCGGCCAGTCGGTCCCACTCCGAATCGCCGAAGGTGAAGGCGCACCCGGCGGCCCCGGCGCCCACGTCGAGCCCGGTCTCCTCGCCGACGAGGACGACGTCCTCGAAGACCACCAAGGTCACGACGGAGAAGAAGCAGAGCAAGCCGAAGAAGGCCGCCAAGCCGAGCCTCCCGGCGTACATCAGCGTCTCGGCCACCCGGGTGCTCAAGGCCGGCCAGACCCTCGACGCCAAGCGGGCCCGTCTGCACATGCAGAAGGACGGCAACCTCGTGGTGTACGACGAGAACAACAAGGCCCGCTGGGCCACCATGACGTTCGGCTCGAACTACCAGGCGGTGTTCCAGGCGGACGGCAACCTCGTCGTCTACACCTCGGCCAACCGCCCCGTCTGGGCCAGCAACACCTACGGTCACAACGGATCCGTCCTCAAGATCCAGGAGGACGGCAACGTCGTGATCTACGACAACGGCCGGGCGATCTGGGCCAGCAACACCCAGCACTGACCGCCGGACACCAACCGCCGCACACTGGCCGTCCGTACGGACCCCCACGCCGATCGGGCCGCATGCACCGGGAACTCATCCGGTGCCCACCGCGACTACTGGACCGGGGGTGGCGCCGAGCCACCCGCGCACCGGATCGATCCAGGAGAGTCGCGATGCGTTCTCGTACGGCGTGGGGCACGGCGGCCGCGGTCATGGGCGGCCTGCTCGTGACGGGCTGCGGCGACGGAGGCGGTGCCGGCGGGGCCCAGGGCGCCGCCGCCACCGCCTCCGGCGGGTTCCCGGTCACCGTCACCGACTGCCGGGGAGCGGGAACCACGTTCTCCCGGCCGCCCGGGAAGATCGTCACGAGCAACGCCGCCGGCCTGGAACTGCTGCTCCGCCTCGGCGCCGGCGACAAGGTGATCGGCACCGGCTTCCCGCCGGGGCCCGGCACCCTGCCCGGCGCGCTCGACGCGCGGGGCCGCGAGGTGAAGGTGCTCAGCAGATCGGTGATCCCGAAGGAGAAGCTCCTCGCCTCCGGCGCCGACCTGTACATCGACACCTTCGCCGACATGAGGATGAGCGGCATGGGTGACGCCCCGACCGACGAGGAGTTCCGGGCCGCCGGCATCAAGCACATCTACCTCAAGTCCACCGCCTGCGCGGCGCGGCGCGAGCACGCGGTGACCGACCTGTCCGCCGTGGAGGCCGACATCACCGCGCTCGGCGAGGTCACCGGCGCCCGCGCGAAGGCCGCGGAACTCGTCGACGGGATGAAGACCAGGGTCCGGGCCGTACGGAAGGCCATCGGCGACGTTCCGCGGGACCAGCGGCCCACGTACTTCTTCTTCGACTACGACGCCGGCACCAAGCAGCCCACCGCCCTGTGCAACCGCCAGGTCGCCCACGCGGTCATCACCCTGGCCGGAGCCCGGAACATCTTCGCCGACTGCGACACGACATACAAACAGGTCGGCTGGGAGGACGTCCTCTCCCGTGACCCCGACTGGATCCAGCTCGGCGTGCGCAACCGGGGCGGCCGGGCCGCCACCGAGAAGGGGTTCGACGAGGCACGGAGGTGGCTGGAGACCAACCCCGCCACCAAGGGCCTCAAGGCCGTCAAGGAGGGCCACTTCCTGCGCATCCGCTCCGAGTGGACCACCATCGCCGGGGTGGAGAACGCCGACACCGTCGAGCGGATCGCCCACACCCTGTACCCGTCCAAGGTCGGCTGACGGTGCCCGCTCTCCTCCCGCGCGAGAAGGAGAACACCTCCACCGGCGGCCCGAAGGCGCGGACGCGCGGCCCGCTGCCCACCGGACCCCTGCTCTGCCTCCTCGGCCTCGCCCTGCTCGCGGCCCTCACCGCGGCGGTCTCCTGGGGCTCCACCTCCCTACCGCCCGGGGAGGTGTGGGGCGTGGTGTGGCGCAGGGCGACCGGCGAGGCGCCCAGACCCGGCACGAACGACCTGATCGTCTGGCAACTGCGGCTGCCCCGCGCCCTGTTGGCCGCCCTGGTGGGCGCCGGACTCGGCCTGGTCGGTACCGCCACGCAGGCCCTGGTGCGCAACCCGCTGGCCGATCCGTACTTCCTCGGCGTCTCCCACGGCGCCTCGCTCGGCGCCGTCGCCGCGCTCGTGCTCGGCCTCGGCACCGGCGGCACCCTCGGCCTCGGACTGTCCGGCGCCGCCTTCGCGGGCGCGCTCGCCACCTTCGTCCTCGTCTGGGCGATCGCCCGGCGCGGCGGCGGCTTCCACCCGCTCCGGCTGGTCCTCGCCGGGGTCGCCATCGGCCAGTTCCTGTCCGGGTTCACCAGCTACCTCGTGCTGCGGTCCGGCGACGAACAGCAGACCCACAGCGTGCTGTTCTGGCTCATGGGCAGCCTCGGCGGCGCCACCTGGCCGCTGCTGGCCGCCCCCGCCGTCGCCGTCCCGGCGGTCTGGCTGCTGCTCCAGGCCCGCGCCCGCCGCCTCAACGCGCTGCTGATGGGCGACGAGAGCGCGGCCGGCCTCGGCATCGACGTCGCCCGGCTGCGCCGCGAACTGTTCGCGGTGACCAGCCTGCTCACCGGCGTCCTCGTCGCCGTCTCCGGGGCCATCGGCTTCGTCGCCCTGATGGTCCCGCACGTCTGCCGCCTCGTCGTCGGCGGCGACCACCGCCGGCTGCTCCCGGTCTCGGCGCTGTTCGGCGCGCTGCTCCTCGTCGTGGTCGACCTGGTGTGCCGCACGGCCATGGACACCCAGGAACTGCCGGTCGGCGTCGTCACCTCGCTGCTCGGCGCCCCCACGCTGCTGTATCTGCTCGACCGCCGACTCGGGAGCGCCCGGTGAGACTCGACATCGAGGACCTGCACGTCGCCTACGCCGGCCGTACGGTCGTGGCGGGCGCCCACCTCCTCGCGGCGCCGGGCGAGATCACCGGCCTGGTGGGACCCAACGGCAGCGGCAAGTCGACCGTCCTGCGCACCGTCTACCGCCACCTCAAGCCCGTCGCGGGGCGCGTCCTGCTCGACGGCACCGATCTGCGCACGCTGAGCTCCGCGCGCACCGCCCGGCACATCGCCGCCCTGCCGCAGGAGCGCGGCGGCGACTTCGAGCTGACCGTGCGCGAGGTCGTCGTCATGGGCCGCACCCCCTACAAACGGGCGTTCGCCGGTGACGACGCCGCCGACCACGACCTCGTCACCGGCGCCCTCGCCGACGTCGGCATGGCCGGCCACGCGGACCGCCGCTTCACCGAACTCTCCGGCGGGGAGCGTCAACGGGTGCTGCTGGCCCGCGCGTTCGCCCAGCGCCCCGACGTGCTCGTCCTGGACGAGCCCACCAACCACCTCGACATCCGCCACCAGGTGGAACTCCTCGCCCTGCTGCGCGGCCGGCGCCGTACGACGCTGGTGTCCCTGCACGACCTCAACGCCGCGGCCTCCGTCTGCGACCGGCTGCACGTCCTGCACGAGGGCCACGTGGTGGCCTCCGGGCCACCGCGCGAGGTGCTGCGCCCGGAGCTGCTGGCGGAGGTGTTCGGCGTCCGGGCGACCGTCGTCACGCACCCGCTGACCGACGATCCGCTGATCGCCTTCGACCACCGGCGGCCGGTGGACGAGACGGACGGCCCGCACAGTGGGAGCGGCGAGGGAAACACGGCACCGGGACTCGTACGTCCGGCCGCGACCGGTTCCGCGGGTCGGTGAACCGGGCCCGGGCACCGGGTGTCAGGATGAGGCGAGATGTCTGCCGGCGGGGTACTGCGCGCACTGCGGGCCGCGATGTTCGCGGCCGTGTGCGTCGTGCTCGCCGCCGCCGGCCACGTCCTGATGTCCGGCGCGCCGGTGCCCTGGTGGACCCTGGCCGCCGCCACCGCCACGGTCGGCGCCATCGGCTGGGCCTTCGGGGCCAGGGAGCGCCGCCGGACCGCGGTGGCCGGGCTCACCGTCGCCGTCCAGACGGCTCTGCACGTCTGCTTCACGCTCGCGCAGTCCGTACGGCAGCCGTCGGGCGGCGCACCGGACGCCACGGCCTCGGTCCGGCAGTGGGCCGCCCAGCTGCTCTGCGGCGGCGACGCCGGCTCCGCGGCGGCGGCCCGGGCGTACGACGTCGCCGTGCACGCCGGACTCGCCCCGCGGGTACCGGACGCCCACGCCGGACACGTACCCGGCATGGGCGCCATGCCGTCCATGCCGGGGATGCCCGGCATGGACGCCGCCGGCTCGCACACCATGGCGCACGCGACCGGTACGGCCTCCTGGGGCATGCTCGCCGCCCACCTCCTGGCCGCCCTGCTGTGCGGACTGTGGCTCGCGCAGGGCGAGCACGCGGCCTTCGCGCTGGCCCGCGCCTGCGCCGACCGCGCCTTCGTGCCGCTGCGGCTCGTCCTCGCGGTCCTCCTGCCGCCCGAACCGCCGCCGGTGGCGCGGCGGTTCCGTGAGCGGGCGCACCGGCCGCGGCAGCGGCTCCTCGTCCACGCCGTCACCACCCGGGGCCCACCCGGGGCGATCGCTGTCCTCTGACAGCCGGATTCCCCACGCCGTGCGCACGCGCGGCGCGGGCCGTCGTCCGCGCGTCCGCGTGGACGAGATCTCCCACCCGTGCGGGCCGCCCCCGGCCCCCCGCGGCCCTTCGGCGCGGCCGCACGGGACCCGAGTAAGGACCCAGGAACCATGAGTTCTGCCCTGCCCGCGGTGACCGACGAGACGGTCACCGCCTGGGCGCTCGCCGCCGCCGGCGGCGACAGCGAAGCGGTCGACCGCTTCGTGCGCGCCCTCCAGCACGACGTACGCCGCTACGTGGCCCACCTCGCCCACGACCCCCAGGCGGCCGACGACCTCACCCAGGACACGTTCCTGCGGGCGCTGACCGCGCTGCACCGCTTTGAGGGCCGCTCCTCGGCCCGGGTCTGGCTGCTGTCGATCGCCCGCCGGGCCGTCGCCGACAGCCTGCGCCGCGCCGCCGCCCGGCCCCGCAAGGCCGACACAGCCGACTGGCAGCTCGCCGCCGAACGCGCCCAGCCGCTCGGCCTGCCGGGCTTCGAGGAGGGCGTCGCCCTGAGGGACCTCCTGGCCGCGCTGCCCGGCGACCGGCGCGAGGCGTTCGTCCTCACCCAGCTGCTCGGCCTGCCCTACGAGGAGGCCGCCGAGGCCGGCGGCTGCCCGGTCGGCACCGTGCGCTCCCGGGTCTCCCGGGCCCGGGGCGCGCTGACCCGGATGCTGGACGACGAGCCCGGCACCGCGGGACCGGCGGCGCCCGCGCAGGGGGCACTCGTGATGACGTAGGTCACACCGGCCCCGGGGAACCCGGCCGTCCGCCGCCCCGACTCCTGTTCCGGTACGGCTCCCTCCGGACGGCGCCGTACGAGGTGTTGGGAGTCGTATCAGATGGCACAGACCCGCCGACCCGCCCCCGCGGCGGGTCCTTCCCTCCGCCGGGCGCTGCCCCCGCCGGCCCTGTGCGGATTCCTTCTGCTGCTGGTCGTGGCGTTCGCCGCGGCCTACGCGGTGGGAACCGGCGCGGGGCCGGTCGCGCCCGGCATGCACGGCACCCAGGTGACCCGGGACGGCGGCGGGGGAGACGGCGGCGGCACGGACTCCGGCGGGATGGAGATGGGGGACATGGGAGAGGGAGGCGGTCACTGATGGCAGCCGAGCCCGTCACCGGACCGGCCGCCGTGGAGGTCGTGACCGACCTCCTCGTCGGCGGGATGACCTGCGGGGCGTGCGTCCAGCGCGTCGAGAAGAAGCTCGGCCGGCTGGACGGGGTCACCGCGGCCGTCAACCTGGCCACCGGCCGGGCCCGGGTACGGCATCCCTCCGGCGTCGGCCCGCAGGAGCTGATCGCCACCGTCGAGCGCGCGGGGTACACGGCCGCGCTCCCCGCACCGCCGGTCCGGCGGAGGCAGGCGGACGGGGAGGACGGGGCCGGGGAACTGCGGCGGGAGCGCGACCGGCTGGTGGTCACGGTGCTGCTCGCCCTGCCGGTCATGGTCCTCTCGATGGTGCCCGCGCTGCAGTTCCGCAACTGGCAGTGGCTGTGCTTCGTGCTCGCCGCGCCCGTCGTCGTCTGGGGCGCCCGGCCGTTCCACGTCCGGGCGGCCCGGGGGCTGCGGCACGCGGCGGCGACCATGGACACGCTCGTCTCGCTCGGCGTCCTGGCCTCCTTCGCCTGGTCCTGCTACGCCCTCTTCCTGGGCGGCGCGGGCGACCCCGGCATGCGGATGCCGTTCAGCCTCGTACCGTCCGCGACCGACGGCGTCGCCCCGATGTACCTCGAAGTGGCCGTCGGAGTACCGCTGTTCGTGCTCGTCGGCCGGTTCCTGGAGGCCCGGGCGCGGCGGGGGACCGGTGCGGCCCTGCGCTCGCTGGCCCGGCTCGCCGCCAAGGAGGTGTCCGTACGCGAGGACGGGCGCGAACGCCTGATTCCCATCGAGGAGTTGCGCGTCGGGCAGGTCTTCGTCGTACGGCCCGGGGAGCGGCCGGCCACCGACGGGGTGGTCGTGGAGGGCAACTCGGCGCTCGACCTCTCCCTGGTCACCGGGGAGAGCGAACCGGTGGAGGTGGGCCCCGGCGCCCCGGTGACCGGCGGCGCCGTGAACGCCGGAGGACTGCTCCTGGTACGGGCCACGGCCGTCGGCGCCGACACCCAACTGGCCCGGATCACCGCGCTGGTCACCGAGGCACAGGCGGGCAAGGCACGCGCCCAGCGGCTCGCGGACAAGGTCGCCGGGGTCTTCGTCCCGGTCGTCCTCGTCCTCGCCGTCACGGTGCTCGGGTTCTGGCTCGGCGCCGGGGCCGAGCCGCAGGCCGCGCTCACCGCCTGCGTGGCCGTGCTGGTCGTGGCGTGCCCGTGCGCGCTGGGCCTGGCGACGCCGACCGCGCTGATGGCCGCCACCGGCCGGGGCGCCCAGCTCGGCGTCCTGGTCAACGGGCCCCGGGCGCTGGAGAGCCTGCGGCACCTGGACGCCGTGGTGCTCGACAAGACCGGCACACTCACCTCCGGTCACATGAGCGTCGCCCGGGTCACCACGGTGCCGGGCGCAGTGGACGAGGAGACGGCCGTACGGCTGGCGGCGGCGGTCGAGCAGGGCTCGGAACACCCGCTGGGCCGCGCGGTGGTGGCGTACGCACGGCGTACCGCGCCCGGGCGCGGACTCCCCGCCGTCGAGGGCTTCGAGGCCCTGCCGGGGCGGGGCGTGCGCGGACGGGTGGAGGGCAGGCTTGTCGAGGTCGGCGCGCCGGACGACGAACTGCCCGACGCCCTCGCCGAGGCCCTGACGACCGCCGGGACGGGCGGCGCCCGTACCCCGGTCGTGGTCCGCGTCGACGGCACGGTCGCGGCGCTCCTCCAGATCGGCGACGTACTGCGGCCGGGCAGCTACCGGGCCGTGGAGCGGCTGCGGCAGCTCGGGGTGCGTCCGGTTCTCGCCACCGGCGACCGTGCGGAACCGGCCCGCGCCGTTGCCGGGGAGCTGCGCATCGAGGAGGTGCACGCGCGCTGCTCGCCCGAGGACAAGGCCGCGCTCGTACGGCGGTTGCGGGAGCAGGGGTACCGGGTCGCGGTCGTCGGCGACGGCGTCAACGACTCGGCCGCCCTGGCCGGGGCCGACCTCGGCATCGCCATGGGCACCGGAGCCGATGTGGCGATCGGTGCCGCCGACGTCACGCTCGTCCGCGGTGACATCGAGGCCCTCGCCGACGCCGTACGGCTGGCCCGCGCCACGCTCGGCACCGTCCGCGCCAATCTGCTCTGGGCGTTCGGCTACAACCTGGTGACCGTGCCGCCGGCCATGGTCGGCCTGCTCAACCCCATGCTCGCCGCGGCGGCGATGTCCGTCAGCTCGCTGCTCGTGGTCGGCAACAGCCTGCGGCTGCGCGCCTGGCAGCCGGCACCGGCCGGCCGGCGGCGTACGGCGTCCGCGCCCCGCGCCCGGGCGGCGCTGTGACGCCGGGGGCGGCCCCCGCCGCCCGCGCCCGGACCGGGACCGCCCGTACCCGAACCCAAGGCGCCGCCGTCGCCGACGCCGCGAAGGAAGCGCCGATGACCCCGCACCCCTGGCGCCCCACCCGCCGGCGTCTGAAGGACACCGTCCTGGCCGGTCTCGCCCCCGTCTGCGCCGCCGTCCTCGCGCTCGGCGGTCTCGCCGCGTGGACCGCCTCGGGCAGGGCGGGCAGCCCCGCCCGGATCGCCGTCGCCGACGCCCGCCTCTACCTCCCCGCCCCGGACGCCGTGGAGACCGCCGCCTTCTTCCGCCTCACCAACTCGGGCGGCGCACCGGACACGTTGCTCGCGGTGACGTCGTCCGCCGTGGGCCGGGAGATCACCCTGAGCCGCCACCGGATGACCGACGGGAACGCGGCCTACCGGCAGCTCGCCGGCTCCCTGCCGGTGCCCGCGGGCGGCACCGTCGACATGTCACCCCTCACCAGTGATGTGACCGTGCCCGCCTCGCCGCGCTGGCGCACCGGCGATCTCGTCCCCTTCGTCCTGCGCTTCGAGCACAGCGGGCCGGTCGAGACGCTGGCGGTGGTGGTCCGTCCGGGAGCGGCCGAGTGAGGCCGATTGGCCCCGGTACGCCGTGGATGTGGCGTACCTCACTCGGAATTTCCCATATTTGCCTTGTGCCATGGTTCAGCCCGGCGAGGAGGGTTACGCAAGGGGGCGAGATGTCCCCGATTGGGAAGGGGGTGGCCGTCGTGGCCACTCACTCGCAGATCGAACAGCACCCGGACCTTCTCGCACTGCGAGCCCGCTACGCCGAGGTGTCGGCCCGGCCGTCCGCGCAGGCCGCCGAGGGACTGAGCCTGCTGACCGGCCTGTACCTGGCGATCTCGCCGTGGGTGGTGGGATTCAACGGCAACCCGCTGGGCGTCAGCAACCTGGTGACCGGTATCGCCCTGGCGATCCTGGCGCTGGGCTTCGGCAGCGCCTATGAGCGGACCTTCGGCATGGGCTGGGTCGCCGCCGCGATCGGCGCCTGGGCGATCATCAGCCCCTGGGTCGTGCAGAACGCGGCGGCCACGACCGGCACGGTCGTCAGCAACGTCATCACCGGTGGCGTCGCGGTCGTGCTGGGGCTGACGACGACGGCGATGGGAGCGGCCAAGGGCCGCGCCTGACCCGGCCGGTCACCGGGACCGGCCCGTCGCCGCCGCCGCGAGCGGCAAGGGTGTGGGGGCCGGGCGCCGTGCGCGCCCGGCCCCCACGCGTGTGTTCAGGACGCCAGGACGATCCCGAAGTGCCGCTCCAGGCTGCCGCGGATCGCGTCGCTGGACAGCGCGCGCCGCAACTGGCCGCGCTCCGCCTCCGACGGGGGAGGGGTGACGGCTTCGGCGAACTCGGCGGTGCCGGACCGCAGTTCGGCCGCGAGCCCGGCGACGACCTGGTAGGCGTAGGGCAGTGACGCGCGGACGGCCGCCACGACGTCCGCGTCGCGGACCCCGCCCGCCTCGGCCTCGGCGAGCGGCTGCGGGAGGACGTCGAGCGTCATGGGGTGTCCTGTCTGTTCCGTGGCGGGAAGCGGCGGGAAGCGGCGGGGAGCGGCGGGAAGTCGCGGAAGGGGGGCGGCGGTCAGCGGGCGGCCCGGAGCGCGGCCGGTCCGTGCCGGAAGGAGGGGTCGACCTGGGCCGCCAGATCCGTACCGGTGGCCCGGTCGCCCCACGCGGCGGCGTTGCGCAGATGGAACTCGACGGCGTGCCGCTGGAAGGTCTCCCAGTCCTTGGGACGCGCGTCCACCGCCCCGCGCAGTGCGTCGAGGGCACCCAACAGGGCCGGTTCGGGTCCGTCGTGCGGACGGCCCTGCTCCTGGGCACGGACATGGGCGGAGTGCGGGCAGTACGCCAGCAGGTCGTCGCCGACGTGACGCTTGAGGAAGAGCAGGTCGTCCTCGCCGGCCACCTTGTTGCCGACGACCCCGACCGGGACGCCGAACTCGGCGGCGTGCTCGCGGTACTGACGCAGTACCGAGACGCTCTTGCGGGTGGGCTCGACGACCAGGAACGTCATGTCGAACCGGGTGAACAGCCCGGAGGCGAAGGCGTCCGCACCGGCCGTCATGTCGACGACGACGTACTCGCCGGGGCCGTCCACGAGGTGGTTGAGGTACAGCTCGACCGCGCCCAGTTTGGAGTGGTAGCACGCCACCCCGAGGTCCTCCTCGGCGAAGGCGCCGGTCACCATCAGCGGCACCCCGGCCACCTCGCGGACGTGCCGGGCGTGGATCTCGTCGTCGCCGAGCAGCCGCAGCAGCCGGGAGCCGTGGCCCGGGGGAGTGGTCTTCAGCATGGTCTCGCGGGAGGCGATCCGCGGGTTGCTCCCGCGCAGGAAGTCCTTGATCTCGCCGGTCCGCGCACTGAGCGGCGGGGCGCCGAAGGACTCCTCCTCGGGCAGGCCGAGGGCGTGGGCCAGGTGCTGGTTGATGTCACCGTCGAGGGCGAGGACCGGCGCGCCGGAGCGGGCCAGCCGGCCGGCGAAGAGGGCGGACAGCGTGGTCTTGCCGCTGCCGCCCTTGCCGACGAACGCGACGCGCACTACGAGCCCCCTCCACTGAAACTGAAAACGGCTTTCATGAGGCCATCGTGGTGAGGCCGCGCACCGGGTGTCAAATCGGGGTCGCCCGACTGGCGGAAGGCACCAACTGGGCCACCGCGACGGCCTGTTGCCTTACCGGTGACGGGGATGCGCGCGGTCCACCGCCACATGTGACACGGTGGGTACCGGAGAAGTGGATCAAAGAACAGGGAGGCACCCCATGTCCAAGCCACCGCTTCCGGACGCCGCCGTGGCCATGCTGCGCAAGGCCAATCCGGCCGTCGTCACCACTCTGCGCTCCGACGGCCAGCCGGTCTCCACCGCGACCTGGTACCTGTGGGACGAGGGCCGGGTACTGGTCAACATGGACGAGGGCCGCAAGCGCCTCACCCACCTGCGCAACGACCCCCGGGTCACGCTCACCGTCCTCGACGAGTCCGACTGGTACAGCCACGTCACCCTGATCGGCCGCGTCACCGAGATGCGGGACGACGAGGGCCTGACCGACATCGACCGGCTCTCCCGGCACTACCTCGGCCAGCCGTACGCCGACCGCGACCGCGCCCGCGTCAGCGCGTACATCGAGATCGACCGCTGGCACGGCTGGGGCGGCTTCCGCGACTCGGACCAGGCGGCGACGTGAGCCCCAGGCGTCCCTGACGGGGCGCCAGGGGGTTGGCCGGGGAGTGCCTTGCCGGGCCGGTGGGGGCACGTCACGATGACGTGAGCCACCCGGTGCCCTACGCCCGAGGAGACGCCTGTGGACAGCTACGAGCGCCAGCCCGCGGCCACGAGCGTGGTCGAGGACTTCCAAGACACCCCCCTGGACGAGGTGCCCGAGGCCGCCCTGGACGCGGCCCTGGCCAGGACGGCCCCCGGCGAGGAGGAGCCCGTGGCCGCGTTCCAGTCGTCGCTGCTCTGACCCGGCCGTGACCGCGGCGACGGGCTCCTTCCGCCAGTTCGTGCTCAAGGTGCACAGCCGCTGCGACCTGCGCTGCGACCACTGCTACGTCTACCGCCACGCGGACCGGAGCTGGCGCGGGCGGCCGGTGACCATGTCGGAGGAGACCCTCCGGCTGGCGGCCGCCCGGATCGCCGAGCACGCGGCGGAGCACGGCCTGCGCCGGGTCCACGTCGTCCTGCACGGCGGCGAACCGCTGCTCGCCGGACGGGAGCGGCTGCGCGGCTTCGCCCGCACGCTGCGCTCCGCCCTGGACGGCGTCGCCGCCCTCGACCTGCGGATGCAGACCAACGGCCTGCTCCTGGACGACGCGTTCTGCGCGATGCTCGCCGAGGAGTCCATCGTCACCAGCATCTCCCTCGACGGCGACGAGGCCGCCCACGACCGGCACCGGGTCCGCGCCGACGGCTCCGGCAGCCACCGGGACGTGGTGCGTGCCGTGCGCCGCCTCAACGCCCCCGCCCACCGCGGCGCCTTCGGCGGACTGCTCTGCACGGTCGACGTCGAGAACGACCCGGTGGCCGCCTACCGGGCCCTGGCCGCCCTCGACCCGCCCGCGATCGACTTCCTGCTGCCGCACGCCACCTGGGACCGTCCGCCGCCCCGCCCGCACGGCGCCACCGACCCCGCCGGGGCCACCGGGGCCACCGGGGCCACCGGGGCCACCGAGTACGCGGACTGGCTGATCGCCGTCCACGAGCGGTGGGCCGCCGACGGCCGACCCGTTCCCATCCGGATGTTCGAGTCGATCAGCCGGCTCGCCGACGGCGGCACCAGCCTCACCGAGGCACTCGGGACGGACGACTCCGACCTGCTGGTCCTCGAGACCGACGGCGCCGTCGAACAGGCGGACTGGCTGAAGACCGCCTATCCCGGCGCCCCGGAGACCGGACTGCGCCTGGCCACCCACCGCCTGACCGAGGCCGCCGCCCACCCGGGCATCAAGGCCCGCCGCACCGGCGTCGACGGCCTGAGCGCCGCCTGCCGGTCCTGCCGCGTGGTGTCGGTCTGCGGCGGCGGCCTGTACGGGCACCGCTTCCGCACCGCCAACGGCTTCGACAACCCCAGCGTGTACTGCGCCGACCTCCTCAAGCTCATCGACCACGTGCGCGCCGCCGAACGGAGGCCCACCGGCATGGACCCCGCCCCGGCCAGGAGGGCCGACGCCGGCACCACCGGCAAGCGGCACGGCCTGCCCTGGCCCCGCTTCGACGCCCTGGCCGCGGGCCGGGGCACGGCCGACGACATACGCGAACTGGCCGCCGCACAGGGCAGCCTGCGCACCAGTGCGCTGGCCGCGGGACTGCGGACCGCCCGGCGGCGGCCGGACGCCTCGACGGCCGGCTGGGAGGCCGTCAACGCGCTGCCCGCCGAGGTCCGCCGGCCGCTGCTCGCCGACCCCCATCTGCGGGGGTGGGCCGTGGCCCACGCCGATGTGCTGCGGCCGGCCGGCGGCCGTCCCGCCGAGGCCGCGCTCGCCGCCACCGCACGCGCCGGAGGACGGCTCACCCTCCCCGTGCCACCGCGCCGCTGGCCGGACGGCACCGGCATCCACCTCCCCGGCCTCGGCCGGCTGCTGCTGCCCGACGACCCCGCGCCGGGCACGCCGAGAACGGTGACCGTCGAGACGGCGGACGGCCGGATCGCCGTCGCCGGACACGTCCTCGGGCGGGACCCGCTGCCGGGCGGCATGCGCTGGCAGCCGCTGCGCCGCCTCACCGCCGACGGCCTCCGGGTCGTCCTCGACGACCTGGAGCCGGCCCGCGACTGCTACGGGAAGGGCGGAACCGCGCAACCCCGCCTGACGTACCGCCAGTTCACGCAGTGGCAGGGCCGGTTCGCCGACGCCTGGCGGCTGATCCGCGACGCGTACCCGGCGTACGCCCCCGGGATCGCCGCCGGCCTCACCACGCTGACCCCGCTGGTGCCCCGGCCGAAAGAGGACGTCAGCGCCACGTCGTGGGGAACCTTCGGCGCGATCGGCCTCGCCCTGCCCCGGACCGCCGACGACCTGGCGCTGCTGGTGATCCACGAGTTCCAGCACGCCACCCTGTGGGCGCTGTACGACATGTACGAGCTCCTCGACCCGGCCGACACCAGCCGTATGCCGGTCCCCTGGCGCGCCGGACTACGGCCCCTGCCCCTGGCCCTCCAGGGCGCCTACGCCCACCTGGCCGTCGCCGACGTGTGGCGTCTGCGGGCCCGGCGGGCGGAGGCCGGGGCCGACCGGGACACCGCCGCGGCCCGGCACGCACGGGCCACGGCGGCCACCTGGCGGAACGGGGTGCTGGACGTCACCGGCAGGCTGTTGGACACCGGCGCCCTCTTCCCCGTGGGGGTGCGCCTGGTCCGCGGGCTGCGTGCGGCGGCGATGGCACTCGCACCGTGATCCCGCTCCCCGCGGCGCCGCCGGCCCCGGGCGCACGTGCGCCGCCCGTGCGCCCCCTCGCACAAGCGGAATGCGTCAACCCCTGGCCCCCGGCGGGGATTTCGCGCTCCAATGGTGGATTCAGGGACCGGCCGCACGGTCCGCATCCGTGCGTGCGGCGACGACCGGGGGACGAGGGGCACGCCATGACTGATCCGGCTCCCGAGCCGGCGGGGACGGCCGGCGCGCCGGACCCGTACGTCTTCTTCCTCAGCTACGCCCGGGTGCCCTCCACCGAGGACGGTGCGAAGGCGGAGAACCCGGACGAGGACCTGGTCGCCTTCCACCGCCAGCTGTGCGGCCACATCATGCAGTTGACCGACCACGACGGGGAGCGCCCGCCGGGCTTCCTGGACCGCAGGATGGGCGTCGGCGCCGACTGGGAACGGCGGCTGAAGGAGACGCTCACCGACTGCCAGGTCTTCGTCCCCGTCTACACCAAGCGCTACTTCACCCGTGAGTGGTGCGGGCGGGAGTGGGACGCCTTCGTCCGCCGCCAGGAGGAGCACTCCCGCAGCCGCCCGTACACCGGCAACGCCATCGTCCCCGTGCTCTGGGTCGACCCCCGCCCGCTGACCCTGCCCCGCGTCGCCCGGCGCGTGCAGTACGCGCACCCCGACCTCGGCCAGGAGTACCTCAGGTCGGGGCTGTACGGGCTGCGCGCCAAGGGCTACCACGCCAAGTACCACACGGCGGTGTGGGGCATCGCGCAGACGATCGTCAAGGTGGCCGAGCAGACCCGGCTGGCGCCCTGCGACATCGAACTGTTCAAGGAACTCAGGAACGTCTTCGAGGAGGAACAGTAGGATGCCGCTCTTCTTCCTCAGCTATTCGCACGTCCCCGTGCACCGCGCGGGCCGCGCCCCCGACTTCGACCGGCTCGTCTTCCGCTTCTTCGACGAGCTGTGCGCACGGCTCGCCGCCGCCGGCGGGCCGGCGGGGGAGGCGGCCGGCTTCGTCGAGCGGCCCGGGGCACCGGCCGGCCAGGCCCTGCGGGCCCTCGCCGAGTGCCGCGTCTTCGTCCCCCTCTACGCCAAGCGGTACTTCACCGACCCCAAGTGCGGCCGGCACTGGACCGCGGTCACCACCCGCCCGGCCGCGAGCCCCCCGGCCGTCGTCCCGGTGCTGTGGACGCCGTACCCGCCCGCCGCGCTGCCCCGCGCCGCCCAGTACGACCTGCCCGCGATGCCCGAGGGCGGCGGCGAGGCGGAGGAGGCGTACGCCGCCACGGGGCTGCACCAGATGCTCCAGCTCGGTGAGGAACTGGGCGATGCGCAGGCCGTCGAACAGGCCGGCCGGATCACCGCCTGGCTGGCCCGGCGCATCCTGCACGCCGCCGCCACCGTCCCCGCACCGGACGGGACCCTGCCGGACGGGGCCGTACCAGCCCAACTGGCCGACCTGGACAACGCGTTCGCCGCCCCGCTGCCCGCCCCGCCGCCGCTGCGCATCACCGTCCTCGCGCCCACCGAGGACCGGCTCCCCATCGGCCGCGACGAGTCGCGCTACGGCCCCGCCCCGGAGGACTGGCGGCCCTACGGCCCCACGCTCGGCCCGCTCGCCGACCAGGTGCGCGCCCTCGCCCGCAACCTCGGCTTCGCCCCCGACCTGGTGGCCTTCGACAAACCCCGCGCCGAACTGCGCAGCACGGCCGTCCCGGACGCGCCCTGGGTGCTGATCGTCGATCCGTGGGCCCTGGAGGATCCCCGCATCGCCGCCCAGGCACAGGAGTTCGACACCGCCCGGCAGCCCTGGACGGCCGTGCTCAGCGTGCTGCCCGAGGACGACCCGCAGACCAAGGAGCGGGCCGAGCGGCTCACCCGGCTGCTGCACACGTGCTTCCCGCGTTTCCTGCGCGAGGGCCGCGCGGGGGAGCAGAATGCGGTCCGGGGGCTGCCCGACGCGGACGTGTTCGCGCTGTGGTTCAGCGAACTCGCCGAGTCCGCCAAGATGCGGTACTTGCGATACATTCACTCGCACTTGTCCACCGGGAGCAGTGGCACCGGGGACCGCACGGAGGGCAGGCCATGACCGGCGACGAGGGCAGGATCATCACGTTCTACTCGTACAAGGGCGGTACGGGACGGACGATGGCACTCGCCAACACCGCCTGGATCCTGGCCTCCGCGGGGCACCGCGTGCTCGCCGTCGACTGGGACCTCGACGCTCCCGGGCTCGACCGCTTCTTCCACCCCTTCCTGGACGAGGAGAAGCTGCGCACCACGCCCGGCGTGCTCGAACTCGTCTCCCGCTTCAGCGAGTCCCTGGTCCAGGTGCGGCACACCGGCGCGGTCGCGCCCGGATCCGGCCACGACCCGGTCGAGGCCGTCGCCGTGCCCGGCGCGGCCCGGTACGCCGAGATGCTCCCCCTCGACAGCTGTGTGCTGCCGGTCTCCTGGCACTTCCCCGACGGCGGCTGGCTCGACTACCTTCCGGCCGGCACCAAGAACAAGGGCTATCTGACCGCCTTCTCGCAGTTCGACTGGAAGCCGTTCATGGACGGCCCGCTCGCCACCCGCTTCCTGGAACGCCTCAAGCGCGAGTTCGGCGACCGGTACGACTACGTCCTCATCGACAGCCGTACGGGCCTCAACGACATCTCCGACATCTGCACCGTCAACCTGCCGCACACCCTCGTCACCTGTTTCACCCCCAGCAGCCAGAGCATCGACGGCGCGGTCGCCGTCGCGACACGCATCGAGGAGATGCACCGCGACCGCCGCATCCGCATCCTGCCCGTCCCCATGCGCGTGGAGAACGCGGAGGCCGACCGGCTGGAGGCGGCCCGCGGCCAGTTCCAGTACCGCTTCGACCGCATCCTGCGCCGCCACCTCGCCCCCGGCACCGAACCCGACGACTACTGGGGCAGGGTGGAGATCCCCTACCGCCCCATCTACTCCTACGAGGAGACCCTCGCCCCCTTCCGCGAGGCACCCGGCGACCCCAAGAGCCTGCTCGCCGCCTACGAGAGACTCGCCGAGGTCCTCTCCGACGGCCAGGTGCGCCGGATGGCCCGGATCGACGAGACCCTGCGCCGCCGCACCCTGGAGCGCTACACCCGGCACCGGCCGCCCCGCGTCACCGACGTGTACGTCAGCTTCGTGCCGCAGGACCGCAGTTGGGCGCTGTGGGCGGGGGCGGTCCTGGAGGAGGCGGGCTTCAAGGTCCACCTGGCCCAGGAGGGCACCGCCGAGGGCGGCCGGCACCGGCAGGAGATCGAACGTGTCGTCGAGTCCGCCCCGCACACCCTCGTCGTCCTCTCCGAGGCCTATCTGCGCTCCTCCCGCTTCCGCACCACCTGGGAGGCGGTCTACGCGGCCGGCGGCCTGACGGAGGACCGGCGCCTGGTCTCCCTGTGCGTCGAACGGCTGCCGCTCGGCAGCCCGTTCACCGACCGGCTCGCCGACCTCACCCGCTGCGACACCGGGGAGGCCGCCCGCGACACCCTGCTGGCCTGCTTCGGCCGCAGCTTCGCCCCCGCGGCCCGCGAGCACTACACCGGCGGCGAACGCCGGATGCCCCGCTACCCCGGCGCCGAACCCCCGGTCTGGTCCGTCCCGCTGCGCACCGCCTCCTTCACCGGCCGCACCGCGCTGCTGGAGCAGATCCGCGAACGGCTGTGCGACGGCGACGGCAGGGCACTGCTCCTCAAGGGCCTCGGCGGAGTCGGCAAGACGCTCCTCGCCCGCGAGTTCGCGCACCGCTACAAGAGCGACTACGACATCGCCTGGCACATCCAGGCCGAACAGCGCAACCTCGCCGTCGAGCAGTTCGCGGCCATGGCCGGACCGCTGGGCGTGGCCGAGCGGAAGAACCCCACCGACACCGCCAAGGCCGTCCGCGAGGCCCTCGACCGCGGGGAGCCGTACGGCAGCTGGCTGCTGATCCTGGACAACGCGGTCGAGGCGGGCAACCTGCCCGACTTCATGGTCACCGGGCGCAGCGGACACGTCCTGATCACCAGCCAGCGCTCCGAGGGCTGGGGCCGCTGGGCCGACACCCTGGAGGTCGGCGTGTTCGAACGCGAGGAGAGCATCGCCCATCTGCGCGGCCGGCTCCCCGACTGCGGCCGGGCCGACGCCGACCAGATCGCCGAGGTGCTCGGCGACCTCCCGATCGCGGTGGAACAGGCCGCCGCCGGCATCGAGCAGTCCAAGGTCAGCGCCCGCGCCTACATCCGCGAACTCCAGTCCCCGGCCACCGGCGCCGCCCGCACCCGCGGCTCCGGCGACGACAAGGTCGGCGACGTCACCCGGGTCAGCGGCGCCACCTGGGAGTTCGCCCTCGGACAGCTGCGCCGCAAGTTCCCGCAGGCCGTCCAACTGCTCCAGATCTGCGCCTACTTCGGCCCCGAGCCGATCTCCATGGACCTGCTGGAGGGCGCCGAGGTCTCCCGCGCGCTCGGCGACTCCCGCACCGTCGCCCGCGCCTACCAGGAACTCAGCCGCTTCTCCCTGGTCACCGTCGACCGCAAGATCTGGGGCGTCCAGGTGCACCGGCTGGTGCAGCGCGCCATGCGGGACAGCATGACCGAACAGGAGCGGCAGGCCGCACGGGACGTGGTCTACCGGACGCTGATCGCGGCCCGGCCCAGCAAGGACGACCCCGAGGACCCCAACACCTGGGAGAGCTACCGGGTCATCTGGTCCCACCTCGGCGCCCCCTGGGCGATGAGCGCCCACGAGGGCGGCATCCGGGAACTCCTCGTCGACCGGGTGCGCCAACTGCGTCGCCGGGGCGAACTGACCCAGGCCATGGACCTCGGCGTCCGCTGCGTGACCACCTGGACGGAGAGCGGCCCTGCCGACGACCGCTGGACGCTGCACATGCGCTTCCAGATCGCCAACATCCTGCGCGCCCAGGGCCGTTACGAGGAATCGCTGGCCCTGGACGAGGAGGTCCGCGAACGCCAGCTCGCCACCCTGCGCGACCCCGACGACCAGCACGTGCTGATGACCACCAGCAGCATCGCCGCCGACCTGCGCGGCCTCGGCCGGCTCGCCGAGGCGCTCGACCACGACCGCCGCACCCACCAGCGCTACCTGGAGATCTACGGCGAGGACCACCCCCGCACCCTCGGCGCCGCCAACAACCTCGCCGTCTCCCTGCGGCTGTCCGGCGAGTACTACCAGGCCCGCGCCCTGGACACCAGGACCCTGGAACTGCGCGAGGAGATCCTGCTGCACGACCACCCGCTGACCATCGAGTCCGCCGTGAACCTCGGACGCGACCTGCGGGACTGCGGCGACTACGCGGCCTCCGCCGCGCTGCTGCGGCGCGCCTACGACCGCTGCTTGCAGAACCCCCGGCTCACCCCGGGCTCACCGACCGTGCTGAACACCGCCAAGGGCCTGGCCGGGGCGCTGCGCCGGACGGGCAGGCCGGCCGAGGCGCAGGAACTCGTCGAGCATGTCCTCAAGCACGGGCAGGACGGCGAGAAGGGCGCCTCCCCGGAGCGGCTGCTGGTGGAGATGAGCCTGGCGGGCGACCTGGCCGCGCAGGGCCGCAGGGACGAGGGGCTGCGGCTGATCCGCCGGGTCCTCGGCGACCTCCGGGACAGCCTCGGCGAGGACCACCCCCAGACGGTGGCGTGCTCGGCCAACTACGCGGTCATGCTGCTCGGCGACATCGGCACCGGCCCGGACCCCGCGAGTGCCGGCGACACCGGGACCGTCGAGGAGGCGGCGCGGGCCCGGGCACTGCTGCAACGGGCCCTCGAAGGGTTCACCGCGCTCAACGGCGAGCACCACCCCTACACGCTGGTCTGCCGGGTCAACCTCGCCGCGGCCGACGCCGCCCTCGGCGACCGGGAGGAGGCCCGCAAGGGCTGCCAGGAGGCGTACGACCTGCTGCGCGAGGCCCTGGAACCCACCCACCCCTCCACGCTCACCTGCGCCGCCGACCTGGGGCTGATCCTGGGTCTGCTCGGCCGGCCGCAGGAGGCGCGGAGCACCCTCCAGGCCGCGCTCACCGCCCTGGCCAAGCGGCTGGGCGAGGACCATCCGCGGGTGCGGTCGCTGCGGGAGGAGCGGATCACCTGCCTGGAACTGGAGCCGTCGCCGATCTGACCCGGCGGTGAAACCGGCACCGGCAGCCTCCTGCGACCTGATCCGAACGACAGACCCTAGCCCGCCCGGTCCCGCACCCAGGCGAAGACCTGGGGCATGGCCGGCAGTGCCGCGAAGTGCGCCACGGAGGGTTGCAGCACCGCCCGGGCGGACGGGAGGTGCCGTTCGAGGTAGCGGAAGTGGGACAGCGGCGCGAAGACGTCGTGCTCGCCGTGCCAGAGCAGCACCGGCAGACAGGGGTCGATCTCCGCCAGCTTGAAGTCCCACGGCGTACGGAAGGCGACCAGGTCGTCCACCCAGCCCAGCGGTGCCCGCGGGTCCATCCGCGCGGGCTCCGCGCCGGGGGAGCGGGCCTGCCCCACCGCCGACAGATAGTTGACCAGCAGCATCCGCCGCACCCCGGCGTCGGAGACGACGACCCGGTCCACCGCGGGCAGCTCCTCGTCCAGGGACCGCAGCAGGGAGGCCGGATCGCTGCGGATGGCCTCGGCGTTGCGCGCGAGCAGCGCGCCCAGCTCCGCCACGTCGGGCGCGCACCGGTCCAGGAGCCGATAGGTGGCGACGTTCGACGGCGACATGTCCTCGAACCAGTCCAGCTCCGCGCCGTCGGCGTCCGGCGGGGCGGTCGAGACCAGCGCGGCGACGCTCGCCACCCGCCCCCGGGGGTTGATCGCGGCCAGCGCGAGCGCGTGCGGCCCCCCGCCCGACCTGCCCACCACCGAGTAGCGCGGCAGCCGGAGCTCCCGCGCGATCGCGTCGACGTCCGTGGCGGCGTCGGCGACCGTCCGTCCCGGGTCCCGGCCGGAGTCGCCGTAGCCGGGCCGGTCGTAGGCGATCAGCCGGACGCCGAGCTTGTGCAGGTCGAAGGTGCGGGGCCGGGGGCCGAGCCGGCTGCCGGGGGTTCCGTGCAGCAGGAAGACCGGGTGCGCGTCCTCGTCGCCCCACGTCTGGTAGACGAGGGTCCGGGTCCGCCCCGGACTGCCCGGCTCACGGACCGGCACCTCGACACTTCCGACCACCCGATGTCCTCCCGTCGCCAGCGGCTGTGTACTGGAGCGGGACCCTCCCAGGATTCTGCACGGGCGACCCCCGCGTAAGGGGCGGTTCAGCCTTTCTGACACGGCGAACCGCGCCCACGCTAGTGCACGGCACGGTGCCCTTGTGGGCGGATCGCCCAGCGGGAAGGGGGGTGCGCATGTGTTCGGCGGGCGCGGGCTGTATCGATGCGCGGCTCCGCCGCGTGGGCGCGAGCGACCACCACTCGCCGCACATTCGGGGTAAAAGGGGCAGTGCCCTATTAAAGGGTGGGAACGGGTAGGGGCAGCGGGGGCGAGAACCCCTGCGCAACCCCCTCCTTTGCACACTGCAATCCCGGGTACCCGTACCGCCGTAACACCCCCAAACCCCGCGGGAGCGAACATGGCCGATGTCCCGGTGCCCCAGCTGGAGGCCGCCCTCCGCGCCGAAGCGGACGCCGAGGTCCGCTTCGACGCCGGCAGCCGCGGCGCATACGCCACCGACGGTTCGAACTACCGTCAGGTCCCCCTCGGCGTCGTCGTCCCCCGCACCGTCGAGGCCGGAGCCCGCGTCATCGAGATCTGCGCCCGCTTCGGCGCCCCCGTCCTCTCCCGCGGCGGCGGCACCAGTCTGGCCGGCCAGTCCACCAACACCGCCGTCGTCGTCGACTGGACCAAGTACTGCGACGCCCTCGTCTCCGTCGACCCCGAGGCCCGCACCTGCGTCGTCGAACCCGGCATCGTCCTCGACGAGCTCAACCGCCAACTCGCGGGGCACGAGCTCCAGTTCGGGCCGAAGCCGTCCACGCACAGCCACTGCGCGCTGGGCGGCATGATCGGCAACAACTCGTGCGGCGCCTCCGCACAGGCGTACGGCAAGACCGTGGACAATGTGCGCCGGCTCGAAGTCCTCACCTACGACGGCGTCCGGATGTGGGTCGGCCCCACCTCCAAGGAGGAGCGCGCCGCGATCGCCGCCGCCGGGGGCCGCCGCGCCGAGATCTACGACGGCCTGGACCGCCTCGTCACCGAGTACCTCGCCGACATCCGCACCGGCTACCCGCAGATCCCGCGCCGCGTCTCCGGCTACAACCTCGACTCGCTGCTCCCCGAGAACGGCTTCGACGTGGCCCGCGCCCTCGTCGGCAGCGAGGGCACCCTCGTGACGGTGCTGCGCGCCGAACTCGACCTGGTGCCGGTCCCGAAGTACCAGTCGCTGTTGGTCCTCGGCTACGACGACATCTGCCACGCCGCCGACGACGTCACCCACCTCCTCGAACACTGCTCACCCACCCAGCTGGAGGCGCTCGACGACCGCATGGCGCAGCTCATGCGCGAGGAGCACGCCCACGAGGAGTCCCTGGACGCCCTGCCCGAGGGCGACAGCTGGCTGCTGGTGCAGTTCGCCGGCGACAGCCAGGACGACGTCGACGAACAGGCGCACGCCCTGCTGCGGGCCATCGGCCGCGACGAGAAGGACCCCCGGGTCGCGTTCTCCGACGACCCCGAGCGCGAGCAGCGGATGCTCAAGGCACGCGAGGCCGGCCTCGGTGTCACCGCCCGCCCGCCGGACGACCGGGAGACCTGGGAGGGCTGGGAGGACTCCGCCGTCCCGCCCGAGCGGCTCGGCGACTATCTGCGCGACCTGAAGAAGCTGTTCGAGGAGTTCGACTACGACCACCCGTCCGTGTACGGGCACTTCGGGCAGGGCTGTGTGCACACCCGCATCCCGTTCGGGCTGAAGACCGCCGAGGGCGTCGCCGTCTTCCGGCGGTTCCTGGAGCGCGCCGCCGACCTCGTCGCCTCCTACGGCGGCTCCCTGTCCGGCGAGCACGGCGACGGCCAGTCCCGCGGCGAACTGCTCACCCGGATGTTCGGCGAGCGGCTGGTGGGCGCCTTCGGTGAGCTCAAGGCGCTGTTCGACCCGGACGACCGGATGAACCCCGGCAAGGTCGTCCACCCCAACCCCGTCGACGGCCAGTTGCGCCTGGGCGCCTCCTGGACGCCGATGGTCTCCGAGACCCACTTCGGCTATCCGCAGGACGAGCACTCCTTCACCCGGGCGGTGATGCGCTGCGTCGGCATCGGCAACTGCCGCAGTCACGAGGGCGGCGTGATGTGCCCCTCCTACCGGGCCACCAAGGAGGAGGAGCACTCCACCCGCGGCCGCTCCCGGCTGCTGTTCGAGATGCTCGACGGGCACGCCGACTCCGCCGTCAAGGACGGCTGGCGCTCCACCGAGGTCAAGGACGCCCTCGACCTGTGCCTCGCCTGCAAGGGCTGCAAGTCGGACTGCCCCACCGGGGTCGACATGGCCACCTACAAGGCCGAGTTCCTCGCCCACCACTACGACGGCCGCTTCCGCCCGCCCGCGCACTACTCCATGGGCTGGCTGCCGCTGTGGGCCCGGCTCTCCCGGATCGCGCCCTCGCTCGTCAACACCGCGCTCCAGGCGCCCGTACTGGCCCGGGCGGGCAAATGGGTGGCCGGGGTGGCGAAGGAGCGGCAGGCCCCGGTCTTCGCCGAGCAGTCGTTCGTCCAGTGGTGGCGGGAGCAGGAGGCCGCCGACGGCGGCGCCGGCGCGCCGGATCCGGCCGATCCCCGGACAGTGGTGCTGTGGCCCGACACCTTCAGCACCTACTTCCACCCGGCGATCGCGATCTCCGCCGTACGGGTCCTGCGCGACGCCGGGTTCCGTGTCGCCGTCCCGGACAAGCCCGTCTGCTGCGGACTGACCTGGATCTCCACCGGCCAGCTCACCGTCGCCAAGAAGGTGCTGCGCCGCACCCTGGACACGCTGAAGCCGTATCTGGAGGCGGGCACGCCAATCATTGGACTGGAGCCGTCCTGCACGGCCGTCTTCCGGTCCGACGCACCCGAGCTGATGCCCGCCGACCAGGACGTCCAACGGCTCGCCGGGCAGGTGCGCACCTTCGCCGAGCAGCTCGTCCACCACGCCCCCGAGGGCTGGGAGCCGCCGCGGCTGGCCCGGCAGGCAACTGTGCAGACGCACTGCCACCAGCACGCGATCATGAAGTTCGACGCCGACCGCGAACTGATGCGCCGCGCCCATCTGGAGGCCGACGTCCTCGACGAGGGCTGCTGCGGACTGGCCGGCAACTTCGGCTTCGAGCGCGGCCACCACGAGGTCTCCATGGCCGTCGCCGAACAGGGCGTGCTGCCCGCGGTCCGCGAGGCCGCCCCCGACAGCGTGCTGCTCGCCGACGGCTTCAGCTGCCGCACCCAGATCGAACAGGGCGACACCGGGCGGCGTGCGCTGCACCTGGCGGAGGCGCTGGCCCTCGGCCTGGACGAGGCCCATCTGCCCGGCGAGCACCCCGAACGCCTGGCCGCCCGCCCGGCGGGACCCTCCCGCACGGCCCGCTGGACGGCCACCGCGGCCGCCGCGGGCGCCGCCGCCGTCACCGCGACGGCCGCCGCGGCGGCGGGCCGCGGCGCCGTACGCCGGCTCACACGCCGGGGCTGACGCACGCCACCGCGCGGGCGGCGCACGCCCGTGCGCACGTGACAGCGCCCGGCAGCGGGGTAGCCGGGAGCCGAGCGGCACCTCCCGAAGCCCTGCCCCCCACACACACAGCAACCCCACGGAAAGGTTCCGAACATGGCGTCGAAGAAGGTCTCCGACTACGTCCTCGAGCGGCTGCGCGAGTGGGAGGTCGAACACGTCTTCGCCTACCCGGGCGACGGCATCAACGGCCTCCTCGCCGCCTGGGGCCGCGCCGACAACCACCCCCAGTTCGTACAGGCCCGGCACGAGGAGATGGCCGCCTTCGAGGCGGTCGGCTACGCCAAGTTCTCCGGCAAGGTCGGCGTCTGCGCCGCCACCTCCGGACCCGGCGCGATCCACCTGCTCAACGGCCTCTACGACGCCAAGCTCGACCACGTGCCCGTCGTCGCCATCGTCGGCCAGACCAACCGCAGCGCCATGGGCGGCTCCTACCAGCAGGAGGTCGACCTGGTCAGCCTCTACAAGGACGTCGCCTCCGACTTCTGCGAGATGGTCACCGTCCCCGAGCAGCTGCCCAACGTGCTCGACCGCGCCATGCGCACCGCCATGGCCCGCCGCTCCGTCACCGCCGTCATCATCCCCGCCGACGTGCAGGAGCTGGACTACTCGCCGCCGGAGCACGCCTTCAAGATGGTGCCCTCCAGCCTGGGCATGGCCCACTACGCGCCGGTGTCCGCCGAGGCCGACATCGAGCGCGCCGCCGAGGTGCTCAACGCGGGCAGCAAGGTCGCCGTCCTGATCGGCCAGGGCGCCCGCGGGGCCCGCCAGGAGGTCATGGAGGTCGCCGAGCGGCTCGGCGCCGGCGTCGCCAAGGCGCTGCTCGGCAAGGACGCCCTCGACGACGACCTGCCCTACGTCACCGGGTCCATCGGACTGCTCGGCACCCGGCCGTCGTACGAGCTGATGATGGAGTGCGACACCCTCCTCGTCATCGGCTCCAGCTTCCCGTACACCCAGTTCATGCCCGAGTTCGGGCAGGCGCGGGCGGTGCAGATCGACATCGATCCGCACATGGTCGGCCTGCGCTACCCCTTCGAGGTCAACCTCGTCGGCGACGCCCGCGAGACCCTGCGCCGGCTGCTGCCGCGTCTGGAGGCCGCCAAGGACAACGCCTGGCGCAAGAAGGTCGAGAAGGACACCGCCCGCTGGTGGGAGGTGATGCAGCGGCGCGCCGCCGTGGACGCCGAACCGATCAACCCCGAGTACGTCGCCCACGCCCTGAACGAGCTGCTGCCCGAGGACGTCATCCTGGCCGCCGACTCCGGTTCCGCCGCCAACTGGTACGCCCGCCACCTGCGGCTGCGCGGCCAGATGCGCGGCTCGCTCTCCGGCACCCTGGCCACCATGGGCCCCGGCGTCCCCTACGTCATCGGCGCCAAGTTCGCCCACGGCGACCGGCCCGCGATCGCCCTGGTCGGCGACGGGGCCATGCAGATGAACGGCATGGCCGAGCTGATCACCGTCGCCAAGTACTGGGAGCAGTGGGAGGACCCGCGGCTGATCGTCGCCGTCCTCAACAACCAGGACCTCAACCAGGTCACCTGGGAGATGCGGGCCATGTCCGGCGCCCCGCAGTTCCTGCCCTCGCAGTCCCTCCCGGACGTCGCCTACGCCGACTTCGCCCGCTCGGTGGGCCTGAACGGCATGCGGGTGGAGAAGCCCGGCGACGTCCAGGCCGCCTGGCAGGCCGCGCTCGCCTCCGACCGGCCGTTCGTCCTCGACTTCGTCACCGACCCGGCCGTGCCGCCGATCCCGCCGCACGCCTCCCTCGACCAGATCGAGGCGGCCGCGACGTCCATCCTCAAGGGCGACAGCGACCGCGCGGGCATGGTCCGGCAGGGCTTCAAGGCCAAGGTGCAGGAAATGCTGCCCGGCGGCCGCAGCCGCGCGGACCGGCCCGGCGCGGAGGACGGCAAGTGACCCACCCGTACCACCACCGGAGCCACCGGGCCCGTGCGACGGGAGGCCGGAGAGCATGAGCACCACGGGCGCCCGCCCGGGCAGCGCGGACACCCCCGGCAACCCGTTCCCGCCGCACGCCCTGCACGACTACGCGCTGCTGGCCGACGGCGAACGGGGCGCGCTGATCGGGCCGGACGGCGCCATCGGCTGGCTGTGCGCCCCCTGCTGGCACGACGACGCCGTCTTCGCCAACCTCATCGGCGGCCGGGGCGTCTACGCCGTGACCCCGCGCGACACGTACGTCTTCGGCGGGTACTACGAGGAGGGCACCCTCATCTGGCGCAGCCGCTGGGTGACCGTCGACGGCATCATCGAGTGCCGCGAGGCGCTGGCCTTCCCCGGCGACCCCGAACGGCTGATCCTGCTGCGGCAGCTCCGGGCCGTCGACAACCCGGCCCGGGTCACCCTCGCCCTCGACCCGCACGCCGACTACGGCCGCGCCCCCCTCGACCCGCCCCGGCAGCCCGCGCCCGGGGTGTGGGAGCTGCGCACCGGCGGCCTCCACCTGCGCTGGCAGGGACCCGCGTCCGCCGTGCCCGGCGCGCAGGGACTCACCGCCGACCTGGACCTCGCGGAGGGCGAGCGGCTCGACCTCGTCCTGGAGTGCTCCGGCTCCCCACTGCCGCGCGCACTCCCGCGCGCCGAGGAGCTGTGGCGCACCACCGAGGACGCCTGGCGGCGGGTGATGCCGAAGCTGGAGAACACCCTCGCGCCCCGCGACGCCCGCCGCGCCTACGCCGTCCTGCGCGGGCTGACCACCCGCGACGGCGGCATGGTCGCCGCGGCCACCACCAGCCTGCCCGAGCGGGCCGAGGAGGGCCGCAACTACGACTACCGGTACGTGTGGATCCGCGACCAGAGCTTCGCCGGGCAGGCCGCGGCCGCCGCCGGGGCGCCCGAACTCCTCGACGACGCCGTCCGGTTCGTCACCGAGCGGCTGCACGACGACGGGCCCGACCTGGCCCCCGCCTACACCGTGCACGGCGCCCCCGTGCCCGACCAGCGGGACCTCGACCTGCCGGGCTACCCCGGCGGGTTCGACCGGATCGGCAACCAGGTGCGCAAGCAGTTCCAGCTCGACGGCTTCGGCGAGGCCCTGCTGCTGTTCGCCGCCGCCGCCCGGCTGCGACGCCTCGACGACACCGGCTGGAAGGCCGTCGCCCTCGCCGTCCGCGCCGTCGCCGAACGCTGGCAGGAACCCGACGCGGGCATCTGGGAGCTGGAGAGCCGCAAGTGGACCCACTCCCGGCTGAGCTGCGTCGCCGGCTTGCGGGCGGTCGCCGAGGCGGCCCCGCGCCACCCGCTGGCCGACACCTGCACCCGGCTCGCCGACACGATCCTGACGGCCACCGCCGCGAACAGCGTCCACCCCGACGGGCACTGGCAGCGCGCCCCCGACGACCCCAAGGTCGACGCCGCGCTGCTGCTGCCCGCCGTACGGGGCGGGCTGCCGGCCGAGGACCCGCGCACCCGCGCCACCCTGGAGGCCTGCCGCCGTGATCTGACCCAGGACCATTTCGTCTACCGCTTCCGGCACGACGGCAGACCCCTGGAACAGGCCGAGGGCGCCTTCCTGCTGTGCGGCTTCGTCATGGCCCTGGCCGAGCACCGGCAGGGCCGCCGCGCCTCGGCGTACCGCTGGTTCGAACGCAACCGGGGTGCGTGCGGGGCCTCCGGCCTGTACGCCGAGGAGTTCGACATCGCCCAGCGCCAGCTGCGCGGCAACCTGCCCCAGGCGTTCGTCCACGCCCTGCTGCTCGACTCGGCGGCCCGCCTGACCGGGCCGCCGGAGTGAGCGTCTCGGGCCCTACGGCAGCGGAGTGCCGCCCGTCGCGTTGACGATCTCCGCGGTGATGAACGACGCCTCCTGCGAGGCCAGGAACACATACGCGGGCGCCATCTCGGCCGGCTGGGCGGGCCGGCCGAGCGGGGCCTGCTTGCCGAACTCCTGCGTGTCCGGGAGCGTCGCCGGGATCAGCGGGGTCCACACCGGGCCCGGCGCCACCGCGTTCACCCGGATGCCCCTCTCCGCCAGCATCTGCGCCAGCCCCTGGGTGAAGGTGACGATGGCGCCCTTCGTCGTCGCGTAGTCCAGCAGATGCGGACTGGGCTTGTACGCCTGCACGGACGCGGAGTTGATGATGCTGCCGCCCGCCGGGATGTGCGGCAGCGCGAACTTCGACAGCCAGAACAGGCCGTAGAGGTTGGTCCGCACCACCCGGTCGAACTGCTCGGTGGAGATCGCCTCGATGCCGTCCGGCTGCGACATCTGATAGGCCGCGTTGTTCACCAGGACGTCGATCCGGCCGAACTCGCGCACGGCCCGGTCGACCAGCGCCCGGCAGTTCTCCTCCTCCCGGATGTCGCACGACACCGGCACCGTGCGCCGCCCGGCCTCCTCCACCAGACGGGCCGTCTCCCGGGCGTCGTCCTTCTCCTCGTCCAGATGGGTGAAGAGCACATCGGCGCCCTCGCGGGCGAACGCCAGCGCCACGGCCCGCCCGATACCGGAGTCACCGCCGGTGATCACCGCCTTGCGGCCCTCCAGCCGACCGCTGCCCCGGTAGGAGTCCTCGCCGTGGTCCGGGGGCGGGTCCATCGGGCCGGTCCAGCCGGGGTGCGGCTGGTCCTGGGCGGGGAAGTCCGGGCGGGGGTGCTGCTCTCCGGGATGCTGCTGCTCGTTCACGGTGTGACGTCCTCGTCTGTTCGTCGTCCTTCTCGTACGTGCCGACGAGTACCGGCGAGCGGCGGGAGTACGCCTGCGTGTGCGGCCGGGTTCCGGCTCACCCGGCCAGCGGCAGCCCCGCACCCTCGGCGAGCACCGCACGGACCTCGTCGATCACCGTGCCGTCCACCGGGAGCATCAGATGGCCCACGCCGTGCACCTGGACGTTGCGCACCCGCAGGTCGGGGTGGTCCAGCCGGCCCCGGCTGGTGGGGATCACGGCCTCGTCCAGATCGCTGTAGAAGGACACGAACCGGGTACGGCAGCCGCGGCACGGCTCGTCCAGCTCGGCCAGCAGCCCACTGCCGGGGCGCAGCTGGCGCAGGAAGGGGTGCGGGATGCCCCACAGCGCCATCGCGGTGCCGCCGTGCGGGGTGCCGAGGGTGATCGCGAGCGGGACATGGGCGTCGCCGCCGAGCCGCTGCACGTAGTAGCGGACGACCAGGCCGCCCAGGCTGTGCCCGACCAGGCACACCGGCCGGCCACCGGTCTGCCGCCGTACCCGCTCCACCTGCTCGCCGAGCAGCCGGGCGGCCTCCGGGATGTCGGGGTTGAAGGCGTTGTACGTCGCCATGAAGCAGGGCCCGGCGCCGCTGTCGCTCAGGGCCCGCCGCAGTCGGGTGAAGATCGACGAGCGGTCGGCCAGGCCGTGCACGAACAGCACGGGCAGGCCGTCCTGGTCGGCGCAGTCCAGCTCCTCCAGGTGCGCGTCGCCGCCGCCCAGCCAGGAGGTGAGGCCCCTGACCCCCTGCAGGGTCAGCTCCCACGGCAGGCCGGCCAGCCGCACGTACGCCCATCCGGTCTCCAGCGCCGCGCCCCGCAACGCCATCAGCGAGGCGACGACGACCCGGGGTTTCATCAGGTCCAGACCCGTGATGCTCATGCGCGGTCGACCTCCGTCCGGTGCGCCGACGCTCCCGGCGGAGCCGGGAACTGACACCCTTGGCCGATTCCAGGGTTCCCCAGTACCCCAACGGTCCCCTGTGAACCATGGGGCCTGAGAGCTCGGGGGGTTCGGGTGCGTTGGCGACTGCGGGTGCGTCGTGGCCGGTCGCGCCGTTCCCCGCGCCCCTGAAAGACTGGGGCGCCCCTGGCTTTCAAGGGGCGCGGGGAACTGCGCGGCGCACCCCCACCGGCGGTCAGCCGACAACGCACCCAACGGGGTCCAAGGGGCGGAGCCCCTTGAAGGGACGATGGGGGTCCCCCCTGCTCGAACGAAGTTGAGAGCTTGGGGGAGGGTAGGGGCGGCGGGGGCGAAAAACCTCCTACGCCCGCCGGGAGGCAACCCCCTCCCACACCATCCGCCCGAACAACGCGCCCCCGTACACCACGAACCCCGCCCCCGCGAACCACGACTCGACCACCAGCACCGTCCCCACCGCTCCGTAACTCACCGCGTTCGTCACCACGAGCGGCGTGAACACCAGGATCGAGAACACCCGCAGCCCACCCAGACACACCACCGTCGTCACCGCCCCCGGCAACAGCTCCCGCCACCTCACCTGCCGCCCCAGCAGAAACCGCGGCCCCCACCAGAAGAACAACAACCCCGTCCCCGCGCTCAGCGCGATCCGGTACGACCCCTCCAGCACCGACCGCGTCTGCACCTGCAGGTACAGGTACGCCATCAGCACCACCAGCCAGACCAACTGCCGCCACACCCGGTGCCAGGGCCCCGCCGCCAGCCCCCAGATCCTCTCGTACCCGTTCTGCACACTCGCCGCGAACGACAGCCCGAACACGGCCAGCAGCACCGCACCCCACACACTCGTCGTGCCCACCACCCGGCTGGGCGGGGTGAACACCTCGCGGACCGCCGCCGCGGACCGGCCGGACAGCCCCATGCCGTCCACCAGCCACAGCGCGAACCCCCCGTGCCCCAGCGGATCCGCCGCGGCCACCACGATCAGCAGCGGCGCCAGCGTGACCAGTGCGAGCGTGGCGAACCCCATGGCGCGGTGCAGCAGCTCCAGTTCCTTCGCCCGCCCGCGCAGCTCACCGAGCCACGACCGGCTGCGCGGCTCCCCGGACGGCTCCATGCTCGACGGCCCCTCTTCCCCGTTCGCCCCAGTGGTCACGCCGGTGAGTTCCCCAGGCCGCACGGACGGTAACCACGGCCGCACCCACATGCCCGGCACACACGCCCGGGCCGCCGGACAGTTGCCCGGCGACCCGGTCGGTGACCGCGTGACGCGCGGTCGGGCGTGCTGCGCGGTCAGGCGCGTACCCCGGCCCCCACCTCCTCCGAGAACGCCAGCGCCGGCACCGGAAGGGCGCGCGGCACGCCGAGCGCCGTGCTGAGCGTGGGCGTGGGGGACGGCGCCACCAGCGGGGCCCGCTCCGCGGACCGCGCACGGCGCGAGAACCAGATGATCTTTCCGCCGCCGGCGGTGGCACAGCACCCCCAGCCGTCGCTCAGCGCGGCGATCTGCGCCAGACAGCCGCTCGGCGCGTAGTGCGGCCGGATGTCCCGTTCACTGTCCTGGACGGCGGTGATCAGGTGCTGGCCGTTCCACCACATCTCGAGCGTGGTGTTCTTGTCCACCGCGTGCTGGGCGATGGTGTGCAGCAGCACGTCGGTGCAGTGGCAGACGGTCTCGGCGTGCGCCTCCAGGTTCCAGTACCGGAGGTGGGCGGTCAGGATCCGGCGGACCTGGTCGATCCGTTCCGGGGTGACGTCCACCTCGAGGTGGTAGTAACAGGGTGCTGCGGTCTTCATTGTCGTTGGCTCCTCACCGGCGAAGCTCTCGCTCCTCCTCGCCCTTCTGGGCCGAGCCCCGATCACGAAGCGTGAGCGGACATCGCTCCTGAGTCACTCCCAGGGTGGGAGGGCTACTCCATCCGCGCAACTCGAGCGGGGGTATCCCGCGGTGAGTGCGGCGGAAAGGGCCGAAGCGAACCGGGATGGTTGAAAACCGAACAGGACGCTTCGTGATGTTGCGTGCACCATGAGTGAAAGGTGTCGAGGGCCGTGACCGGGCGACGTGTCCGTGTGCGCGGCCCTCACCCGACGCCGAATCTCCCCGGCCGCGCACCGCACGGCCGGACCCCCCCGCGGCAGTCCAGAGGAAGAGGAGGTGACCGGTGCGATGCTGACGCCTGCCAGGGCCGAGGTCGCCCGCCATCTCGAGCGGTACCGGGAATGGGAACGCCGAATGCTCGCCGCCCCCGACGACCCCGAGGTGCGGGCCGGCTTCGAGGGCATGGGCCAGACCCTCTGCACCCTCATGGGGAAGCGCTGCGCACGGGAGGCCGCCCAGGCCGCCGAACGCCTGCTGCGCGCCGACGTCGCCCCCACCCCCCGCACCGCCCCCGTACGGACGCTGCCGCCGGTCGCGGGAAAGCCGCGCGCGGCGACCGGTCCCCGCCGCGGCAAACGCGCGTCCGCCCGGCACGGCGACCCCGCCCGGCACGGCGAGCCCGCCCCCGCCGGCACCCCCTAGCCCCGACCCACCCACCACCCACCCACCGCGGCCGGCTCACGCACGGCGGAGGAGGAGGCGACACCGATGAACCCCGACCCCGCCATCGGCCGCATTCCGGTCCTGGACGTCCGGCCGCTCGTCCAGGGCGGCCGGCGCCCCGCCAAGGCCGTCGAGGGCGAGGCCTTCCGTGTCACCGCCACGGTGTTCGTGGAGGGCCACGACGCGATCGCCGCCAACGTCGTCCTGACGGACCCCGAGGGCCGCCCCGGCCCGTGGACCCCGATGCGCGAGCTGGCCCCGGGCACCGACCGCTGGGGCGCCGACGTCACCCCGACGGCGGTCGGCGAGTGGACCTACCGGGTGGAGGCGTGGAGCGACCCCGTCTCCACCTGGCGGCACCACGCCGGCATCAAGATCCCGGCCCGGATCGACACCGAGCTGGTCCTGGAAGAGGGCGCCCGGCTCCACGAGCGGGCCGCCGGGGAAGTGCCGGACGCCGCCGGCCGGGCCGCACTCCTCGCCGCCGCCGAGGCGTTGCGCGACGACACCCGTTCCCCGGAGTCCCGGCACGGTGCCGCGCTCGCCCCCCGGGTACGCGCCGTCCTGGCCGCCCACCCGCTGCGCGACCTCGTCACCGCCTCGCCCACGTACCCCCTCCAGGTGGAGCGGGAGCGGGCGCTGTACGGCTCCTGGTACGAGTTCTTCCCGCGCAGCGAGAACGGGGGCCTGGACCCGTCGGCGCACGGCACGTTCCGGACGGCCGCCGAGCGGCTTCCGGCCATCGCCGCGATGGGCTTCGACGTCGTCTACCTCCCGCCCATCCACCCCATCGGCACCGCCTACCGCAAGGGCCCCAACAACAGCCTCTCCGCGAGCGAGTCGGACGTCGGCTGCCCCTGGGCGATCGGCTCACCGGAGGGCGGCCACGACGCGGTGCATCCGGCGCTCGGCACCCTGGACGACTTCGACGCCTTCGTCGCCCGCGCCCGGCGGCTCAACATGGAGATCGCCCTGGACTTCGCGTTGCAGTGCTCTCCCGACCACCCGTGGGTGGAGAAGCATCCGGAGTGGTTCCACCACCGCAGCGACGGTTCGATCGCGTACGCGGAGAACCCGCCGAAGAAGTACCAGGACATCTACCCGATCGCGTTCGACGCGGACATGGACGGCATCGTCGCGGAGACGGTACGGGTGCTGCGGCACTGGATGGCGCACGGGGTGCGGATCTTCCGGGTGGACAACCCGCACACCAAGCCGGTGGTGTTCTGGGAGCGGGTGATCGGCGAGATCAACGGCCGCGACCCGGACGTGATCTTCCTGGCGGAGGCGTTCACACGGCCCGCGATGATGCACACCCTGGGCGCCGTCGGTTTCCAGCAGTCGTACACGTACTTCACCTGGCGCACCACCAAGGAGGAGCTGACGGAGTACCTCACCGAACTCTCCGGTGAGGCGGCCGCCTATATGCGGCCGAACTTCTTCGCCAACACCCCCGACATCCTGCACGCCTACCTCCAGCACGGCGGCCGCCCCGCCTTCGCCGTCCGCGCCATCCTGGCCGCCACCCTGTCCCCGACGTGGGGCATCTACAGCGGCTACGAACTGTGCGAGAACACCCCGCTGCGCCCGGGCAGCGAGGAGTACCTCGACTCGGAGAAGTACCAACTGCGGCCCCGCGACTGGGCCGCCGCCGAGCGCGAGGGCCGCACACTGGCCCCCCTGTTCACCACGCTCAACGCGGTCCGGCGCCGGCACCCCGCCCTGCGCCGGCTCCGCAACCTCCGCTTCCACCACACCGACAACGACTCCGTGCTCGCGTACAGCAAGCGCACCGGCACGGACACCGTGGTGACCGTCGTGAACCTCGACCCGCATCGCACGCAGGAGGCGACGGTGTCGTTGGACATGCCGCACCTCGGCCTCGACTGGCACGAGGTGGTGCCGGTGCGCGACGAGCTCACCGGTGACACCTATTCCTGGGGCAGGGCCAACTATGTGCGACTGGAGCCGGGCGACAGGCCGGCACACGTGCTGACCGTCCTGCGACCGTCCTCACCGCAGATCGGAGGGTCACCCACACCATGATCGTCAACGAGCCCGTCCCGGACACCTTCGAGGACACCCCCGCCAAGGACCGGGACCCGGACTGGTTCAAACGCGCCGTCTTCTACGAAGTCCTGGTCCGCTCCTTCCAGGACAGCAACGGCGACGGCATCGGCGACCTCAAGGGTCTGACCGCCAAACTCGACTACCTCCAGTGGCTGGGGGTGGACTGTCTGTGGCTGCCGCCGTTCTTCAAGTCGCCGCTGCGGGACGGCGGTTACGACGTGTCCGACTACACGGCGGTGCTGCCGGAGTTCGGGGACCTGGCGGACTTCGTGGAGTTCGTGGACGCGGCCCACCAGCGCGGTATCCGCGTGATCATCGACTTCGTCATGAACCACACGAGCGATCAGCATCCGTGGTTCCAGGAGTCCCGCAAGGACCCCGACGGCCCCTACGGCGACTACTACGTCTGGGCCGACGACGACCAGGGCTATCCCGACGCACGCATCATCTTCGTCGACACGGAAGCGTCGAACTGGACCTACGATCCCGAGCGCAAGCAGTACTACTTCCACCGGTTCTTCTCCCACCAACCGGATCTCAACTACGAGAACCCGGCCGTGCAGGAGGAGATCCTCGCGGCCCTCCGCTTCTGGCTCGACCTCGGCATCGACGGCTTCCGGCTGGACGCCGTCCCCTATCTGTACGCCGAGGAGGGCACCAACTGCGAGAACCTGCCCGCCTCCCACGAGTTCCTGAAGCGGGTGCGCAAGGAGATCGACACGCACTACCCGGACACCGTGCTGCTCGCGGAGGCGAACCAGTGGCCGGAGGACGTGGTCGACTACTTCGGCGACTACAGCACCGGCGGCGACGAGTGCCACATGGCGTTCCACTTCCCCGTCATGCCCCGCATCTTCATGGCGGTCCGCCGCGAGTCGCGCTATCCCGTCTCCGAAATCCTCGCCAAGACCCCGGAGATTCCCTTCAACTGCCAGTGGGGGATCTTCCTGCGCAACCACGACGAGCTGACCCTGGAGATGGTCACCGACGAGGAACGCGACTACATGTGGGCCGAGTACGCCAAGGACCCGCGGATGCGCGCCAACATCGGCATCCGTCGGCGGCTGGCCACGTTGCTGGACAACGACCGCAACCAGATCGAACTGTTCACCGCGCTGCTGCTGTCCCTGCCCGGCTCGCCGATCCTGTACTACGGCGACGAGATCGGCATGGGCGACAACATCTGGCTCGGCGACCGCGACGCGGTGCGCACCCCCATGCAGTGGACACCCGACCGCAACGCGGGCTTCTCCTCCTGCGACCCCGGGCGGCTGTTCCTGCCCACGATCATGGACCCGGTCTACGGCTACCAGGTCACCAACGTCGAGGCGTCCATGTCCTCGCCGTCCTCCCTGCTGCACTGGACCCGGCGGATGATCGAGATCCGCAAGCAGAACCCCGCCTTCGGCCTCGGCTCCTACACCGAACTGCCCTCCTCCAACCCGGCCGTCCTGGCCTTCCTGCGCGAACACGGCGACGACCTCGTCCTGTGCGTGCACAACTTCTCCCGCTTCGCCCAGCCCACCGAACTCGACCTCCAGGCCTTCCAGGGACGCCACCCGGTCGAACTCATCGGTGGCGTCCGCTTCCCCGCCATCGGCGAGCTGCCGTATCTGCTGACCCTGGCGGGCCACGGCTTCTACTGGTTCCGGCTCCGCAGGGACGCGGCCCCGGCCACCAAGGTGAGCCTGATCGCGAGTGCGTGACCCGAAGCACCCTCCCCCCGTGGATTCCGCCGCGTGGCCCGGAAAGGACGCGACGCCATGCCGAACACCGCAACGCTCCGCCCGAGTGGCCTGGGCGCGGGGTCGCTGCTGACCTCACTTGCCGACCTGCTGCACGGCTGGCTGCCCCGGCAGCGCTGGTTCGCGGGCAAGGGCCGCCCCGTCACGAAGCTCGCCCTGCTCAGCGTGACCGAGCTGCACCCCGGGTGTCTGCATCTGCTGGTGCACGCGGGACACGCCGAGCCGCCGTCCGGGGAGCATCCCCTGCACGACTGCTACCAACTGCTCCTCGGCGCCCGTGAGACGCTGCCGCCGCACCTGGCGCCCGCCGCCATCGGCCGCCCGGCTGAGGGCCCGCTGGCCGGACTGATGGTCTACGACGCCCTCCAGGACCCCCGCTCGGCCGCCCTGCTCCTGGAGCGGCTGCGCACCCCGGGCACCGCGGGCGCCCTCGCCTTCGAACGTGACGCCAAGGTGCTGCTGCCCTCCGGGCTCGCGCCCCGGCTCCTGGACGCCGAGCAGTCCAACTCCTCGGTGGTGTACGGCGACACGTACATCCTCAAGGTGTTCCGCCGCGTCCAGCCCGGTGTCAACCCCGACCTGGAGGTGCCCGGTGCCCTCGCCCGGCAGGGCTGCACCCGGGTCCCGGCGCCCGTCGCCTGGGTCCGCACCTCGCTGCCGTGGGACGCCACCCTCGCCGTCCTCCAGCCGTATCTGCGCGGCGCCGAGGACGGCTGGACCCAGGCGCTCGGTACGCTCGCCTCCGGGGCCGACTTCACCGAGGAGGCGTACGAACTGGGGCGGGCCACCGCCGAGGTGCACCTCGCGCTCGCCGCCGCGTTCCCGCTGGAGTACCCCGACCGGCGCCAGCACCGGCACCTGGCGGCCGCGATGCGCGACCGCATCGACGCCGTCGCCCGTGCCGTGCCCCAACTCCAGCCGTACGCCCCCGCGCTGAGCTCGGCGGTCGAGGCGCTCGCCGGACTGGACGCGGCCCGCCCCGCGCAGCGCATCCACGGCGACCTCCACCTGGGGCAGGTGCTGCGCACCGGGAACGACTGGCACCTCATCGACTTCGAGGGCGAACCGGCCCGCCCGCTGCCCGAACGCCGTCGCGCCCAGTCGCCGATAAGGGATGTCGCGGGCATGCTGCGGTCCTTCGACTACGCGGCGCGCACGGGCAGGCCGTGGCGCCCCGAATGGTCCCAGCGCTGCCGGGAGGCGTACTGCGCGGGGTACGCCGCCGCGGCCGGCTGGGACCCCCGCCAGGAACCCGAACTGCTGCGCGCCCATGAGACGGACCGGGCCGTGTACGAGGTCCTCTACGAGGCCCGGCACCGCCCCGACTGGCTGCCCGTGCCGATGGCGGCGATCACCCGTCTCGCCGAACGTCCACCGGCCGGATCGAGGAGGCCCACACCATGACCGCACGCACACGAACCCGCCCGGCCCCGCCCACCCAGGCCGCTCCGCCGGGAGCGGAGGACAGGGAGCGGCTGCTGGCCGGCACGCACCACGACCCGCACGCCGTCCTGGGCGCCCATCCGGCGCCCGGCGGCGTCGCCGTGCGCGTACTGCGCCCGTACGCCACGGCGGTCACCGTGGTGACGGGGGAGGGGGAGACCGCGCTGCACGACGACGGCGACGGCTTCTTCACCGCGCTCCTGCACCGCCCGGAGATGCCCGGGTACCGGCTGCGGATCGCCTACGGGGAGGCGGTGCACGAGACGGACGACCCGTACCGTTTCCTGCCCGCGCTCGGCGAGTTCGACCTGCACCTGATCCACGAGGGCCGGCACGAGCGGCTGTGGGACGCGCTCGGCGCCCAGCCGATGGTCCACGAGGGCGTCGAGGGCACCCGCTTCACGGTGTGGGCGCCGCACGCGCGCGGGGTCCGGGTGTGCGGCGAGTTCTGCCACTGGGACGGCACCGCCCTGCCCATGCGCTCGCTCGGCCACAGCGGGGTGTGGGAGCTGTTCGTGCCGGGCCTGGGGGAGGGCACGCTCTACAAGTTCGACATCACGCGACCCGACGGCGGCCACACCCTCCGCGCCGACCCGATGGCCCGGCGCGCGGAGGTGCCCCCGGCCACCGCCTCGATCGTCACCGCCTCGCACCACGAGTGGAGCGACGGCGAGTGGATGGCCCGGCGTGGCGAACGCCCCGTCCACGAGGCCCCGTTCTCCGTCTACGAGGTCCACCTCGCCTCCTGGCGCCCCGGCCTGACGTATCGTCAGCTCGCCGAGGAGCTGCCCGCGTACGTGGCCGATCTCGGCTTCACGCACGTCGAGTTGATGCCGGTCGCGGAGCATCCCTTCGGCGGCTCCTGGGGCTACCAGGTCACCGGCTTCTACGCACCCACCTCCCGGCTCGGCACCCCCGACGACTTCAAGTACCTCATCGACGCGCTGCACCGGGCCGGCATCGGCGTCCTCATGGACTGGGTGCCCGCGCACTTCCCGCGCGACGACTGGGCGCTGGCCCGGTTCGACGGCGGCAACCTCTACGAACATGCCGACCCGCAGCGGGCCTCGCACCCCGACTGGGGGACGCTGGAGTTCGACTACGGGCGCAACGAGGTGCGCAACTTCCTCGTGGCCAACGCCGTGTACTGGTGCGAGGAGTTCCACATCGACGGCCTGCGCGTGGACGCCGTCGCCTCGATGCTCTACCTCGACTACTCGCGCGAGGACGGGCAGTGGGTGCCCAACATGTACGGCGGGCGCGAGGACCTGGCCGCGGTGGCGTTCCTCCAGGAGATGAACGCGACCGTGTACCGGCGCTGCCCCGGGGTGGTCACCATCGCGGAGGAGTCCACGGCCTGGGACGGTGTCACCCGCCCCACCGACATCGTCGGCGCCGGGGGTTTCGGCGGGCTCGGGTTCGGGCTGAAGTGGAACATGGGCTGGATGCACGACTCACTGGAGTACATCCAGCACGAGCCGGTGCACCGCAAGTACCACCACAACGAGATGACGTTCTCGATGGTGTACGCCTACAGCGAGAACTACGTGCTGCCCATCTCGCACGACGAGGTCGTGCACGGCAAGCAGGCGCTGGTGAGCAAGATGCCGGGCGACTGGTGGCAGCGGCGGGCCAACCACCGTGCGTACCTCGGCTTCATGTGGGCCCACCCCGGCAAGCAACTCCTGTTCATGGGGCAGGAGTTCGCGCAGGGCGCGGAGTGGTCGGCGGAGGGCGGGCCGGAGTGGTGGCTCATGGACGAGGGGTACTGCGCGGCCGGCGACCACCGGGGGGTGCGGGATCTGGTGCGCGATCTGAACGTGCGGTACCGGGAGACGCCGGCGCTGTGGGAGCGGGACACCTCCCCGGAGGGGTTCGCATGGATCGACGCGAACGCGGGGGAGGACAACGTGCTGTCGTTCGTGCGGTACGACGCGGCGGGGGCGCCGCTGGTCGTGGTGTGCAACTTCTCGCCGGTGGTGCGGCACGACTACCGGGTCGCGGTGCCGGAGGGCGTGGGGGTGTTGCGTGAGGTGCTGAACACGGACGCGGAGCGGTACGGGGGGAGCGGGGTGAGTGGGGGCGAGCTGGTCAAGCCGGAGCCGGATGGCGCTCTGCGCCTGACGCTGCCGCCGCTGGCCACGGTGTGGCTGCGGCCGGAGTAGTGGCGGGTGGGGGTGGCCGGGGGGTTTCTCGCCCCCGCCGCCCCTACCCTTCCCGTCCCCGGGGGGGCAAGCCCCCGGACCCCCAAAAAGATCGCGCAGTTCCCACCCACCCGCAGTCGCCGAACGACAAGCACTCCCGAGCTATGACGCGCCCTCCCCGGAGGGGGCCGGGACGCGCGTGGGCCCGTGGCGGTCCAGCGCGTCCTCCAGCACCGCTGTCACCTCCGGTGGCAGAACCCCCGTGCCGCCCCAATTGACCAGAGTCTCCGCCAGGCACCGCAGCTTGATGTTGGTGTGCTGGGAGACCTCCACCAGCACCTGCCAGGCCTCGTCCGGCGTCACGCGGGCCAGGCCGACGACCATGCCGATCGCCTGGTCCACGACCGCGTGCGAGGTGATGGCCTCCTTGAGCTGGCGGTTCTCCTCCTCCAGGGCGAAGATCCGCTCCGCGTCCGCCGCCGCTCCCACGGGGTCCTGCGGCTCCTGCCCTGCCCGGGCTCTCGAGGTCATCGTCCCTCCGGGATCCTGTTCGGGGCCCACCGTGCGGGGCGTTGCCTCCATGGTCGCGGCGCGGGCGGGTGTGTGCGAGCCGGGACGGGGTACCCCGGGGCGGCGACGACCGCAGCCGCGGGTGCGGAGGTGACCCCCATGAGCCGTACGCGTACCGACGACGACACCGGGCCCGCCGCCTACGACGCGGCCCCCTTCGTACCGGAGGACGCCGGGCTGGACGCGCTGCGCCGGGCGGCGGCCGGGTGCCGGGGGTGTCCGCTGTACGAGGACGCCACGCAGACCGTGTTCGGGCAGGGGGACGCCGACGCCCGGGTGCTGCTCGTCGGGGAGCAGCCCGGAGACCAGGAGGACCGCGCGGGCGAACCCTTCGTCGGCCCCGCCGGGCGACTGCTGGACCGGGCGCTGGAGGAGGCCGGGATCGACCGGGACCGGGCGTACGTCACCAACGCCGTCAAGCACTTCAAGTTCACCGTGCCCGAACGCGGCAAGCGGCGCATCCACAAGGCGCCGACGCTGCGGGAGGCGAAGGCGTGCCGCCCCTGGCTGACGGCGGAACTGGCCCGGGTCCGCCCCGAGGTGGTCGTCGCCCTCGGCGCGACCGCGGGCAAGGCCCTGCTGGGCGGCTCCTTCCGGGTGAGCCGGGACCGCGGCGTCCTGCTCGACCTCCCCTCGGACCCGGACGGCCCCCGCGTCCTCGCCACGCTGCACCCCTCGGCGATCCTCCGCGCCGACGACCGGGAGGCCGCGTACGCCGGCTTCCTCACCGACCTGAAGGCCGCCGCCAAGGCGCTGCGCGGCGCTCCGTAGAGGGACGCCCGGCACGCCGCCCCGGCTGGAAACCGCGAGCCCGGGTACTCGGACCGCATGCATGAGAACACCGCACGCCACGATTCGGGCAAGAAGCCGGCCGGTACCGCCGCCGACGAGTTCCTCGAGGAGCTGGAGGAGCTCGGCGAGGAGGAGGACACCGACACCGGCGAGGGCGCTCCCGGCGGTTCCGGCGACCCCCTCACCACCAGCCGGCACGCCAACCGCGAGGCCGCCGAGGGGCATCCCCAGGGCGAGAGCGGGCGGGACGGCGACCGCCGCGGCTGACCGGCCGCCCGTTCACCCGTCCGCGTACCCGACCAGTGGGAGGACCGGCATTCCCGAACCCGGCATCCCCGACAAGGAGGAGACACCCGTGGATCACACCCAGGCGCCCGTGCTCGACGCCCTGCGCACCTATCACGAGCGGGGCGAGACCGCCTTCACCCCGCCCGGGCACAAGCAGGCGCGCGGCGCGGACCCTCAGGCGCGGGCGGTCCTCGGTGACGCCGTCTACCACTCCGACGTCCTCGCCTCCGGCGGCCTCGACGACCGCCGCACCCGGCACGAGATCCTCACGCACGCCGAGGAACTGATGGCCGACGCCGTCCACGCCGACCACACCTTCTTCACCACCTGCGGCAGTTCCCTGTCCGTGAAGGCCGCCATGCTCGCCGTGGCCGGGCCGCACGAGAAGCTGGTCGTGGGCCGCGACGCGCACAAGTCGGTCGTGTCGGGGCTCATCCTCGCCGGCATCGAACCCGTCTGGGTCGACCCGAGCTGGGACCCCGAGCAGCACCTCGCCCACCCGCCGCGGGCGCACGCCTACGAGAAGGCGCTCGAGGCCCACCCCGACGCCCGCGGTGTCCTCGTCACCAGCCCCACCCCGTACGGCACCGTCGCCGAACTCAGCCGGATCGCCGAGGTGGCGCACGCCCGGGGCCTGCCCGTCATCGTGGACGAGGCATGGGGCGCCCATCTGCCGTTCCACCCGGACCTGCCGTCCTGGGCGATGGACGCGGGCGCCGACGTCTGCGTCACCAGCGTCCACAAGATGGGCAGCGGACTCGAACAGGGCTCCGTCTTCCACCTCCAGGGCTCGCTGATCGACCCGATGACCCTCCAGTCCCGCTCCGACCTGCTCGGCACGACCAGCCCGTCGGTCCTCATCTACGCCGGGATGGACGCCTGGCGGCGTCAGATGGTGCTGCGGGGCAAGGAGTTGATGGGCGACGCGCTGAAGCTCGCCGAGGACGTCCGCTCCGCCATCGACGAGATCCCCGGGATGCGCGTCCTGGGCGAGGACGCGTTGGTGGGGCCCGAACTGGCCGCCGGGTTCGACCCGTTGCCGATCGTCATCGACATCCACGGCCTCGGCACCTCCGGCTACCGGGCCGCCGACTGGCTGCGCGAGCGGCACCACATGGACATGCACCTCGCGGACCACCGGCGGCTCAGCGCCCAGCTCACCCACGCCGACTCACCGGCCACCACCGGGCCGCTCCTCGACGCGCTGCGGGACCTGGCCGAGCACGCCGGCGAACTGACCGCCGACCTGCCCGACATGGTGGTGCCGACCGGCTCGCAGATGCGGATGCGGCAGGTGGGCCTGCCCCGGGACGCGTACTTCGGCCCCAAGGAGGCCGTCGCCTGGGAGGACGCCGCCGGACGGATCTCCGCGGAGATGATCACGCCGTACCCGCCGGGCATCCCGGCGATCGTGCCCGGCGAGCGCCTCACCGACCACGTCCTGCGCTATCTGCGCACGGGCCTGGAGGGCGGCATGAACCTCCCGGACGCCACGGACCCGGAGCTGAAGCAGATCTACGTGGTGCCGTGACGGTGACACGGCGGGCCGCAAGGGCGCGGGGCTGCGCTTTTTGCGCGGCTCCGCCGCGGGGGCGCGACGAGCCACGACGCACCCGCACGGGTTACCGCGGACGCCGGTCAGGACGCCGCCGCACCGGTCTCCCCGTCGGCGAAGTAGTGCCCCTCGTCCAGGTCCGTGAGGAGCCGCGCCCCGGCCGGCTCCCAGCCCAGGGCCTCGCGGGTGCGGACGCTGGAGGCCGGCGCGTCCGCCGAGACGATCGGGGCGAACCAGCCGAAGTGGCCGGGCGCCTCCTCGGCGGACACGCCCCGCACCGGCACTCCCAGATGCCGGCCGATGACGCCCGCGATCTCGCGCAGCGGCACGCCCTCGTCGTCGACCGCGTGCAGCCTGCTGCCCGCCGGCGCGCCCTCGACGGCCAGCCGGAACAGCCGCGCGGCGTCCAGCCGGTGCACGGCGGGCCAGCGGTTGGCGCCGTCACCGACGTACGCGGACACGCCCTTCTCCCGGGCGATGTCGATCAGGATCCTGACGAAGCCCCGGTCGCCGCGGCCGTGCACGGTCGGGGCGAGCCGGACGGCCGAGGCCCGCACCCCGCGCTCGGCCAGCGCGAACAGGGTGTCCTCCGAGCGGCCCCGGGGCTGCGGCCCCGCCGGGTCCTCCTCCGTGGCCACCTCGCCGCGAGGGGCGGCCAGCAGGACCCCGGAGGCGATGACGAGGGGCCGGCCGGTGCCGGCCAGCCCGGCGCCGAGCGCCTCGATCGCGGCCCGGTCGGTGGCGGCGGCCGCCGCCATGTCGCTGAAGTCGTGGACGTAGGCCAGATGGACGACGCCGTCCGCGGCGGCCGCCGCACCGCGCAGACCGTCGAGGTCGTCGAGGGTGCCGCGGTGCACGTCGGCCCCGGTCGCCGCGACCGACCCGGCGGTCTCCTCGGACCGGACCATGCCGGTGACCCGGTGGCCCGCGTCGAGCAGGTCCCGGACGACGGCGGAACCGATGAAGCCGGCCGCGCCGGTGACGAATACACGCATGACAGTGTGCTCCTGGGAACGAAGCGGATGGGAGGACGCCTCCAGCGTCCGGCCGGGAGGCGGCGGGCGTCCAAGGCCTGATGCGTATGCCGTCATGCACTTTGGGCATCACACGAGGTCAGTGCGATTGCACGTAGCCGCGTTCCGTCCGGGGCGCGTACGCTGTCCGCATGACGGAACCGGCTCCCGCGCCCGATCTCGACCTGCGGCTGGTCCGCTACTTCGTGGCGGTCGCCGAGCACCGGCACTTCGGCCGGGCCGCCGCGCGACTGCATCTGACCCAGCCCTCGCTCAGCCGCCAGATCCACCGGCTGGAACACCAATTGGGCGCCCGCCTCCTCGACCGCACGCCCCAGGGCAACACGCTCACCGCGGCCGGGGAGGTGTTCCTGCCCCGGGCCAGGGCCCTGCTGCGCTCCGCCGACCAGACCGTGGCCGTCACCCGCGCCGCCGCCGAGCCGAGCCGGATCGTCGTCGGCTTCACCCGCGGCCTGATCGTCACCCCCGCCGTGCGCGCGCTGCGGCACCGGCACCCGGACGCCGACGTACAGACCGTGTTCGTGGAGTTCGGGCAGGCCACCGCGGCCCTGCTGGACCACCGGGTCGACGCGGTCGTCACCCGGCTGCCCGTCCCGACCGCGGGACTGCGGGTGACGGTGCTGCGCGAGGAACCCCGCATGCTGATGATGCCGGTCGACCACCCGCTGGCCGGCAAGGAGTCCCTCACCCTCGACGACATCGCGGGCGAGCCGCTGCTGCGCGCGGCCGACCCGGAGTGGAACGCCTACTGGCGCATCGACCCCCGGCCCGACGGCAGCCCGGTGCCCGACGGGCCGGTGGCCGAGTCGTTCGAGGACAAGTTCGAGATCGTCGCCAGCGGCCAGGCGGTGGCCATCGTCCCCGCCGCTCGCGACGGCGGCGTGCCGCGCCCCGACCTGACCGCCGTACCCCTGCGCGACGTCCCACCCAGCCATGTCGTGCTGGCCACCCGTGCGGGCGACCGCGGCCGGCTGGTGACGGCCTTCAGCAGGGCCGCCGAGACCCACCTCACCGATCCCGACGACCCGCCCACCAGCGGCCCGCTGCCCTGACCGGCCGGGCCGCGCCGCCCGCCGGCCCACGGAGCCGGCCGCTCCGGTCCCCCGTACCGGAGCGGCCGTCGTCTCAGCTGCCGTCCGCCCCGCCGAGCAGTACGACCTCCAGGGTGCGCGGTCCGTGCACCCCCTCCACCCGGTCCAGCTCGATGTCGCTCGTCGCCGACGGACCGGAGATCCAGGTCAGCGGGCGGACCGGGTCCAGCCGCTCCATGGCCTGCGGCACGGCGCCCACCACCTGGTCCGGCACCCGCACCACGCAGATGTGGTGGTCCGGGATGAGCGTGATCCGCCGGCGGCCCTGGTCCGGGCTCCCGTCCAGTACGAGCGTGCCGGTCTCGGCGATCGCCACCGCACAGCCGGTGAGCACACTGTCCACCCGGTCGAGCTCGGCGGCGGTGCTCTCCGCCCCGTCCGGCACCCGCGTCACGTCCGCGCCCGTGTCGGCGAGCCACGCCTCGTCCAGTCCCGGCGGGACCAGCACCGACCGCGCGCCCCGCCCCGCGAGCAGCCCGGCGATCAGCGCGGACAGCTCGGGCACGGTGGCGCACCGGTGCACGAGCGCCCGGTAGTCCGCCAGGTTCTCGGCGAGCAGCTCCACCGTCTGCGCGACGCTCCGCCCGCCGTGCTCCCGCTCGTAGTCCCGGGGGAGGGCCAGCTCGTACGGTGTCTCGTCCGGCGTCACGTCCGCCAGCGCCCGCCGCACCCGCCCCAGGATGACGTCCCTGCTGCTCACTTGACCCCGTCCTTTCCGCCGTTCGTCCGCTGCCACCAGTCCCGGAACGGTTCCGCCGGCACCGGCGGCAGGTCCCGGCTTCCGCTCCACGCCCGGCCCGGGCCGGGCAGCGTACGGGGATGGAAGCGCCGGGTGCGGGAGGCGAGCCGCTGGCCGGTGCGCAGGGCACCGGGGTGGGAGAACGCCCAGCGCGCGGCCCGCATCGCCGCACGCTCGGCGGCGTGCCCCTTGGCGGGCCTGAGCACCACCTTGGTGCCCTCGCGGGTCACCGTGCCGCCCTGCGCCACCCGCTCGCGCAGGTGCACCAGCACCTCCGGGATGTCGATGGCGACCGGGCACACCTCGTAGCAGGCTCCGCACAGCGAGGACGCGTACGGCAGCGAGGCGTCGATCTCGCTCTGCGTACCCCGCAGTTGGGGGCTGAGGATGGCGCCGATCGGGCCCGGGTAGACCGAGCCGTAGGCGTGCCCGCCGGCCCGCTCGTAGACCGGGCAGACGTTCAGGCAGGCCGAGCAGCGGATGCAGCGCAGCGCCTGTCGGCCGACCTCGTCGGCGAGGGTGTCGGTGCGCCCGTTGTCCAGCAGGACGAGGTGGAAGTTCTTCGGGCCGTCGCTGTCCGTGGTGCCCGTCCAGGTCGAGGTGTACGGGTTCATCCGCTCCGCCGTCGACGAGCGCGGCAGCGTCTGGAGGAACACCTCCAGGTCCCGCCAGGTCGGCACGATCTTCTCGATGCCGACCACGGAGATCAGCGTCTCCGGCAGGGTCAGGCACATCCGGCCGTTGCCCTCGGACTCCACCACGACCAGTGTGCCGGTCTCGGCGACCACGAAGTTGGCGCCGGAGATGCCGACCTTGGCGCGCAGGAACTTCTCCCGCAGATGCAGCCGGGCCGCCTCGGCGAGTTCGGCGGGGGAGTCGCTGAGCCCCTCGGGCGCCGGGCGCCCCCACTCGCTCATCTCGGAGCGGAAGATGTCCCGGATCTCGCCCCGGTTGCGGTGGATCGCGGGAACGAGGATGTGCGAGGGGCGGTCCTTGCCCAACTGCACGATCAGCTCGGCGAGGTCGGTCTCGTAGGCGTGGATGCCCTCGGCCTCCAGCGCCTCGTTGAGCCCGATCTCCTGCGTGGCCATGGACTTGACCTTGACGACCTCCGACTCGCCGGTCGCCTTGACCAGTTCGGCGACGATCCGGTTGGCCTCGTCGGCGTCGGCGGCCCAGTGGACGACACCGCCCGCCGCCGTCACCGCCTCCTCCACCCGCACCAGATACCGGTCCAGGTGACGCAGCGTGTGGTCCTTGATCCGCTTGCCGGCCTCGCGCAGCTCGGCCCAGTCGGACACCTCCGCGACCGCGTGCGCGCGCTTGGCGCGGATGGTGTGCGTGGCGTGACGCAGATTGCCGCGCAGCGTCTCGTTGCGGACCGCCTCGTGCGCGGCCCGCTGGAACGCCGGCATCCCGACGAATGTGCCGCTCATACCAGGGGCTCCTCTTCCGTGCTCGCCAGGATCTCCGCGAGGTGCACCGGCCGCATGCCCACCTTCAGCCGGCTCATCGTGCCGCCGATGTGCATCAGACACGAGTTGTCCGCGGCGCACAGCGTCCCGGCGCCGGTGGACTCCGCGTTGCGGACCTTGTCGACGCCCATCGCGGTGGACACGTCGGCGTTCTTCACCGCGAAGGTGCCGCCGAAGCCGCAGCACTCCTCGGCGCCCGGCAGCTCCGCCAGCTCCAGTCCCTTCACCGCCCGCAGCAGCTTCAGCGGCCGGTCCCCGAGGCCGAGCGAGCGCAGCCCGTGGCAGGTGGGGTGGTAGGTCACCGTGTGCGGGTAGTAGGCGCCGACGTCGGTCACGCCCAGCACGTCGACCAGGAACTCCGTCAGTTCGTACGTCTTCGGCACGACCGGCGCCAGCGTCCGGGCCAGGGTGTCGCCCCGGCCCTCGGCCCGCGCCCGCTCGCCCATCCGCGGATACAGTTCCCGCACCATCGCCCCGCACGAACCGGACGGCGTCACGATCGCCTCGTACTCCGCGAAGACCTCGGCGTAGTTCCGGGCCAGCGGCTCGGCCTCGTGCCGGTAACCGGTGTTGTAGTGCGCCTGCCCGCAGCAGGTCTGGGCCATGGGGAAGTCCACCTCGACCCCGAGCCTCGTCAGCAGCTTCACCACGGCACGTCCCGTGTCGGGATAGAGCGTGTCGTTGACGCAGGTCAGGAAGAGGGCGACACGCATGGTGGCTCCTTGCTGTCGATCATCTGAAAGGTACGGCGTACGACGCGACGGCGGTACGGGACACTACCCCGTACCGCACGCCGCATCCCGTCGTCATACGGCGGCGGAACCGTCTCATACGGCGGCGGACTCGGCCTCCCGGCCGGAGAGCCCGGAGAACCCGGCGAGCCGGGCCTCGGCCGCCCGCCAGGCGGCGGTGTCGCCGCGCGGCTCGTACCGCGTGAGCGGCTGGGTACGGGTCAGCAGCCGGCGCATCCCGGCCCGGTCGCCGACCAGCCCGTGCGCGCGCGCCTGCACCAGCACGTTGCCCAGCGCGGCCGCCTCGGTCGGCCCGGACACCACCGGCAGCCCGCAGGCGTCCGCCGTCAGCTGGCACAGCAGCGTGTTGCGGGTGCCGCCGCCGACGATGTGCACCACGTCGACCGGATGGTCGGCGAGCGACTGTGCCTCCACGACCGCCCTGCGGTGAGCCAGCGCGAGCGAGTCGAGGATGACCCGGGTGATCTCGGCGGGGGAGTCCGGCACCGGCTGCCCGGTGACCCGGCACGCCTCCGCGATCCGCTCGGGCATGTGCCCGGGCGCGAGGAACGCGGCGTCCCCCGCGTCCACCACCGACCGCAGCGCCGGCACCTCGCCCGCCGCCCGCAGCAGCGGACCGAGGTCCGGGTCGCCCCAGGCGCGTACGCACTCCTGGAGCAGCCACAGGCCCATGATGTTGCGCAGATAGCGGACCGTGCCGTCCAGGCCCAGCTCGTTGGTGAAGTTGGCCGCCCGGCTCGCCTCGGTGAGCACGGGCGCGTCCAGCTCCAGACCGGCCAGCGACCAGGTCCCGGTGCAGATGTACGCGAACCGCTCACCGTCCGCCGGGACCGCCGCCACCGCGGAGGCGGTGTCGTGCGAGCCGACGGTGGTCACCGGCACCGGGCCGGTCAGCCCGGTCTCCTCCAGCACCCCCGGGCGCAGCATCCCGGCCGGGTCGCCCGGCCGCCGCAGCGGCGCGAACAGCTCCAGGCCGATGCCGAGCCGTGCGGCCACGTCGTACGACCAGTCGCCGGTACGGGGGTCGACGAGCTGGGTGGTGGAGGCGTTGGTCAGCTCCGTGCCCTGCTCACCGGTGAGCCAGTACGCCAGCAGGTCAGGGATGAGCAACAGCCGCTTCGCCTGCTCCAGTTGGGCGGTGCCGCGGGCGGCCACCAGCTGGTACAGGGTGTTGAACGGCGCGTACTGCAGTCCGGTCGCCGCGTACAGCTCGGCCGCCGGCACCGTCTCCCACACCCGCTCGGCGACGCCCTCGGTGCGGGCGTCCCGGTAGTGCACCGGGTTGCCGAGCAGCGCCCCGTCCGCGTCCAGCAGCCCGTAGTCCACGGCCCAGCTGTCGATGCCGACGGAGTCCACCCGCCCTGCCGCCTTCAGGCCGTCCAGGACCCCCCGGTACAGCCCCAGCACGTCCCAGCGCAGCCCCTCGGGGACCCGCACCGGACGGTTGGGGAAGCGGTGCGCCTCGGTCAGCTCCAGCGAGTCGGGGCCGACGCGGCCGACCATGACGCGCCCGCTGGACGCGCCGAGGTCGACCGCGGCGTAGGCCTTGAGGCTCATCGCAGAAACGCGGCGGCGACGCCGGCGTCGACCGGGACGTGCAGCCCGGTGGTGTGCGTCAGCTCCCCGCCGGTCAGCGCGAACACGGCATTGGCGACGTGCTCCGGGAGCACCTCGCGCTTGAGGATGGTCCGCTGGGCGTAGAACTCGCCCAGCTTCTCCTCCTCGATGCCGTACGTCGCCGCCCGCTGGGCGCCCCAGCCCCCGGCGAAGATGCCCGAACCGCGCACCACGCCGTCGGGGTTGACCCCGTTGACCCGGATGCCGTGCTCGCCCAGCTCGGCCGCGAGCAGCCGCACCTGGTGCGCCTGGTCGGCCTTGGTCGCCGAGTAGGCGATGTTGTTCGGACCGGCGAAGACGGCGTTCTTGGAGGCGATGTAGACGATGTCGCCGCCCAGCTCCTGCGCGATCATCACCCGGGCCGCCTCGCGGGAGACGAGGAACGAACCGCGGGCCATGATGTCGTGCTGGAGGTCCCAGTCCTTCGCGGAGGTCTCCAGGAGCGGCTTGGAGATGGAGATGCCGGCGTTGTTGACGACCAGGTCGACGCCGCCGAAGGCGAGCACGGCCGCCTTGAAGGCGTCCGCGATCTGCTCCTCGTCCGTCACGTTCACGGTGACCGCGACGGCCTTGTCCGCCCCGCCCAGCTCCTCGGCGACGGCGGCCGCGTTCTCGGCGTTCAGATCGGCGACGACCACACACGCGCCCTCGGCCACCAGCCGGTGCGCGATCGCCTTGCCGATGCCGCTGCCCGCGCCGGTCACCAGCGCCACCCGGGTCGCCAGCGGCTTCGGCTTCGGCATCCGCTGGAGCTTGGCCTCCTCCAGCGCCCAGTACTCGATGCGGAACTTCTCCGACTCCTCGATCGGCGCGTACGTCGAGACGGCCTCCGCGCCGCGCATCACGTTGATGGCGTTGACGTAGAACTCGCCGGCCACCCGCGCGGTCTGCTTGTCCTTGCCGAAGGAGAACATGCCCACGCCCGGGACCAGCACGATCGCCGGGTCGGCGCCGCGCATCGCGGGGGAGCCGGGCTCGGCGTGCCGCTCGTAGTAGGCGGCGTACTCCGCGCGGTACTCCGCGTGCAGCTCCTTCAGCCGCGCCACGGCCTCCTCCACCGGCACGGTCGGCGCCAGGTCGAGGACGAGCGGGCGGACCTTGGTGCGCAGGAAGTGGTCCGGGCAGGAGGTGCCCAGCGCCGCGAGGCGCGGGTGCTCGGCGCGGGAGACGAAGTCCAGCACGACGTCCGCGTCGTTGAAGTGCCCGACCTGCGGCCGGTCCTGCGAGGCGATCGCCCGCACGTACGGCGCCAGCGCCGCCGCCCGCTCCCGCCGCTCGGCCGCGCCGAGAGCCTCGTAGCCCTCGATCACCGGGCCGAAGGGCTCCGCCTTGCCGCGCTCGGCGAGGAACGTCTCGGCGGTACGGATGATGTGCAGCGAGTTGCGCTCGCACTCCTCGGCGGTGTCGCCCCACGCGGTGATGCCGTGCCCGCCCAGGACGCAGCCGATGGCCCGCGGGTTGGCCTCCTTGACGGCGGCGATGTCCAGGCCGAGCTGGAACCCGGGCCGCCGCCACGGCACCCACACCACGGTGTCGCCGAAGCACTCGGCGGTCAGCTTCTTCCCGTCGGCCGCGCAGGCCAGCGCGATGCCGGAGTCGGGGTGCAGATGGTCGACGTGGACGGCGTCCACCAGACCGTGCATGGCGGTGTCGATGGAGGGGGCGGCGCCGCCCTTGCCATGCAGGCAGTAGTCGAACGCGGCGACCATCTCGTCCTCGCGCTCGACGCCCGGGTAGACGCCCTTCAGCGCCCGCAGCCGGTCCAGCCGCAGCACGGCGAGCCCGCCCTCGGTCAGGGTCCCGAGGTCACCGCCGGACCCCTTGACCCACATCAGCTCCACGTCACCACCGGTGACGGGGTCGGTCTCGGTGCCCTTGGCGGACGTGTTGCCGCCGGCGTAGTTGGTGTTGCGAGGGTCGGCGCCGAGCCGACGCGACCGCGCGAGCAGTTCTTCGGCAGCGGGATGGGGTGCCATGTGAATCTTCAGTCCTTCACGCATCTAAGGGGAGGAGTAGAGGGCGCGCCCTTCAATCGGGGCTGCGCCCCGAAGGGGGCGCGGGGAACTGCGCGACCAGCCACGACCGGCCGGCAGCCCGCGAACTACAAGAACCCGGCAGACGAATCCCGAGAGGCTCAGGCGCCCCAACCCGCCTGCTTGCCTCCCACCCGCTCCGCGACGATCTTCTCCTGCCACCCGCTGGAGCGATACGCCGCGATGGGGTCCGGGGCCAGCCCCGACTCCTCCCGCAGCTCACGAAGCAGCGGACGCACGTCCGTGTTGTACGCGTCCATCAGCACCGCGTTCGCCTCCAGCACGTCCCCCGCCCGCTGGGCCGCCCCCAGCGCCTCGCCGTCGACGAGCAGCGCCTTCGCCGTCGCCTCCTGGACGTTCATCACCGAGCGGATGATCGCCGGGATCTTCGCCTCGATGTTGTGGCACTGGTCGAGCATGAACGCGATGTCGGAGGTGAAGCCGCCGCCCCGGATGACCTCGTACATGATCCGGAAGAGCTGGAAGGGGTCGGCCGCGCCGACCATCAGGTCGTCGTCGGCGTAGAAGCGGGAGTTGAAGTCGAAGGCGCCGAGCTTGCCCTCGCGCAGCAGCGTGGCCACGATGAACTCGATGTTGGTGCCGGGGGCGTGGTGGCCGGTGTCGACGACGACCTGGGCCTTCTCGCCGAGCTTGAGGCAGTGCGCGTAGGCGGTGCCCCAGTCCGGGACGTCCGTGGCGTAGAAGGCCGGCTCGAAGAACTTGTACTCGAGCAGCATCCGCTGGTTCTCGCCGAGGCGCTCGTAGACCTCGGCGAGGCCCTCGGCCAGCCGGTCCTGGCGGGTGCGCAGGTCGTCCTGGCCGGGGTAGTTGGTGCCGTCGGCGAACCACAGCTTCAGGTCGCGGGAGCCGGTGGCGTCCATGATGTCGACGCACTCAAGGAGGTGGTCGACCGCCTTGCGGCGCACCTTCGCGTCGGGGGCGCAGATGCTGCCGAGCCGGTAGTCGTCGTCCTGGAAGGTGTTCGAATTGATCGCGCCAATCTTCACGCCGCGTTCCTCGGCGTGCTTGGCCAGGGCGGCGTAGTCGTCGACCTTGTCCCAGGGGATGTGCAGGGCGACCGTCGGGGCCGCGCCCGTGAACTCGTGGACCTTGGCGGCGTCGTCCAGCTTCTCGCGCGGGTCGCGGGGCACGCCCTGTTGGGCGAAGACCTTGAACCGGGTTCCCGAGTTGCCGTACGCCCACGACGGCGTCTCGATGGCCTGGGTCTTGAGGGCGGCCTTCACCGCGGCGAGCTCGGTCACTTCGTGACTCCCGTGACGTCGGATGGATCTTCGCGGCCGGGGACTGCGCGTCCACGTCGCAAAGTCGGGGGGTTGTGAAACGATTCAGGAGGGAAGCTAGGGCGGCCCGACAGGGCTGTCAACCCTTTGGGAGAGAGCCGTTACCCGTGATGGGGTTGTGACCTACCACTGGCGAGAATTGTGTCCGGAACCCATTGACGCCGACTGTGTGGAACTTCTAACGTCCCGGCCATCCAGTTGAAACCTTTCACGACGTGGTGAGGCTCTCCTCCGAGCGTCGTCGAGGAGCCCTCATGACCCAGCCGGCCGACAAGGGCCCGGTCCCCGTGCTCGCACTGAAGGGCATTTCGAAGTCCTTCGGCGCCGTGCGCGCCCTGAGGGACGTGTCCCTGGAACTGTTCCCCGGCGAGGTGCACGCCCTCGCCGGCGAGAACGGTGCGGGCAAGTCGACCCTCATCAAGACACTCGCGGGAGTGCACCGGCCCGACTCCGGGCAGGTCCTGCTCGACGGCGAGCCGACCGTGTTCCACGGTCCGGGCGACGCACGGGATGCCGGCATCGCCGTGATCTACCAGGAACCGACCCTCTTTCCCGATCTGTCGATCGCCGAGAACATCTTCATGGGCCGCCAGCCGCGGCGCGCGCTCGGCCGTATCGACCACAAGGCCACCCACGCGGCCACGGCCGCGCTGATGACGCGGCTCGGCGTGGACCTCGACCCCGACCGCCCGGCCAGCGGGCTGTCCATCGCGGACCAGCAGATCGTCGAGATCGCCAAGGCGCTCTCCTTCGACGCCCGCGTCCTCATCATGGACGAGCCCACCGCCGCCCTCACCGGCAGCGAGGTCGCCCGCCTCTTCGGCGTGGTGCGCACGCTGCGCGAACAGGGCGCCGCGGTGCTGTTCATCTCGCACCGGCTGGAGGAGATCTTCGACATCTGCCAGCAGGTGACGACGCTGCGCGACGGTGCCTGGATCGCCAGCGAGCCGCTCGCGGGCATGACCGAGGACGACCTGGTCCGCCGCATGGTCGGCCGCGACCTCGACGAGCTCTACCCCAAGCAGGACGTCAAGGCCGGCGAGGTGGCGCTCAGCGTCCGCCGGCTGACCCGCGAGGGCGTCTTCACCGACGTCTCCTTCGAGGTGCGGCGCGGCGAGATCGTCGGCCTGGCCGGACTCGTCGGCGCCGGGCGCACCGAGGTGGCCAGGGCGGTGTTCGGCATCGACCGCTGGGACGCCGGCGAGGTCGAGCTCGACGGACGCAAGCTCACCAACGGCGCCCCCTCCACCGCGATGGCCGCCGGGCTCGCCCTGGTCCCCGAGGACCGCCGCGCCCAGGGCCTGGTGATGGACATGTCCATCGAACGCAACATCGGGCTCACCGGTCTGCGTACGACCGTCAAGGCCGGCCTCATGGACCGCGGCGCCGAACGCAGCCGCTCCCTGGACTGGGCCGTCAAGCTCCAGGTCAAGTACGCGCGGATCGCCGACACCGTCAACACGCTGTCCGGCGGCAACCAGCAGAAGGTCGTCCTCGCCAAGTGGCTGGCCACCGGCCCCAAGGTGCTGATCGTCGACGAGCCCACCCGCGGCATCGACGTCGGCACCAAGGCCGAGGTGCACCGCCTGCTCAGCGAGCTGGCCGCCGACGGCGTCGCCGTCCTGATGATCTCCTCCGACCTGCCCGAGATCCTCGGCATGGCCGACCGCGTCCTCGTCATGCACGAGGGCCGGCTCACCGCCGAGATCCCCCGCTCCGACGCCACCGAGGAAACCGTGATGGCCGCTGCCACCGGGAGGGCCGCCGCATGACGGTGACCACTCCCCACCCCGCCGCCACCGACGAGGCGCCCAAGTCCAGCGGCACCCGGCTGGTCGACCGCGTCTTCAAGATGCGCGAACTCGCCATCCTCGTCGTCTTCCTGGTGATGATCGCCCTCACCCAGGCCGGCAACAGCGAGTTCCTGTCCGAACAGGGCATCAAGGACCTGCTGCTCAACGCGACCATCCTGGTGCTGGTCGCCACCGGCCAGTCCCTGGTCGTCATCACCCGCAACGTCGACCTGTCGGTCGGCTCCACCCTCGGCATCAGCGCCTTCGCCGCGGGCATCTACCTCCAGGGCGGCGGCAACCCCGTCATCGCGATCGTGCTCGCCGTGCTGCTCGGCATCGGCTTCGGTCTGCTCAACGGACTGCTCGTCAGCCTCGGCCAGGTGCCCGCGCTCGTCGTCACCCTCGGCACGCTCTACATCATCCGCGGCATCGACTCCATCTGGGTCGGCTCCCGGCAGATCACCGCGGCCGACCTGCCCAACGGCTTCGTGAAGTTCGGCTCCGGCGGTCTGTCCGCCGTGCCGTGGCTCGCGCTGATCGCCCTGGTGGTGCTCGTCGGCACCGCCTACTACCTCAAGCAGTTCGGCAGCGGCCGCGAGCTGTACGCGCTCGGCTCCAACCCGGAGGCCGCCCGGCTGGCCGGCATCCCCGTCCGCAAGCGGATCCTCGTCGCCTACACCTTCTGCGGCGCCCTCGCGGGCCTGGCCGGCGCGCTCTACCTCGCCCGGTTCGGCAACGTCGACTCCGGCACCGGCAACGGCTACGAACTCACCGTCGTCAGCGCCGTCGTCGTCGGCGGCGTCGTCTTCACCGGCGGCTCCGGCAGCGTCTACGGCGCGGCCCTCGGCGCCCTGCTGCTGACCTCCATCAACAGCGTGCTGCCCGCCCTCGGCGTCAGCTCCGTCTGGGTGCTCGCCATCAACGGTGTGCTGCTCATCCTGGCCATCGCGGTCGACCGGATCGTCGCCCTGCGCGTGGCCAACAGCCTGAAGAAGAGGAACGCCCGCCATGCCTGACTCCCTGACGCGCGCGATCCGCTGGGACACGGTGGTCGGCGCCCTCCTCATCGTCCTGCTGCTGCTCTCCTTCGGCTTCGTCGACGGCTTCGGCAACGCGCTGAACCTGTCGTTCCTGATCGGCAACACCCTGCCGATCGCGCTCATCGCGCTGCCGATGACCCTGCTCGTCGTCTCCGGCGAGATCGACCTGTCCGTCGCCTCCACCGCCGGCCTGTCCGGCTCCGTCATGGGCGCCCTGTGGAACCAGGGCATGACGATCGAGACGATCATCCCCATCTGCCTGCTGCTCGGCATCGCCTGCGGACTGGTCAACGGTCTCCTGGTCACCCGGCTCGGACTGCCCTCCCTCGCCGTCACCATCGGCACGCTCGCCGCCTACCGGGGCATCGCACAGATCGTGCTCGGCTCCGACGCGGTCACCGACTTCCCCACCCAGTACCTCGACTTCGCGGCCGGCCGCATCGGCGAGTCCTTCCTCCCGCAGGCGTTCATCCCGTTCCTGGTCCTGCTGGCGATCGCCGTGGTCGTCCTGCACGCCACCCCGTTCGGACGGTCGCTGTTCGCCATCGGCGCCAGCGAGGAGGCCGCCCGGTTCGCCGGCATCCGGGTCAAGCGCCACAAGCTGATCCTCTTCGTCGCCACCGGCTTCATGGCCTCCCTCACCGGCATCTTCTGGGCGCTGCACTACGCCAGCGCCCGGTACGACAACGCCACCGGGCTCGAACTCTCCGTCGTCGCCGCGGTCCTGCTCGGCGGGATCGACTTCGACGGCGGCAAGGGCACCCTCGGCGGCGCCGTCGCCGGTGTCTTCCTGCTCGGCGCGCTCCAGAACGCGATGAGCCTGCTCAACGTCTCCGCCCAGTCCCAGATCGTCGTCACCGGCGTCCTGCTGGTCGTCTCCGTGCTCGGCCCCCGGGTGGCACGGCAGATCTCCGTCGCCAGGGCGGGCCGCAGGGCCGCGCCGCCGACGACACCGGCGAACCGCGAACCGGCGGCCGCCCCGACCCCGTAACACCGGTCTTGTCTTCCTTGGTTCATTCCTGTTCACCCTCGTAAAGGACAACCGTCATGCGCTCGCCGAACATCCGCCGTACCTGTGCCGCCCTGGCCGCCGCCACCTCGCTCGCCCTCGCCCTGACCGCGTGCGGTGGCACCACCAAGAACGACGTCAAGGACGACGGCGGTTCGAACAACTCGGCCGGCAAGGCCGACCCGAACGCCGCGACGAAGAAGGGCCTGACGGTCGCCTTCCTGCCCAAGCAGGTCAACAACCCGTACTTCACCGTCGCCGACAAGGGCGGCGAGAAGGCCGTCAAGGAGCTCGGCTCCACCTACAAGGAGGTCGGCCCGAACAGCGCCACCGACACCTCCGGCCAGGTCTCCTACGTCAACACGCTGACCCAGCAGCAGGTCGACGCCATGGCCGTCTCCGCGCAGGACCCGGGCGCGCTGTGCACCGCGCTCAAGCAGGCGATGACCAACAAGATCAAGGTCGTCACCTACGACTCGGACACCAAGACCGACTGCCGCAACGCCTTCATCTCGCAGGCCTCCGCCGAGGACCTCGGCCGCACCGAGGTGCAGCTCATGGCCGAGCAGATCGGCTACAAGGGCGAGATCGCGATCCTGTCCGCCGCGCAGACCGCGACGAACCAGAACACCTGGATCGACTTCATGAAGGACGAGCTGAAGAAGGACAAGTACAAGGACATCAAGCTCGTCAAGGTCGCCTACGGCAACGACGACGCCCAGCAGTCCTTCCAGCAGACCCAGGGCCTGCTGCAGGAGCACCCCAAGCTGAAGGGCATCATCTCCCCGACCACCGTCGGCATCAAGGCGGCCGCCCAGTACCTGTCCGGCTCGAAGTACAAGGGCAAGGTCAAGCTGACCGGCCTCGGCACGCCGAACGACATGCGCAAGTACGTCAAGAACGGCACCGTCGAGGCGTTCGAGCTGTGGGACCCGGCGAAGCTCGGCGAGCTCGCCGCCCGCACCGCCGTCGCGCTGTCCTCCGGGCAGATCACCGGCAAGGAGGGCGAGACCTTCAAGGCCGGCGACCTGGGCGAGTACACGATCGGCAAGGACGGCGTGATCGCGCTCGGCAAGCCGACCGTGTTCGACAAGAAGAACATCGACCAGTTCGACTTCTGATCCGGGCTCTGATCCGGGTTCTGATCCAACCTCTGATCAACGGCCGCATGCTGGCTTATTCTTCACTGATCGTTCAACCTCGCCGAGGCTTCACGGCGAGCGCGGGCCGGTCGTACGATCGGTGGCCGCAAGGTCACCGGCCGTCCGGCCGGCCCGCTTCACCCCTCAAGGGAGCGGTAGTTCCATGCAGCGCGTCTGTTTCCTGCTCAAGGTCCGGGAGGACCGCATCGCCGAGTACCGTGAGCGGCATGCCTCGGTGTGGCCGGAGATGCGCGCGGCACTGTCGGCGACCGGCTGGCACAACTACTCCCTCTTCCTGCGCGAGGACGACGGCCTGCTCGTCGGTTACCTGGAGACCGAGGACTTCGAGGCGGCCAAGGCCGGCATGGAGGCCACCGAGGTCAACGGCCGCTGGCAGGCCGAGATGGGCCCGCTGTTCGAGGCGCTCGACGGGAGCCGTCCCGACGAGGCGATGAAACCGCTGACCGAGGTCTTCCACCTGGCCTGAGCGGCCACGTTCTTCCGTCTCACCGCCTCGCCCGCGCACTTACTCTGGAGGTACCTGCCCCATGGCCCATTCGGTGGGTATCAAGGACGTCGCCCGCGCCGCCGGAGTCTCCGTGGGCACGGTCTCCAACGTCATCAACCGGCCCGACACGGTCGCCTCCGAGACCCGCGCCCGGGTGCTCTCCGCGATCGACCGGCTCGGCTACGTCCGCAGCGAGTCCGCCCGCCAGCTGCGGGCCGGCCGCAGCCGGATCATGGGGCTGCTCGTGCTCGACATGGGCAACCCCTTCTTCGTCGACGTCACCCGCGGCGCCGAACGTGCCGCGCGGGACGCCGGGCTCGGCGTGATGGTCTGCAACAGCGCCCAGAGCACGGGCGAGGAGGCCGAGTACCTCGCCCTCTTCGCCGAACAGCGGGTGCGGGGCGTGCTGCTGACGCCGACCGACGCGAGCGGGCGCAACATCGACGCGTTCCGGCGCCACCAGATCCCGTTCGTCCTCGTCGACCGGGTCGCCGAGGGCACCACCGAGTGCTCGGTCTCCGTCGACGACGTCGCGGGCGGGGCGCTCGCGGTGCGGCATCTGGTCGACGCGGGGCACCGCTCGATCGCGTACGTCAGCGGGCCGTCCGGGCTCAACCAGGTGCGCGACCGGCGGACGGGCGCGCTGAACGCGCTGGCCGAGGCGGGGCTCGGCGAGGACGTCCTGCGCGAACTGCCCACCGAGCGGCTCGACGTGGCGGCGGGGCGGGACGCGGGGGCGCGGCTGCTGGGTCTGGCCGACCGGCCCACCGCGGTGTTCTGCGCGAACGACCTGCTGGCGCTGGGGGTGCTGCAGGCGATGTTCTCGGCGGGGGTGAGGGTGCCGGACGACCTCGCGATCGTCGGGTACGACGACATCGAGTTCGCGGCGGCGGCCGCGGTGCCGTTGACGTCGGTGCGGCAGCCGGCGGTGACGATGGGGGCGCTGGCGGCGGAGCTGCTCCTGGAGGAGACGGAGGCGGAGACGGCGTCCCGCCCGCACGAACACCGACGGGTCGTCCTCCAACCGGAACTGGTGGTCCGCCGCTCGAGCCTGTCGCTGCGCTGAGGGGGGTCCCCTTCGTTTCCTCGCCCCCGCCGCCCCTACCCTTCCCGTCCCCGGGGGGCAAGCCCCCGGACCCCCGAAAAGATCGCGCAGTTCCCCGCGCCCCTTGATAGGGGCGCGGGGAACTGCGCAACGGGGTTCAAGGGGCGGAGCCCCTTGAAGGGATGGGACGGGTAGGGGCGGCGGGGGCGAGGAAACCGGGCCTCAGCCACCGTTTCCGGTCACCCGCGGCAGCGCCCTCGCGGCGCACACCCTCCCCGCCTGCGCGAGCAACACATGCATCCGCTCCGACATCTGCGCCACGTCGTCCGCCGGCCGATGAAACGTCAGCCGCACATCCCCATGCCCCCGCACTCGCTCCACCCGCAACGTCAGCCCATGCCGGTCCACGGCCAACGGCCGCACCCGCACCGCCCCCTGCAACCGCTCCCGCCCCACCAGCCGGCTCAACCTCTCCACCGCCTCCGGATGGCAGTCCGCGAGATGCGTCAGCAACCGCGCCTCCGCCCCCGCCAGCGGATCCGGCTCGGCGGCGGCGTACTCGTCGAGATCGACGAGGACCGCCCCCGACGCCTGCCGCAGCACCACCCGCGTGGGCCGGAACACCAGGTGTTCCTCCTCCAGCGCGCACCACCCCGCCAGCCACAGCCGCGCGCGGATCCGCGCCCGCACCGGCACGGGCGCGACATCGGCGAACTCCAGCACCACCGACGGCTCGCCCCGCGGCGCACAGACCGCCGCGGTGAGCAGTCCGCTGTCCTCGGGCACGGTCAGCAGGATTCTGCCGTCGGCGTCGACGCGGTGCGCGCCGACGAACTCCTCCTTGCCGCCCTCCGAGGTCACCGCGCAGCTCCACGCGGTGGCCGGCACCGTGCGGGCGCGTTCCGCCGCGGCGGGCGCCGCCGTCCAGGTGTGAGGGTCACCCATGCCCAAGCCTCCTTAGGTAAGCCTCACCTAACTTACCGAAGATCGGGGAGTACGCCAACCACAACCGCCGAGCGCGCGGCGGACGTCAGGGAGAAATGGCCCCCAACAGCGCCCGTACACACAGATCCCGCACCTGCTCCCGGCTCGGCTCCCCGTGTCGCAGCCACTCCAGGCACACCGCCGTGGTGAACGCCAGCCAGCCCCGCACCGCCATCCGCAGCTCGGGCCGCTCCTCGGTGGTCCAGCCGAACTCCGGGTCGGCCGCGAGCGCGGCGAGGATCTGCCGCTCCTGGGCGGCCAGCGACCGCCGGTAGACCTCGCGCACCGCCTGGTCACCGGCCGCGTCGGCGCGGTGGAAGGCGCGGAAGCCGTGCGCGTGCTCCGCCACGTAACCGAGGAAGGTGTCGAGCCCGGCGGGCAGTTGCGCGCGTACGGACACGCCCGGAACGGCGGCCGTCATCCGCAGCATCCGCTCGCTCTCGCGCGCGACGACGGCGGCGAAGAAGTCCCGCTTGGTGGGGAAGTAGTGGTACAGCAGCCCGCGCGACACACCCGCGATCTCGGCGACCTGCTCGATCCACACGTCGTCGTAGGGATCGTCGGAGAAGAGCCGCGCCCCGACCGCGAGCAATTGCTCCCGCCGCTCCTGCGTACTCAACCGCCGCCGCACCCGCGCCTTGCCCCCGTCGGTCATGCCCGCACTGTACTGTCCCGCCCCGGCACCCCGTCCCCGGTGCTCAGCGCGCCTGAACCCGGTCGAAGAGGGCGACCGCCGCACCGGGGTCCGCGCTGACGAGCCGTTCCAGACCGTCCGCGGTCATCCTGGCCCACCGGCCGGCCCGGGCCCACATCCGTTCCTCGAAGGCGCGGACGGCGTCGTCCGGATCCGCGGGACCGGCGGCGAGGGCCTCGGCGAGTTCGGCACCCTCCAGCATCGCGAGGTTCGCGCCCGCCCCCAGCGGCGGCATCAGATGGGCGGCGTCGCCCAGCAGCGTCACCCCGGGCACGTGGGGCCAGGTGTGGGACACGGGGAGCACGTGGAGCGGACGGTGGACGAAGGCGGAGCCGCGGCGGAGGAGGTCGAGGACGGGGGGAGCCCACCCGTCGAACAGGGCCAGCAGATGGGCGCGTACGGCTTCGGCGTCCGCCAGGTCCAGGTCCGCGTGCCAGTCCAGCGGCGCCCGGAACTGGGCGTACACCTTCACGTGGCCGCCGCTGTTGCGCTGCGCGACGAGGGCCCGGTGCACGCCGTACACCGCGAGGGAACCGTCGCCGACCAGCCGGGCGAGGTCCGGGTGCCGGGTGTCGACGTCGTCGAGGGAGGTCTCGACCGCGGTGACGCCGGTGTAGCGCGGTGTCGCCGGTGAGAGGGCGGGGCGGACCCGGGACCAGGCGCCGTCCGCGCCGACGACGAGGTCGAACGGCTCCCGCCGCCCGTCCGCGAAGTGGACCAGTACGCCGTCCCGTCCCCCCGGCGCCACCCGCGTCACGCCCCGGCCCCACCGGACGTCGAGGGGCCCGAGCAGCAGGTCGCGCAGGTGCCCCCGGTCGATCTCGGGGTTGGCGAGCTCCTTGGGGCCGGGCCGCCAGTCGCGCAGCACGGTGCCGTCCGGGTCCAGGATGCGCATGGCCTGCCCCTCGGGACGGGACAGCGCCCGGAACTCCGGCAGCAGCCCCGCCTTCTCCAACGCCGCCTGACCCAGCCCTCTCTGGAGGTCGAGCGTGCCGCCCGGGGGACGGGCGGCGGGGTGCGGATCGCGTTCGAGGACGGTGACGGGGTGGCCGTGGCGGTGCAGGACGCGCGCGAAGGTGAGCCCTCCCGGGCCGCCGCCGACCACGGCGATACGTTGTCTCATGGCGATACACCGTATCGGTGCCCTACGGCGCATCGCAAGGTCGGTACGGTGTCCCCATGACTGTCTGGGACCGGCCGGAGCCGCCGAACCACCCCGTGCCGCTCGACCGGGAGCGGATCGTCGCCGCCGCCGTCGCACTGGCCGACGAGGGCGGCCTGGAGGCGGTGTCGCTGCGCAAGGTCGCCGCCCGCCTGGACGCCGGCCCGATGCGGCTGTACCGGTACATCGCCACCAAGGAGGAGCTGTTCGACCTCATGGTGGACGAGGTCCAGGCCGAGATCGTCCCCGAGGAGCCCGCCGGTGACTGGCGCGAGGCGTTGCGGGGCCTCGCCCACCGCACCCGGCGGGCCGCGCTCCGCCACGAATGGCTGGCCGACCTCCTCGGCAGCCGCCCCGCCTTCGGCCCGAACGGCCTCGCCCTGAGCGAGTCCACCCTGGCCGCCCTCGACGGCCTCGCCGACATCGACACCGTCATGCGCGCGGTGGAGACGGTCAGCGCCTACTACATCGGCGCGATCAGACGCGAAGTCACCAATCTGCGCGCCGAACGCGCCACCGGCCTGACCGAGCACGACTGGCAACGCACCCGCGGCCCCCACCTCACCCGCATGCTGGCCACGGGCCGCTTCCCCACCCTGTCCAAGGCAGTCCACGACGCCACGGACATGGCTCCCGAGACCTCCTTCACGACCGGCCTGGACTGGGTCCTCGACGCCGTGGCCGTCCGGCTCGACCGGCCGCCGGCCTGACGCCCGGTCCTCGTCCGGGGCTCCACTCCCGATGCTTGACGGCGGTTCGGTGCGGGACCAGACTGGCGACGTTATTGAACCCACGTACAACACGAGGCGTGCGCCGGGGTGTCGTACCGGTCTGCCGCGCCGAGGGGGAGGGCGTCATGGCCCGGACGACGGCAGGCGCATCCGAAGTGTGGGACGGGCTTCCCAGGGGGTTCCGCAGTGCGGAGCTCGGGTGGCCCGAGCTGGGGCGCATACCGCATCCGCCGCGTCGGCTGCCCGTCGGCGGGGATCTGCTCGGGGCCGACGCGCGGCGGCCGTTGCAGGATTCGATGCGGTACGCGCGGATGCTCGGGCCCGTCTTCCGGCGCAAGGTGTTCCGGCGGGAGTTCGTGTTCGTGTGGGGCACCCGGTACGCCGCCGACATGGCCGACGAGTCACGGTTCGCCAAGCACGTCGGCCTCGGCGTGGCCAATCTGCGCCCCGTCGCCGGGGACGGCCTCTTCACCGCGTACAACCACGAGCCGAACTGGCAACTCGCGCACGACGTGCTCGCCCCCGGATTCAGCCGGGAGGCGATGGGCGGCTACCACCCGATGATGCTGGACGTCGCCGAACGGCTGATCGACCGCTGGGACGCGGAGGAGGCGGCGGGCCGCGTCGTCGACGTGCCCGCCGACATGACCAAGCTGACCCTGGAGACGATCGCCCGCACCGGCTTCGGCCACGACTTCGGCTCGTTCGAACGCGCCCGCCCGCACCCCTTCGTCACCGCGATGGTGGGCACCCTCACCTACGCCCAGCGCCGCAACGCCGTCCCCGGACCGCTCGCCCCGCTGCTCCTGCGCGCCGCCGCCCGCCGCAACGAGGACGACATCGCGCTGCTCAACCGTACGGTCGACGCGGTGATCGCCGCCCGCCGCGGCACCGGCGGCGACGGCGGCGGCGACCTCCTCGACCGGATGCTCGACACCACGCACCCGGAGACCGGCGAACGGCTCGCCCCGGAGAACGTGCGCCGCCAGGTCATCACCTTCCTCGTCGCCGGGCACGAGACCACCTCCGGCGCGCTCTCCTTCGCCCTGCACCACCTCTCCCTGCACCCGGAGACCGCCGCCCGCGCCCGCGCCGAGGTCGACGCGGTGTGGGGCGACACCCCCCGCCCCGACTACGCCCAGGTCGCCCGGCTGCGCCACGTACGCCGGGTGCTGGACGAGTCGCTGCGGCTGTGGCCCACCGCGCCCGCCTTCGCCCGCGAGGCGCGCGAGGACACCGTGCTCGCGGAGGAGCACCCGATGCGGCGCGGCGCGTGGGCGCTCGTCCTCACCGCGATGCTGCACCGGGACCCCGAGGTGTGGGGAGCGGACCCGGAACGGTTCGACCCGGACCGGTTCGAGCCCGCCGCCGTACGGGCCCGGCCCGCGCACACCTTCAAGCCGTTCGGCACCGGGGCGCGCGCCTGCATCGGCCGGCAGTTCGCGCTGCACGAGGCCACGCTCGTCCTCGGACTGCTGCTGCGCCGCTACGAGCTGCGGCCGGACCCCGCCTACCGGCTGCGGGTCGCGGAACGGCTGACGCTGATGCCACAGGGACTGCGGATCGGGCTGGAGAGGCGGCGGACCACCGGAGCCCCTACGGCTCCGGCGCGGGCGGACGCCTCCTCAGCTCCGCGCTGTCCAGTGCACCGGACGGCCGAGTGACGCCGGCAGCTTCGTGCCCGCGCCGCCGCGGGCGGCGGTGAGCTGCGGCTGGGTCAGGAACAGGGTGCCGGTGAGGTCGGCGCCGGTGAGGTCGGCGTCGCGCAGGTCGGTGCCCAGGAGGTCCGCGCCGCGCAGATCCGCGCCGGTGAGGTCGGCGGCGATCAGGCAGGCGCCGCGCAGGCTGATGCCCCGCAGGTCGGCCCCCCTCAGCCGGGCGCCGATCAGGTCGGCGTTGCGCCGGTCCTTCCGGCGGCCGCGCAGCCCCGCCCGGGCCAGCTCGCTGCTCCGCTGCAGGAGCGCGCCCACCTCCTGCCGGTGCGTGCCGACGTCCAGCGCGGCCAGCTCCTTGGGCGTGCCGAGGCTGAGGCGCTCGACGCGCTCCCGGGCGCGGCGCAGCTCGGCGTGGACCGGGCGGGCGGCGGGGAGCGCGAGGGCCTCGCCCAGGTAGTGCAGCAACTCGTGCAGCTGCCGGACCACCGGGAAGACGTCGAACATCTGCCGGGCGTGCGCCCGGCCGCCGGTACGCCAGTCGCGCCCGCCGAAGGTCACCTGCGAGACCTTCTGCCCCGCGCCGAAGCAGTCGTAGACCGTGCAGCCGGTGAACCCCTCCGGCCGGAGCCGGTCGTGGATCCCGCACCGGTGGTCGCCGCCGAGGTGCGGGCACGGGGTGCCGGCGGCCTTGTCCCGGGCGAAGTCGGCGGAGGCGGTGAAGGGCAGGGCGACACAGCACAGGGCGAAGCAGCGGGAGCAGTCCGCGCGCAGGTCGGGGTCGGCGGGGGAGGCGGAGGCGGGCATGCCCCCACCCTAATCGGCGGCCCAAGGCCGCTCGAACACCGATCGAACGCCCGGCCCGGCGCCCCCACCCGTCCTCACTCCCCGTCCGCCCTCACGCCTCGTCTCTCACCAGAGCCAGCAGCCGGTCCAGGACCCGGGGGCCGCTCGCCCGCAGCCCGTCGTGCTCGTACTCGTCGGTGACCCACGTCCGCAGCCCCCGGATCGCGCGCGCCGTCTCCAGCGCGTGCGCGGTGTCGACGTACATGTCGTCGTGGTAGACGGCGGCGGCCACCGGCACCTCGTTGGCGGCGAGCCGCTCGCGGTCGTACAGCGACGGCCAGTCGGTGCGGGCGGCGAGGAGGTCCGCCGTCTCGCGCAGCGGGCGCAGCGCGGGGTCGGACTCGAACATCCAGGGGTGCACGGACTCCCCGGTGAACAGCACCGGGCCGTCCCCGGCCAGCGCCTTCGCCGCGTCGAACTGCGGGAACTCGGCGCGGACGCGCTCCGCGGACCAGTCGGTCGGGCGGCCGTCCCCGCCGTAGATCGTCTCGTGGACGAGCGCGTACAGCGGATGGGCGGCGTACGACAACTGCGCCTGCGCCTCCTCCTGGAAGGCGTCGGAGAGTGCGGGCCCGTTCGGGGTGGTGACGAAGGCGTCCTCCAGGAGGTAGTGCAGCCGGTGGCTGCCGTCGCCGCTGCCGAGGAGGATGCCCAGGGACTGGAACGCCTCCACGGTGAGCCGGTAGCCGTTCGGCAGTACGACGGGCTCGTGGGTGAGCAGGTGCTCGGCGATGCGCCGGGCGCGCTCGACGTCCTGCGGGTAGCGGTCGTAGTGCGCGGCGACCTTGCGTTCGATACGGGGGTACGCGGCGCGGTAGACCTCGTCGGCGTGGACGGTGAGGGACGGCAGCCCGCCGGTGAGGAGCGCGGCGCTCAGCCCCTCGGGCGCGGCGGACAGGTACCGCACGGTGCAGAAGCCGCCGAAGCTCTGGCCGAGGACGGTCCAGGGGGCGCCGCCGGTGAGCCGCGGCCGGATGGCCTCGCAGTCGCGGACGATGACGTCGGCGCGGAAGTGCGCGAGGTAGTCGGCCTGGGCGCGGGGGCCGCCGCGCAGGGGGAGCGTCTGGCGGTTGGCGGGCGTGGAGGCACCGGTGCCGCGCTGGTCGAGCAGGAGGACCCGGTACTCCTCCAGCGCCCGGCCGAGCCACGCCTGCTTCCCGCTGAAACGGTTCGCCCCGAAACCGGGGCCGCCCTGGAGGTAGAGCAGCCAGGGCAGGCCGTCGTCACCGGCCCTGTCACTGGCGACGGCCTCGCGGGCGAAGAGCTCGATCTGCTCACCGCCGGGGTCGCCGTAATCCAGCGGCACGGTGAACCGGTGATCGGTGAGAACGACGCCGGGTTGGCGGTAGGTGAGGCTCAAGGGGGTCTCCCTGGGGCATGCGGACGGCGTGCGGGTGGTGATCAGTCCAGCACATCGGGAGGGGGCGTGCGGATGGGGGTGGGGGAAATCCCTATGAGCGCGCACCGGGCCGGCGTCGACCCGGTGCGCACAGAGGACGTGGCGGACGCCGCGTCACCAGTCCCCGTCCGTCACCGGTTTTCCCTTCGCGTCGCCCAGCGGCTTGATCTGGTCAGGGGTCGGGGGCTGCCACGGGTCGTGGTCGTCGCCGAGCCAGTCGCCGACCGGCTGTACCGCCGTCAGTTCGTCCGTCGGGGACACGTCGGTTCCGTCCTCGTCGTAGTAGTCGAACCACGGGAGTCCGGCCGCCGTGTACGCCGCCCGGTCGACCGGGGACGGCGGGGGTGCCTCGCCCGTGATGCGGCGCCATTCCGGTGGCGTCACCAGGTGGACGAAGACCCGCGCGCCCGGCTCCGCCGCCCAGTCGGCCGCCGGGCGGTCGTCGCGGTAGATCTCCTGCCGCATCGCACCGCCCACGCCCAGCCCCATCGCCGCGGCCCGGCGTTTGGGCGCCCCCGAGGATCCGGGTGCCGCGCCCGGGGCGGACATCATCGCCATCGGCGCCGCCGGCGGGGGTCCGCCGAAGGCACCCGCCGCCGCGCGCGACGCCAGCCGGCGCTGGTCCGCCCGCCACTGCTCCCGCTTCGACGGGTTCAGCGGGAACGACTGCAACTGGATGCCGCCCCACACCTCCTCGCCCGTCACCTGGCCCTCCACCGTCGCCCCGAGCCCGAGCGGCACCGCCACGAACTGGCGTACGGTCCCCTTGCCCGAGTTGATGCCGTCGAGCCACGGCTGGCGCGGCAGCACCACGTAGTTCTGCGGGTCCCGGTCCAGCCGGCCGCTCCACGGCCGGCCCGAGACCGCGCACACCTTGCCGACCCCTACCTGCAGCGCGGCCGGCTCCGTGGAGCCGCCGAAGGCCAGCCACATCGCCTCGCGCAGATACACTGGCAGCAGCACCCCGCCGCGCGCCCGCCACTCGGGCGGGACGGTGTCCGCGTAGTCCTCCACGCGCCGGACCGGGAACTCCCCGAGCCCCGGCGGCAGCGCGTGCGTGCCCTTCTCGGGCAGCCGCAGCGTGCGCATGAAGCGCACCTGCACCCCGCCCGGCAGCCGCAGCGTGGTCCCGTCGATCCGAACGGTGCCGGTGCCGGTGTCTTCGGCGCGGTCGTTGTCGGTCATGTGCCGTCCCCCTGTCCGTCTCTCTGCTGCGTCAACGTCGTCAGGGGGTCCGCCGGTTCCGGCCGCGGCGGGGGAGTGGGATGCGCTCGCGCAGCCGGGCCGGACGGGCGGCGCCGAGGCCGTCCCGCAGCCGGGTCAGCCAGCGGGTGCGCTCCCGCTGCTCGCGCGTGCAGCGGTCCAGCTCCTCCAGCAGCCGGCGCGAGCGGTGCTCGGTGTCCATCTCGTCCAGGATCCGGTTGACCTCGGTCAGCACCGCCCCCTGCAACTGCCACTGGCTGGGGTCGCGCTGCACCTCCTCCAGCATCAGCCGGGCCAGCCTGTCGCGGGTCGCGGCGGCGGTGGCCAGCTCGTTGGCGAGCCGTTCCTCCGCCGATTCGGCGCTGCGGCTGACGTGCGTGGTGACCAGCACCGCATAGCTGACGACGGCGTCGGCGACCTGGGAGAACAATTCCTCCACGGCCGCCCCGATCCCGGGCCGGAACAGCGGTCCGGGGTCGCGTTCCTTGGCCAGGTCGGTGAACGAACGCGCCAGCACCCGCAGCACCACCGTGCAGATCTCCAGCGTGTCGAGGCCGGTGCGCAGCACCACCCGGTGCAGCAGCCCCTCGCGCACACGCGGGTTGAGTTTGAGGCTCTCCTCGGCCTGCCGCAGCGACGCGTCCACCCCGACGATGTCGTGGTCCAGCCGCCGCGCCTCGTGGAGCCGGGCCGCGGCCCGCTCCACCGGCGTACGGCCGGCCGCCTCCTCGCCCATACGGAGCATCAGCTGACGCATCCCGCGGGCCAGTTCCTCGATCGACTCCCCGGCGGTGCCCACCCACACGGGCGGCGCGAACAGCAGGTTGGTGGCCATGCCGACCACCGCCCCGATCAGCGTGTCGAGCACCCGGAGCCAGGCGGTGGAGCCCACCTGGGTGACGCCGAGGACGAGCATCGCGCTGATCGCCACCTCGACCACGAACTCCTCGACCCGCACCAGTTGCCCGACCCCCAGCGCGGCCAGGATCAGCAGGGCCAGACTCCACCAGGTCAGCCCCACCAGGACGCTGAACCCGATGGCCACGACCACCCCGGCCACCACCGCGTTGACCCGTCGGATGCCGGTCGTCAGCGTCGAGTAGAGGGTGACCTGGACGACCAGCAGGGCGGTCAGGGGTGCGGTGAGCGGCAGGTGCTCGGGGCTCAGCCGGAGGGCGACGACATACGCGACGGTCGCCGCCGCCGTCGAACGCACCGACTGCACGATCACCGGATCGCGGTGCCACTTCGCCACCTGGCCGGTGACCACGGCCCAGGCCTTACGTACGTCTTGCATCCCTGGACCATTTCCCCGTCACCGTCTCATCGAACGCATTCGCCCCTTGGCTCACCTGCGTGCACGGGCGCGTGCGCTCAGACGCCCAGCTTGTCGAGGAACCCCGACAGGTTGTCCACCGTGCGGGCGATCTGCTCCTCCACCGTCAGGCTCTCCTGGAACCGGCCGCCGCCCTGCGGGACCTTCTTGCCGCGTACGTAGAGCGAGCAGGCCAGGTCGGTGCACATGTACAGGCCGACGGAGTTGCCCTCTCGGCCGGCCGCGCCCGCCTTGCGCGCGGTCATCAGGGAGACGCCGCTGCCGGGGTGCGTGGTCAGGCAGAGCGAGCACATGCTGCGGTGCAGGAAACCGCGCTGCGCGGAGGGGAAACGCAGGGTGACGCCGACGAGCCGGCCGTCGCGCTCGGTCACCACATAGCTGCGGTCGGGCGCGCCCGGGTCGCGCCAGCCGAGGAAGTCGAGCGCGTCCCAGGGGCGCTCGTCGAGGTCCCGGGGCACGGAGAGCCGCTTCGCCTCGCCTTTCGAACAGTTGACGAACGAGGTACGGATGTCCGGCTCGGTGAGGGGTCGCATGGCGTGCTCCTGAACGGTTTGCGGTAATACCTAGGGCTCCTAGGTTTCCAGGTTCGCACCTACGGTAGGAAGCGAGACCCCACGAGCGCCAGGGAATTTCCCCTCCGTACGCCCCGGGCACCGCCGCACCGGCCAAGAAAAACAAAAGGACTCTCCGCGCATCCTCGCGTCGGAGAGTCCTCGGGGCACTCTGCCGAACCCCATGGCGCACGAGTAGCCCGTCCCGTGCACCCCATGCGTCCCGGCCGCACCACCCCACCCGCGTGGCGCAGCGCGGCACCCCGGCCGTGCCGCGCCACGCCGCGTGGGCCCGCGCGCTACGCCGCGCTCTGCCCGAGCCGCCCGTGCGCGCGGATCAGGTCCGCGTAGTGGTGCCCGCTGCCCTTGATGGTGCGGCGCTGCGTCGCGTAGTCGACGTGGACCAGCCCGAACCGCTTGTCGTAGCCGTACGCCCACTCGAAGTTGTCGAGCAGCGACCAGGCGAAGTACCCGGCCAGCGGCACGCCCTTGCGGACGGCGGAGGCGCACGCCGCCAGGTGCTGGTCGAGGTAGGCGACGCGCTCGGGGTCGTCGACCGTGCCGTCTGGACGTACGACGTCGGGGTAGCAGGAGCCGTTCTCCGTGATGTACAGCTGCCGGGCGCCGTAGTCCTCGGTGAGGCGGAGCAGCAGCCGCTCGATGCCGTTCGCGTCGACCTCCCAGTCCATGCCGGTGCGCGGCAGCCCCGGCTGGCGTACCGCGCGGGCACGGGGCGCCGGTCCCGTGGGGTCGTCCTCGATGGCGGACGGGAAGTAGTAGTTCAGGCCCAGCCAGTCCAGCGGCTCGGCCATCGCCGCGAGGTCGCCCGCCCGCTCGGGCAGGTCGACGCCGTACACCTCGCGCATGTCCGCGGGGAAGCCGCGGCCGTGCACCGGGTCCAGCCACCAGCGGTTGGCGTGGCCGTCCATGCGCCGGGCGGCCGCGACGTCCTCGGGCCGGTCGGTGGCGGGCTCGACGTAGGACAGGTTGTTGACGAACCCGATCCGCGCGTCCGGGACCGCCGCGCGCACCGCGCGGACGGCGAGCCCGTGGCCGAGGAGCAGATGGTACGAGGCGCGCACGGCGGCCGGGAGGTCGGTCAGCCCCGGCGCCATCTTGCCCTCCAGATGGCCGATCCAGGCGGAGCACAGCGGCTCGTTCAGCGTCGTCCACATCGTGACGCGGTCCCCGAGCCGCTCGGCGACGACACCGGCGTACGAGGCGAAGGCGAGCGCGGTGTCGCGCTCCGGCCAGCCGCCCCGGTCCTGGAGCACCTGCGGCAGGTCCCAGTGGTAGAGGGTGACGGAGGGGGTGATGCCGGCCGCGAGGAGCGCGTCGATCAGCCGGTCGTAGAAGTCGAGCCCCTTGGCGTTGACCTCGCCCGTGCCGCCCGGCACCACGCGCGGCCAGGCCACCGACAGCCGGTAGGCGTTGGTGCCCAGCCGGCGCATCAGTTCGATGTCCTCCTCCCAGCGGTGGTAGTGGTCGCAGGCCACATCACCGTGGTCCCCGCCCGCGACCTTGCCGGGGGTGTGGGAGTAGGTGTCCCAGATGGAGGGCGAGCGGCCGTCCTCGGCGGCGGCCCCCTCGATCTGGTACGCCGCGGTGGCCGTGCCCCACAGGAAGTCGCGCGGGAAGGCGCCGAGGTCGATGGTCACGGGGGTCCTTTCGGGAATCCGGTTCAAAGCGGTGCCGGGTGCGGTCACTTGACGGCTCCCGCCGTCAGTCCGGCCACCAGGTACCGCTGGAGCAGCAGGAATCCGGCGACCACGGGCACGCTCACCACGAGCGAGGCGGCCATGATCTGGTTCCAGTACACGTCGTATTGCGTGGAGTAGCCCTGGAGTCCGACGGCGAGCGTGCGGGTGGTGTCGTTGGTCATCACGGAGGCGAACAGCACCTCGCCCCACGCGGTCATGAAGGCGTAGACGGCGACCGCGACGATGCCGGGGATCGCGGCTGGCACGACGACGCGGAACAGCGCGCCGAGCGGACCGCAGCCGTCGACCAGCGCCGCCTCGTCCAGATCGCGCGGCACCGAGTCGAAGTAGCCGATCAGCATCCAGATCGAGAACGGCAGCGAGAAGGTGAGGTACGTCAGGATCAGCCCGCCGCGCGAGCCGAACAGCGCGATGCCGGTGGCGTTGCCGATGTTGACGTAGAGCAGGAACAGCGGCAGCAGGAAGAGGATGCCGGGGAACATCTGCGTGGACAGCACGGTCACCGTGAAGACGCGCTTGCCGCGGAAGCTGTAGCGGCTGACCGCGTAGGCGGCGAACACCGCGATGACCACCGAGCAGACGGTCGCCGCGCCCGCCACGATCAGCGAGTTCACGAAGTACTTCGCCAGCGGCACCGTCGACCAGATGTCGATGTACGGGCGGATCGTCAGCTCGCTGGGCAGCCAGTGGAACGTGCCGGTGACGTCCGCGAGCGGCTTCAGCGAGCTGGAGACCATCACGTACACCGGCACCAGCACGAAGCCGGTGAGCAGGGTGAGGAAGATCCGCCGGGTCCACAGGAAGGTGCGCGGCGGCGCCATGGGGGAGCGGGGCACCCGTGCGGTGCGCAGGGTCTCAGACATCGGCCGTCTCCTTACGGCGGCGGGAGCTGCCGGCGGTGCGGTCCCGGGAGGTCAGCGCCAGATAGACGCCCGTCACCACCAGCAGGAAGAGCAGCAGCAGGACCGACATCGCCGAGCCGGTGCCGAAGTTCCAGGTGACGAAGGACGCCTGGTAGATGTGGACCGAGATGAGGTCCGCGGCCTGCGGGGCGCCCTTGCCGAACAGCACGAACGGTGTGTTGAAGTCGTTGAACGTCCACAGGAACAGCACCAGCACCAGCACCTGGTTGACGGGGCGCAGCGACGGCAGCGTGATCCGGCGGATCTGCTGGAGCATCCCGGCGCCGTCCAGCGCGGCGGCCTCGTACAGCTCCTTGGGGATGTTCTGCAACCCGGCCATCACGATGAGGAAGGCGAACGGCCAGCCCTTCCACACCGACACGGTCAGCAGCGCGATGAAGCTGTTGTCGCCGATGAGCCAGAAGGAGGGCTTGTCGGTGAGGCGGAGCTGGTCGTGCAGGACGTGGTTCACCAGGCCGTTGTCGTGCTGGAACATGAACACCCAGGTGATGACGGCCGCGTAGACCGGCAGCGCGTACGGCACCAGGAACAGGGCGCGCAGCAGACCGCGGCCGCGGAAGGTGTCCTGCATGCAGATCGCGGCGACCGTGCCGATCAGCCAGCACAGGCCGACCGACAGCAGGGTGAAGACGACGGTCACGAGGAAGGAGTGGAGCAGCGCCTCGCCGACCGGCGCGTCGAAGTCCACCGACACCTTGTAGTTGTCGAACCCGGACCAGGGGGCGGTGCCCCAGTCGCGGATGTAGAACTGGGTGAGCTCCTTGAAGCTCATCACGACACCGATCACCATCGGTATCAGATGGACCAGGAGTTCGAGGATCAGGGCGGGCAGGAGGAGCAGGTAGGGCAGGGTGACGCGGCGGAGCCGCCCGGTGCGGCGGCGGGGGCCGCGTGCCGCACCGGGCGGGTCCTTGCGCACCGCCGGCTCCCGGGCCGGGGCGGTGGTGGTCATGTGGCTCACTTCTTGGGCATCTGCTGCTGGGCCTTCTCGAGCTTCGCCTTCACCGACGCGGTGGTCACCGACCGGCCGCCGGCGGCGTCGGCGAACAGTTCCTTGACGGCCGTGCCGACCGTCGTCTCGAACTGCGACTCGTCGGCGACCTGCGGCAGCGCGGCGGCGCTGGTGCCGAGGGTGGTCTTGAGGACGGCGGTGGCACCGGAGTTGAACGCCGGGTCCGACTGCGCCGCCTTCACCGGCGGGATCGAGCTGTAGGCCTTGTTGAGCGTCTTCTGCTCGGCGTCGCTGGTCATGAACTTCACGAACTCCGTGGCGCCGTCGAGGTTGTCGGTGTTCTTGAAGACGGCCATGTTGATTCCGGCGACCATCGAGTTGACCTGGGTGCCGGCGCCGGGGGTGCCGGACTGCACGGGCACCGGGGCGATGCCGTAGGCGTCGTCGGCCATGCCCTGCGACTTGAGGTTGGACGCGGCCGACTGCCACAGCAGCATCGCCGTCCTGCCCTTGGCGAAGTCGCTCACCGACTGGTTCTGCGCGTACTCGGCGTTGCCCGCCGGGATCGCCTTGTCCTTCGCCATCAGGTCGACGTACTGCTTGACCGCCGCGACGGCCTTGTCATTGGTGAAGTCGGGCTTGCCGTCGGCCGTGAAGAAGTCCGCGCCGTGCTGCTTGGCGAAGACGAACACGTGGTGGATGTTCTCGGAGAGGTTGGAGCCCTCGGCGCCCAGCGGGTTCTTGCCCTTGGCCCTGATCTTCTTGCCGTCGGCGACCAGTTCGTCCCAGGTGGCCGGCGGCTCGGAGATGCCCGCGTCGGCGAAGATCTGCTTGTTGTAGTAGAGCGCGTACGCCATCGAGTACAGCGGGACCGCGGCCGGGTCCTTGCCCTCGGCGCCGGTCGAGCCGAGCGCGGAGTCGACGAAGCGGTCCTTGCCGCCGATCTTCTCGAAGTTCTTCGCGTCCCACGGCAGCAGCGCCCCGGTGGCCTGCAGCGAGGCGCTCCAGGTGTTGCCGATGTTCAGCACGTCCGGGCCCTGGCCCGAGGTGGCGGCGGTCAGGATCCGGTTGAGCAGGTCCGACCAGGGCACGACCTCCAGCTCGACCTTGATGCCGGTCTGCTTCTCGAACTTGTCCAGCTCGGGCTGGAGGACCTTCTTGTCCACCTGGATGCTGGCGCCCTGGTTGGAGGCCCAGTACGTGAGCGTCTTCGGCGAGTCGTTGGACCCGCCGCTCGTCGACGAGCCGCCGCCGCACGCGGTCACGGCGGTCAGCAGGGAGACGGTGACCGCGGCGGCGGCCGCGACTCGGGTTCTGCGCATGGCTCAGGCGTCCCTTTCCTCAGGGCGAGCGCGAGGGCGGGTTCGGAAGGCGGAAGGACCGGGCCCGGACGGGCCCGGACCCGTTCACTTCCCGAACGTCCCTCATGGCTTAACTTAGAGCGTGAGTTAAGACCTCATGGAAAGTCGCGTCAAGATGTCGCGCAGAGGTATCTTGCGTCAAGGGGCAGGCCGGGAGGGAGCCACATGGCGGGGCGGAACGGGCGGACGGTGCGTGACCTGCGGCGCGGCAATCGCGCCGAGGTACTGCAACGGTTGTATTTCGACGGCCCGATGAGCCGCTTCGAACTGGGGCCGGTGACCGGGCTCAGCTCCGGCTCGGTCAGCAACGTGGTGGCCGAACTGGTGGCCGACGGACTGGTCGAGGAGGCCGGCTCGGTCGACTCCGACGGCGGCCGGCCCCGCACCCTGCTGCGGGTGGCGCCCGCCGCCGGGCACATGATCGGCGTCGACGTCGGCGAGACCCGGGTCCGGGTCGAGCTGTTCGACCTCGCCCTCACCGAACTCGCCCGCACCGAACGCCCGTTGGAGCACCAGCGGTACGACGTCGACGTCGTCGTCGGCCACATCCGGGACGGCATCGCCGAGGTGCTGGCCACCACGGGGCTCGCCCCCGAGCGGCTGCTCGGCGTCGGCATCGGCGTCCCCGGCATCGTCGCCCGCGAGGGCGAGCAGGGCGCCGTCGTGCACGGCCAGACCATCGGCTGGGACGCCGTCCCGCTGGAGGCCAGGCTGCGCTCCGCCTGTCTGCTGCCCGACTCCGTGCCCTATTTCGCCGACAACGGCGCCCGCACCCTCGGCCAGGCCGAGATGTGGTTCGGCGCCGGCCGCGGTGCCCGCAACGCGGTGGTCGTCCTGTTCGGCTCCGGTGTCGGCGCCTGCCTCGTCACCGACGACGTGACCGGCGGCCGCGCGGTGGAGTACGGGCACCTGACCGTACGGGTGCGGGGGCGCCGGTGCCGGTGCGGGGCGCTGGGCTGCCTGGAGGCGTACGCGGGCGCCGAGGCGCTGCTCGCGCGGTGGCGGGAGGCCGGGGGACAGGTGCCCGAGGGCGCCGACGAGGAGACCGCGCTCACGGCGCTGCTCGCGGCGGCGTACCCGGAGGAGGGCGGGGCCGACCCGGTGGCGTCGGCGGTCCTGGAGGAGACGGCGGAGTACCTCGGCGCCGGCCTCTCCGACCTGATCAACCTCTTCCGCCCCGAACGCATCCTGATCGGCGGCTGGGCGGGCCTCCAGCTCGGCGCCCGCTTCCTGCCCGCGGTCCGCCGCCACGCGGTGGCGTACTCCCTGCGCCACCCGGCGGAACGGGTCGCGATCGAACTGGGCCGGCTCGGTCCGGACGCGGTGACGGTGGGCGCCGCGATCCTGCCGCTGGCCGACTTCTTCGCGGCCGGGGGACGCCGGGCGGGCGCCGGCCCCGACACCGCCCCGCGCCGCGCCCCGGCATGGCGCGAGGCGCTGCGGGACCGGGCGTCGGGGAGGTAGGCCTCCCGGCTCCGCCGCCCCCGTCCCTCCGGGAAGCGGACGAGGGCGGCAACGGGGACGCGGTCAGCCCGCCGGGGCGAGCGACGCGAGGGAACCGGGGTAGAGGTACTTGTCCGGCGGGACGGTGGTGCCGTGCGCCCACGCCCGGAAGAAGCCGGTGAGGTCCTTGCCGGAGACCTCCTGGGCGAGCGCCTCGAACTGCGGCCAGGACGCGTTGCCGTAACGGTGGTCGCGCTGCCAGCGCTTGAGGGTGCCGAAGAACGCGTCGTCGCCGACCGTGCGGCGCAGCGCGTGCAGCATCATGGACCCCTTGCTGTACAGGGCGTTGGCCAGTTCACTGCCCTGGCCGGGGTCGTACAGTCTCGTCGTCCAGAACTCGGGGTCCGCCTCGCTCTCCTCCACCATGTCGGCGTAGAAGCCCTTGTCCAGGTCGGCTCCGTGCTTTCCCTCGTCCCACAGCTGGCCGGCGTACTGGGCGAAGCACTCGGCCAGGCAGCCGTCGCGCCAGTCGCTGAAGGAGACGCTGTTCCCGAACCACTGATGGGCGTTCTCGTGCACCATGGAGGCGTCGAAGAAACCCCCGTGGTACGTCGGGCGGCTCTGTGTCTCCAGGGCGATCGGGCTCTCGCCGTCGTCGCCGCTGACGACGATCGCCCCGGCCGAGGAGAAGGGGTACGGGCCGAACTTCGAGGCCAGGAAGTCGATGATCTCCGGCAGCTCCGCCTCCGCCTCGGGGTCGATGCGCGACCCGGGACTGTAGGCGTTGATGACGGGAGTGCCGTCGGAGAGCTTCGAGGTGCGCATCGTGAACCTGTCGATGGCGAGCGTGCTGAGGTACGTGGCCATCGGCCGGTCCTCGTACCAGCGGAACGTGGACGTGTTCCGGTCGGTGGTGGTGGCGCCCGGCCGTCCGTTGCCGACCACCGTCCAGCCGGTGGGGACCGTGGCCGTGAGCCGGAAGGTGGCCTTGTCCGAGGGGTGGTCGTTGGCCGGGTACCAGGCGGTGGCGGAGTGCGGCTCGTCCGACACGTCCACGCCGCCGTCGGCGAGCGCGTGCCAGCCCTTGCCGACCGGTTCGCCCGCGTAGCGGACGCGTACGGAGAACCGCGTGTTCCTCGCGAGCGGCCGGGCCGGAGTGATGACGAGTTCGTGCGTGCCCTCCCGGGAGACGGTGCGGGCGGGTGTGCCGTCCACGCTGACCTCGGTGACCGTGAAGCCCTCCAGATCGAGGTGCAGCCGGTCCAGGTCCTCGGTGGCGACGGCCTCCACCGTGGTGTCGCCCTCCAGGTACCGGGGGCGGGCCGGGCCGTAGGTGACGTGCACGTCGTACCGCGAGACGTCGTAGCCGGAGTTCCCGTCGTCGGGGAAGTAGGGGTCACCGACGCCGCCCGTGCCGGAGGCGCCGGCGGCGGGGACTGCGGTGAACACGATTCCGGCGGCCACGGTCGTGGCCAGGGCGGTGGCGCGGCGGCGATGCCGGTGGGCGGGCATGCGTCTGCTCCTTCGTTCGGGAGGGGGGCGAAGTGCGCGCACTCGGGAGGGGGCGAGTGCGCGCGAAGTGTTCGACGCGGGTGCGGGAAGGCCGTGCCGGCCTCAGCGGTGCGTGGCGAGCTGCCAGACCGTGTGGAGGAAGGCGTTGGTACTGGTGGTCTCGACCCGCGGGTCCACGTTGTCCACGCGGTCGCACGCCTCGTGCGTGCACTCGTCGATTCCCGTGGCGAAACCGCCCACCGGGATGCCGGCGTCACCGAACGACACATGGTCGCTGCCACCGATGCCGATGGCGGTCGTGGGCAGGTTCCGGGCCGCGAAGTAGCTCTTGAGCGCCTCGGCCGCCGTGGGGTCGTCGTCGACGACGAGCCAGGACCGGTTGTTCTTCGTGCCGGCCATGTCCACGTTCAGGTAGACGTCGATCCGGTCGCGTGCGGCGGCGGACAGATCCTTCACATAGGCGCTGGAGCCCACCATTCCGGCCTCCTCGGCGCCCCACCAGGCGAACCGCAGATGACGGTCGGGCTTCAGCCCCGACCTGGACACTTCGAGGGCGGTGGTGAGCAGGGCCGCGGAGCCGGAGCCGTTGTCGTTGATGCCGGGGCCGTTCTCCGTGCTGTCGAGATGCGCTCCGGCGAACACGACGTGCCCAAAGTCGCCACCGGGCCAGTCCGCGATCAGGTTGTAGCCGGTGGCGCCGTCGTGGGTGAAGCGGTGCAGGGTGGTGCGGAACCCGGCCTTGTCCAGCGCGGCCTTCACATAGGTGACGGAGTCGCGGTAACCCCGGGTGCCGTGGGCGCGGTTGCCTCCCGCGCGGTCCGCGATGCCCTGCAGGGCGGTCAGATGCGGCATGACCTGGTCCGCGGTGACGACAGGAGGGGTGACGTCCGCGGCGGGTGCGGCCGCGGCGGCCGGGGCGGCCAGGAGGGCGGCGCACAGGCCGAGGACCGCGGTCACCGCGTGACGGCGGGACGACGTACGACGGCCGGCTGAACGGGGGGCCGGTGTGCTGTTCGGGTGCATCGGTGCGGGTTCTCCGGGATGGTCGGGGGTGTGAGGTCGAGGGCCGGGCCGGAGGGCGGTGAGCCCCGGAGGGCCCGGCACGGGAACTCGGCAACGCGGCGATCGGCGTCGTCCTGAGCCCGGCTGGAGAGACGAGGCCGCGACGGCGTCAGTTGTAAAGAGGACGCAAAGCCGCGCGTGCCGGAGAACCGTCCGGCGCCCGGCCACCCTGACGGGGTGTGGGCCCCCGCCCGGTCGACGCGCCGCTCCCCGCGCGTTTCGGCCGGGGCCGCCCGGGTACTTGCGCGTCGCTCCTTCGGGCCGCCGTGCCCGCGGGAGGGAAAGGGAGGACGACGACGTGACCGAGCACCGCCTCGAAGGGCCCGGAGAGAACGGCGACCCCGTCCCGCGCGACCTGCCCGACCAGCAGGCCGGCGAGGGCGAGGACCCCTGGGAGGCCGCCCCCGCGTCCGCCCGCCGGAAGGCGGAGGAGACGGACGGCGACGGCAACGGCACCGACGACGGCACCACCGCTGACGACACCGCCGCCGACGACACCACCGGCCCCGAGGACGAGCCCACCCCCGACGAGCCCACCGCCTGAATCCGAGCGGAGAAGCGGGAGATCCTTCATGCGCATACCGGACCGGCTCCGCGACTGGCCCGTCTACCGTCAGCTCACCGGCGCCGCCGGCGACCGCTCGGGCCGCGGCGGCGCCGCCAAGTCCGCCTCCACCGCGCACCTCCGCCCGCGCACCGACACCGCCGAACGCGTGGTGAAGTCGATCTGCCCCTACTGCGCCGTGGGCTGCGGCCAGGACGTGTACGTCAAGGACGAGAAGGTCGTCCAGATCGAGGGCGACCCCGACTCGCCCGTCAGCCGCGGCCGGCTCTGCCCCAAGGGCTCCGCCACCCTCCAGCTCACCACCGGCCCCGCCCGCGAGCACCAGGTCCTCTACCGCCGCCCGCACGGCACCGACTGGGAGACCCTCGACCTGGACACCGCGATGGACATGGTCGCCGAACGGGTCGTCAACACCCGCCGCGAGACCTGGGAGTGGGAGAAGGACGGCGCCCGCACCGCCCGCACCATGGGCATCGCCAGCCTCGGCGGCGCGACGCTGGACAACGAGGAGAACTACCTCATCAAGAAGCTGCTGACCGGCCTCGGCGTCGTCCAGGTGGAGAACCAGGCCCGCGTCTGCCACAGCGCCACCGTCGCCGGCCTCGGCACCTCCTTCGGACGCGGCGGCGCCACCACCTTCATGCAGGATCTCCAGCACTCCGACTGCATCGTCATCCAGGGCTCCAACTACGCCGAGGCCCACCCCGTCGGCTTCCAGTGGGTGATGGAGGCCAAGGCGCGCGGCGCCCGCGTCATCCACGTCGACCCCCGCTACACCCGCACCAGCGCGCTGGCCGACCTGCACGTCCCGCTGCGCGCCGGCACCGACATCGCCTTCCTCGGCGGGATCATCAACCACGTCCTCACCGAGGAGAAGGACTTCCGCGCATACGTCCTCAACTACACCAACGCGGCCACCCTCGTCGGCGAGGACTTCCGTGACACCGAGGACCTCGACGGCGTCTTCTCCGGGCTCGACGAGGACGGCCACACCTACGACCCGCACAGCTGGCAGTACGAGGGCACGGAGGTCCAGCAGCCCACCGGCGACCCCGACGAGCAGTACGACGAGCGGGTGGGCGGCTTCGGCGGCTCCGAGAGCCACGGCTCCGGCGGCGCGCGGACCGGCCCCGACGCCCCCACCGACCGCACCCTCCAACACCCGCGCTGCGTCTACCAGGTGCTCAAGCGGCACTACGCCCGCTACACCCCCGAGGTCGTCGAGGAGATCTGCGGCGTCCCCAAGGAGACCTTCCTTGAGGTGTGCGAGGCGCTCACCGCCAACTCCGGCCCCGACCGCACCAGCGCGTTCTGCTACGCCGTCGGCTGGACCCAGCACACCGTCGGCTCCCAGTACATCCGCGCCGCCAGCGTCCTGCAGCTCCTGCTCGGCAACATCGGCCGCCCCGGCGGCGGCATCCAGGCGCTGCGCGGCCACGCCAGCATCCAGGGCTCCAGCGACATCCCCACGCTGTACAACCTGCTCCCCGGCTATCTGCCCATGCCGCACGCGCACGCCCACGAGACCCTGGACGACTTCATCACGGCCAGCCGCACCAAGAAGGGCTTCTGGGCGGAGATGCGGTCGTACTTCGTCAGCCTGCTCAAGTCCTACTACGGCGATGCGGCCACCCCCGAGAACGACTTCTGCTTCGACCACCTGCCGCGTCTGACCGGCGACCACTCGACGTACCAGACGGTCGCCGCCCAGCTCGACGGCACCTGCAAGGGCTACTTCCTGATGGGCGAGAACCCGGCCGTCGGCTCCGCCAACACCCGGCTGCAACGGCTCGGCATGGCCAACCTGGAGTGGCTCGTCGTCCGCGACTTCTCCCTCATCGAGTCCGCCACCTGGTGGAAGGACGGCCCCGAGATCGAGAGCGGGGAGCTGCGCACCGAGGACATCGGCACCGAGGTGTTCTTCTTCCCCGCCGCCGCGCACACCGAGAAGTCCGGCTCCTTCACCAACACCAACCGCTGGGTGCAGTGGCACTACGCCGCCGTCGAACCCGAGGGCGACGCGCGCAGCGACCTGTGGTTCATGTACCACCTGGGCCGCCGCATCCGCGAGAAGCTGGCCGGCTCCACCGACCCGATGGACCGCCCCGTCCTCGACCTGGCCTGGGACTACCCGGTCACCGGCCCGCTCGACGAGCCCGTCGCCGACGCGATCCTCGCCGAGATCAGCGGCCACGGCCCGGACGGGAGCCCACTGAGCGCGTACACCGAGCTCAAGGACGACGGCTCCACCCGCTGCGGCTGCTGGATCTACTGCGGGGTCTACGCCGACGGCGTCAACCAGGCCGCCCGCAAGAAACCCCACACCGAACAGGACTGGGTGGCCGCCGAGTGGGCCTGGGCCTGGCCCGCCAACCGCCGCATCCTCTACAACCGCGCCTCCGCCGCCCCCGACGGCACACCCTGGAGCGCACGCAAGAGCTACGTCTGGTGGGACGCCGAGGCCGGCAGGTGGACCGGGCACGACGTGCCCGACTTCGTCCCCGACCTCGCCCCGGACCACGTCCCCGACGACGACGCCGAGGGCGTGGCGGCGCTGCGCGGCGACGACCCGTTCATCATGCAGGCCGACGGCAAGGGCTGGCTGTTCACCCCGGCGGGCCTGGAGGACGGGCCGCTGCCCACCCACTACGAGCCGCAGGACTCGCCCTTCCCCAACGCCCTGTACCCCTCCACCCCGCGCTCGCCCGTCCGGCAGGTGCTCGCCCGCGAGGGCAACCGCTACCACCCGAGCGGCGACGACAAGGGCGCCGAGGTCTTCCCGTACGTCGTCACCACCTACCGGCTCACCGAGCACTTCACGGCGGGCGGCATGAGCCGCTGGTCGGAGTACCTCTCCGAACTCCAGCCGGAGTTCTTCTGCGAGATCTCCCCGCAGCTCGCCGCCGAACGCGGCCTCGAACACGGCGGCTGGGCCACCGTCGTCACCGCCCGCAACGCCGTCGAGGCCAGGGTGATGGTCACCGAGCGGATGCGCCCGCTGCGCGTGCAGGGCCGTACCGTCCACCAGATCGGGCTGCCCTTCCACTGGGGTCCCAACGGCGTGGCGACCGGCGACGCGGCCAACGAGCTGGTCGCCATCTCCCTCGATCCCAACGCCCACATCCAGGAGGACAAGGCGCTCACCGCCGACATCCGCCCCGGCCGCCGGCCGCGCGGCCCCGACCTGCCCAAGCTGGTCGCCGAGTACCGGCGGCGCGCGGGCATCACCGAGCGGACCGGGACGGAGGTCAGGAAATGACGGACGTGAGCGAGCCGGTGGGTACCCCGAGCACCCTCGCGAGCGGGGGACGCGGGGTGCCGGACGGCATGGACCCCAACTCCGGGCAGGAACGCGTCGGCTTCTTCACCGACACCTCCGTGTGCATCGGCTGCAAGGCGTGCGAGGTGGCGTGCAAGGAGTGGAACGCCATCCCCGAGGACGGCATGTCCCTCACCGGCATGTCGTACGACAACACGGAGGCCCTGGGCGCCTCCACCTGGCGCCACGTGGCCTTCGTCGAACAGACCCGCCCGGCACCCGAGGGACGCACCGAACTCCCGCTGCTCGGCGGGCAGTCGGCGGGCGCGGAGCCGCAGGGCGCGGGCGTCCCCGGGGGCGCCACCGCGCAGGAGACGGTGGAGGGCGGCAGCGGCGGCGACATCCGCTGGCTGATGTCCTCCGACGTGTGCAAGCACTGCACCCACGCCGCCTGCCTCGACGTGTGCCCCACCGGCGCGCTGTTCCGCACCGAGTTCGGCACCGTCGTCGTCCAGGAGGACGTCTGCAACGGCTGCGGCTACTGCGTGCCCGCCTGCCCGTACGGCGTCATCGAGCAACGCCCCGACGACGGGCGGGCGTTCAAGTGCACCCTGTGCTACGACCGCCTCGGCGCCGGCCAGGAACCCGCCTGCGCCAAGGCCTGCCCCACCGACTCCATCCAGTTCGGCCCGCTGGACGAACTGCGGCAGAAGGCCGCGCTCCGCGTCGACCAGCTGCACGAGGCCGGCGTCACCGAGGCCCGGCTCTACGGCGAGGACCCGGACGACGGGGTCGGCGGCGACGGCGCCTTCTTCCTCCTCCTCGACGAACCCGAGGTGTACGGGCTGCCGCCGGACCCCGTCGTCACCACGCGCGACCTGCCGGCGATGTGGAAGCACGCGGGGGTGGCGGCGCTGTCCCTGCTGGGCGCGTGCGGCGCGGCCTTCGCGGCCACCGGGATCTTCGGGGAGGGGCGACGATGACCAGCGCGGACAGCTCCCTGCCCAAGCGGGCGGAGGACGGCGGACGGCACGGCAGGCACCGACGCGGCGGACGCCGCAGGGGTGAGCAGCTCATGGTGCCCAAGGCCGAGTTCGATTCGTACTACGGCCGGCCCGTCATCAAGGCGCCCTCCTGGGAGGCGCGGGACATCGCCGGGTACTTCTTCCTCGGCGGGCTCGCCGGGGGTGGCTCGGTGCTCGCCGCCGGGGCGCACCTCACCGGGCGGACGACCACGGCCAAGGCCATGAAGGTCTCCTCCCTCGCCGCCGTCTCGCTCTCGGCGGCGGCCCTCGTGCACGACCTGGGCGTGCCGAGCCGCTTCTACAACATGCTGCGCGTCGCCAAGCCGACGTCCCCGATGAGCGTGGGGTCCTGGCTGCTGGCGGCGTACGGGCCGGCGGCCGGGGCGGCCGCGGCGAGCGCCGTCACCGGGAGGCTGCCGGGCGTGGGCGCGGTCGCGACCGGCGCCGCCGCGCTGCTCGGGCCCGCCGTCGCCTCGTACACCGGGGTGCTCGCCGCCGACACGGCGGTGCCGGCGTGGCACGGGGCGTACCGGGAGCTGCCGTACCTGTTCGCGGCGTCGGCGACGGCCGCGGCGGCGGGGATGGCGCTGGTCGTCGGGCCGGTGCGGGAGAACGCGCCGGCGCGGTGGGCGGCGGGGGTCGCGGCCCTTGCCGACGTCGGCATCTCGCAGGCCGCCGAGCGGCGGCTGGGGATGGTCGCGGAAACCTGGAAGTCGGGGCGGGCGGGGGTGCTGCTGAAGACGGCGAAGGCGTTGACGGTGGGCGGGGCGGTCACGGCGGCCGTCCTCGGCCGCCGGTCGCGGGTCGCCGCGGTGGCGGCGGGCGCGGCACTGCTCGCCGGCTCCGCCTGCACCCGCTTCGGCGTCTTCGCGGCGGGAACGGCGTCCGCGGAGGACCCCAAGTACACGGTGGTCCCGCAACGGGAGCGCCTGGCGACGACGACGGCGGGGGAGGGCTGAGCCGCGGGAGAGCCGGGGTGGGCGGGGTTCTTCGGCGGGTGCGCGTGAGCGGGGCTCGTCGCGCGGTTCCCCGCGCCCCTGCGGGGCGCCAGAGCCTCTCGTGCGGTTCCCCGCGCCCCTGACGGGGGGTGGCCGTCGCCGACCGGGTGTCTTGTTGCCTCACATTCCTGCGGGCCGCGTCGTCATGTGGGTGAGGGCGGCGAGTGGTGCCCGGGAACGGAGTGAGGAAATGAAGGTTTTCATCGCGGGTGGGCGCGGCCGTGTGGGGTCCCGTCTTGCCGACAGCCTGGAGGCCAAGGGCTACGAGGTGGTCCCGGGAGGACTGGAGGACGGGATCGACGTGCTCTCGGGCAGGGGGCTCGCCGAGGCCCTCGTCGGGGTCGACACCATCGTGAACGTCCTCAACACCCCGCGCTTCGACGCGGCAGGGGCGATCTCGTTCTTCGAGGGGTCGGTCGGCAACCTGACCGCGGCGGGCGAGCGGGCCGGCGTGCGTCACCACATCGTGCTCTCCATCGTCGGCGTCGGGGAAGGAGACGCGTCCGAGATCGGGTACTACCTCGGCAAGGTGGCGCAGGAGAGGGCCGTACGGACCGGTTCGATTCCCGCCACCATCGTCCGGGCCACCCAGTTCCAGAGCTACATTCCTGTCCTCGCCGACCAGCACACCGTGGACGGGAAGGTGCTCGCTCCGAGGTCGTTGATCCAGCCCGTCGAGCTGGACGAGGTCGTCGACCTGCTCGCCGAGGCCGTCACGACGCCGGAGCCGGGGAGCGCGGTCGAGATCGCGGGACCCGACCGGTTCCACCTCGACGACCTCTTCCGTGCCACCCTGGCCGAGCGTGGAGACGAGCGTGAGGTGGTGACCGTGGACGGACCGGAACCCCTCGAGGGCATGGTCCCGCGCGGCGCGTACCGGAAGGGCATGGTGCGGTACCCGATCGCGGGGATCCCCACCGTCTGAACGCGACAGCGAGGGAAAGGGTGCCCCATGCCGGAAGATCCTCCCGCCGGATCCGCGGAGTGCGCCGAGGCCGGGCGTGACGCGTCGCGGGCTCTCGACGCGGTCATGGCCGAGCGGCATCGTCTGCTGTCGCTGGCCTTCCGCATGACGGGCACCCTGGCCGACGCCGAGGACGTCGTGCAGGAGACCTATGCGCGGTGGTACCGCCTCGAACCCGGGAAACGCGACGGGATCGCCGTGCCCGCGGCCTGGCTGACGCGCGTCGCGAGCCGTATCTGCCTCGATCTGCTGGGCTCCGCGCGGGCACGACGGGAGACGTACATCGGGCAGTGGCTGCCGGAGCCGGTCCCGGCCGACCTCTTCGCGGACACGGCGAGGGTGCCGCTGAACTCCGGTCCTCCCGCTGCCGACCCGCTCGAACGGGTCACCCTCGACGACGCCGTCAGCATGGCCCTGCTGACGGTCCTGGAGGCCATGACCCCGGCGGAGCGGGTGACGTTCGTACTGCACGACGTGTTCGGCGTCCCGTTCGACGAGATCGCCGGTGTCGTGGGCCGGTCGGCGGCGGCGACACGGCAGCTGGCGACGTCCGCGCGCCGCCACGTCCGGCACAGGAGACGCACCCAGGTCTCCTCCCACCAGCACGACGAGGTCGTCCGGGCCTTTCGTGACGCCACCGTCGGAGGCGACATCGAGGAACTGCTCCGCGTGCTGGCTCCGGACGTCGAACTGCGCGTGGACGGCGGCGGCTTCGTCAATGCCGCCACCCAGGTCGTCCACGGACCGGACCGGGTGGCCCGGTGGCTCATGGGGGTGATGCGCAAGCAGCCCGCCCTCCGCCTCGAACGGCGCGACACGGCCGACGGTCTCGGATACCTCCTCCGGGACGGGGGGCGCCGATACGGGATGGTCACCTTCGACGTCGGCGAAGGACACGTCACCCACGTGTGGCTGATGCTGAATCCGACGAAGCTGACCAACTGGCCACTCGACTGACGGGGGACGCACGGGGCCGGGACCCCCGCCGCGGTCACCCCACCTTGCGGCCCCGCAGGGGTTCCGTCGGCGCGCCCGCGCCCTCGCGGAAGCCCTGGAGGAACTCCTCCAGGACCTCCGTCGCCGGCTTCGTCGGGCGCCAGCCCAGCACTTCGTGCGCCCGGGTGCAGTCCATCAGCGGCAGCCTCAGCACCGCGTCGAACAGATGCGGCGACGCCGGCAGCAGCCGCAGGCCCCACGCCGCCGCCACCGCCGACCGCGCCGCCGTCCGCGGCAACCGCACCTGCCGCCGCACCCCCAGCATCTCCCCGAGCACCTCCGCGTCCACCGCCGGCTCCGCCGCGAGATTGAACGCCCCCCGTACGTCCCCCCGCACCGCCAGCCGGTACGCCGCCGCCGCGTCGTCCGTGTGCAGCGCCTGCACCCGCAGCCCCGGCACGTCCGGCAGGAAGGGCAGCGACCCGGGCCTCGCCAGCGGCCCCGGCAGGAACTTCCCGCCGAAGATCCGCCGCTGCTCGCTCGCCGACTCCCGCTTGAACAGGAACGCCGGGCGCATCCGCACCACCCGCACCTCCGGGTGCCGGTACTCGAACGCGTCGAGGGTTCGCTCCAGATACGCCTTCTCCCGGGTGTACGCGGCGTCCGGCCAGCCGTGCGTGGGCCAGGACTCGTCCACCGCCCGGTCCTTCGGCCCCGGCGAGTACGCGCCGACGGACGAGGCGTGCACCAGGGCCGGCACCCCGGCCGCCGCCACCGCCTCGAAGACCCGGATGCTGCCGAGCACGTTGGTCCGCCAGGTGGTCGCCGGGTCGTGCGTCGGCTGGAACGCCCACGCCAGATGCACGACCGCGTCCGCGCCCTGGAACTCCCGTACGAGATCGGCCTGTTCGGAGGCGAGGTCCACCGCGGACCACTGCGTCCCCGGCGGCCGCTCCTCGGGGAGCCGGCGCGCGAGGCCGGTGACCGACGCGATGTCCGGGTCCTCGGCGAGCAGGCGCATCACACTCGTGCCCACATTGCCGGTGGCGCCCGTGACGACGACCCTGCTGCCCACTGCGCTGCTCACCATCGGCTCCTCTCGGTACGGCGAAGACCAGCCGCCCGGGTACCCGGCGGGCGGCACCCGTACCGTCCGGGCCGTTCAGACGGTGCCACGGCCCCCGAACGCGTCCACGCCCGTCAGCTCCGCCGACAGTTCCCACAGCCGGGCCGCCTGCTCCGGGTCGCTCGCCCAGTCCTTCACGCCCCTGCGGGCGCCGTCCGCCGGGGCGGGCTCGGCGATGTCGCAGTCCTCCAGGTACACCCCGCCCCGGTCGGCGAGCAGCGGCGAGGTCGCGGCCCACACCTGGGTGGCCGCGCCCTGCTCCGGGGTCTTGAACCCGGCCGGGTTCAGCGGCCTGCCCTCCGCGTCGATCCAGCCGCGCTCGACCATCTCCTCCTTCGGCAGATGCCGCTGCAACGGGGTGAGGATCCCGCCCGGGTGCAGTGAGTACGCCCGTACGCCGCGGTCCCGGCCGAGCCGGTCGAGGTGGACGGCGAACAGCGCGTTCGCGGTCTTCGCCTGGCCGTAGGCCTGCCACTTGTCGTACCCGGTGCGCCAGTGCGGGTCCGCCCAGCGGATCGGGGAGGCGTGGTGGCCGATCGAGGAGACGGAGACGACCCGCGCCCCGCCCGGCTCCAGCGCCGGCCACAGCCGGTTGACGAGGGCGAAGTGGCCCAGGTGGTTGGTGCCGAACTGTGCCTCCCAGCCCGGGCCGACCCGGGTCTCGGGACAGGCCATGACGGCGGCGCTGTCGATCACGAGGTCGAGGGTGCGGCCGGTGGCGAGGAACCGCTCGGCGAAGCCGCGCACGCTGTCCGGGTCGCCGAGGTCGAGCGCGTCGACCTCGACGCCGTCGATCCCGGTGAGCGCCTCGGCGGCGGCGGACGGCCGCCGGGCGGGCACGACCACCCGGGCGCCCGCCTTCGCCAGCGCCCGGGTGGTCTCCAGGCCGAGCCCGGAGTAGCCGCCGGTCACGAGGGCCAGCTTCCCCGTCAGGTCGATGCCGCGCAGGACGTCGTCCGCCGTGCTCGTCGCGCCGAAACCGGATCCGATGCCGTGCTGTGCTGTGGTCATGCGAGCACGCTACGAATTGGAGGGCGCTCGAAGTCAAGCGCGGGCGCGGCGGGCGTCACCCCGTCGGCTCCGCCCGCTTCCGCCCGAGCGGGCCGTTGCCCTCCTCCAGCGAGGTGAGCAGGTGCACCGGGTCCCGGTAGACCGTGTCCGCCCCCGCGTCCTCCAGGGACGCGCGCGGGATGCCGCCGCACAGGACGCCCACGCAGGTCACGCCGGCGCGGGTGCCCGCCCGCATGTCCCACACCGTGTCGCCGACGAAGACGGCCCGCTCGGGCGGGATGCCGACGAGGTCGAGCGCGTGCTGCACGGGTTCCGGGGCGGGTTTGCCCGCCTCGACGTCGTCGGCGCTCGCCGTCGCCCGGATCGCGTCGTCGGCGTCGATCGCCCTCCGCAGCGCGGACAGCTCGGAGCCGCCGGCGGAGGTGGCCAGTACGACCGTCCAGCCGGCCGCGTCCAGGGCCTTCAGCAGGCGCCCGGCGTCCTCGAAGGCGGGGAGGCGGTCGAAGTACGTGCCGTACAGCGCCTTGTGGGCGGCGCTGAGCGCCTCCACCTCGTCGTCCTCCAGGTTGTCGCCGAGGAGGTGGGTGATCAGGTCGGTGGAGCCGAGGCCGATGGAGCGGTGGATGGCGTGCATGGACACGGGGTGGCCGGCCTGACGGAAGGCCTCCCACCAGGTGGTGACGTGCAGGTGGTTGGTGTCGACGAGGGTCCCGTCGACGTCGAACACGGCGGCGCGCTCCATCGGTGCTCCTTTTTGTATGACGTGGGGGACGGGTACCACGGGTGGTGGTGGATCACGCCGGGGGTGCATACGGCAACTTTCCTCGCCCCCGCCGCCCCTACCCTTCCCGTCCCCGGGGGCAAGCCCCCGGACCCCCAAAGATGCGCAGTTCCCCGCGCCCCTGACAGGGGCGCGGGGCTGTATCGACATGCGGCTCCGCCGCGTGGGCGCGAAACGGGGCGAAGCCCCGTGCCGGGGTCAAAGGGGCGGAGCCCCTTGAGGACGGGACAGGTAGGGGCGGCGGGGGCGAAAGAAGCTACGAACCCGCACCCGTCCACCGCAGCAACCGGTCCGCCCCCCACGTCGTGATCACCCGGTCCGCCGACACCCCGCACTCCTCCGCCCGGGCGCACCCGTACCCCTGCCAGTCCAACTGCCCCGGCGCATGCGCATCCGTGTCCACCGCGAACAACACCCCCGCCTCCACCGCCCGCCGCACCAACCGCCGCGGCGGATCCAGCCGCTCCGGCCGGCTGTTGATCTCCACCGCCGTCCCGGCCTCCGCACACGCCGCGAACACCTCCTCCGCGTCGAACGCGGACTCCGGCCGCCCCTTCCCCGTCACCAGCCGCCCCGTGCAGTGCCCGAGCACGTCCGCGTGCGGATTGCGGACGGCCGCCACCATCCGCCGGGTCATCGCCCGCGCCTCCATCCGCAGCTTGGAGTGGACGGACACGACGACCACGTCGAGCCGCGCCAGCAGTTCCGGCTCCTGGTCGAGCGAGCCGTCGTCGAGGATGTCGCACTCGATCCCGGTGAGCAGCCGGAACGGGGCCCACCGCTCGTTCAGCGCGGCCACCACCTCCAGTTGCTCGCGCAGCCGGTCCGGGGACAGACCCCGGGCCACCGTCAGCCGGGGGGAGTGGTCGGTGAGGACCGCCCACTCGTGGCCGAGCCGGGCCGCCGTCCGGCCCATCTCCTCGATCGGGCTGCCGCCGTCCGACCAGTCGGAGTGCAGATGGCAGTCGCCGCGCAGCCGCGCCCGCAGCTCCTCCCCGCCCCGTACCAGCGGTTCACCGGCCGTCGCCTCCAGCTTCTCCAGATAGCCGGGCGTACCGCCGTCCAGCGCCTCGCGCACCACCTGCGCGGTCTTCGGGCCGATGCCCTTGAGCCGTTCGAGTGACCCGGTCCGGGCGCGCTCGGCCACGTCGTCGGGCGACAGCGGGGCCAGGACGGCGGCCGCGGTCCGGAACGCGCGGACGCGGTAGGTCGGCGCCTGGTCCCGCTCCAGCAGGAACGCGATCCGGTCCAGTGCCTCCAGCGGGTCCATCGGTGCCTCCTCGGCCGCCCCTGGGGTGTCTCGGCTCCCTTTCGTCGGGAGTGCCCCGCCGCACCGCGCTCACCCCTGCCGAGTCCCGGTTTGCCCGTACCCCGGCCGGGTACTGCGATGACTCCGAGCATCGCGGAACGCCGAGGAGGCCCCATGACCGTGCCCGACCCGTCCCCGGCCGCACCGGCGGGCCGCGTGGCCGTCGTCACCGGTTCGGACTCGGGGATCGGCCGCGCCACCGCCGTACGCCTCGCCGAGGCGGGACTCGACGTCGGCATCACCTGGCACACCGACGAGGAGGGCGCCGAGCGCACCGCCGAGGAGGTCCGCGCGCATGGCCGCCGTGCCGAGGTGGCCCGGCTCGACCTGACCCGGCTGCCGGACGCCGCCGGGGTCGTCGACGATCTCGCCGAGCGGCTGGGCCGCATCGACGTGCTGGTCAACAACTCCGGCACCGGCACCGCCACCCCCTTCCTCGACCTCGCACTCGACGACATCCGCGAGGTCCTCGAGGTGGATCTGCTCGGCCCGTTCCTGTGCGGGCAGCGGGCCGCCCGGCGGATGATCGCGCAGGGCGACGGCGGCCGGATCGTCAACGTCACCTCCGTGCACGAGCACGCGCCCCGCGTGGGCGCCGCGCCGTACTGCGCCGCCAAGGGCGGCCTCGGCCTGCTCACCCAGGTCATGGCGCTGGAACTGGCCGAGCACGGCATCACCGTCAACGCGGTGGCGCCCGGCGAGATCGCCACCCCCATGACCGGGCAGGAGGACACCGACCCGACCACCGAGCGACGGCCCGGCATCCCGCTCGGCCGGCCCGGCGACGCCCGCGAGATCGCCGCCGTGATCGCCTTCCTCGCGAGCCCCGACGCCTCCTACGTCACCGGTTCCTCCTGGGCGGCCGACGGTGGGATGCTGCGGATGGGTCCGATGGCCGGCTCGCATCTGACCGGCGACGACTGGCGCCGGCCCTGAGCCCCGCGCGCACCACCGTGAGACTGCGCACCAGCTCCTGCGACGGCCCCGGCTACCGCCGCGTCCGCTCCGGCCGCGGCTTCCGCTACCTCGACCCGCACGGCGAACCCCTGACCGATGCCGACGCCCTCGCCCGCATCCGCGCCCTGGTCATCCCGCCGGCCTGGCGCGAGGTGTGGATCTGCCCGTGGCCCAACGGCCACCTCCAGGCGGTCGGCACCGACGACGCCGGGCGCCGCCAGTACCTCTACCACGAGGAGTTCCGGGCCCGGCAGGACGAGGCCAAGCACGCACACGTGCGCGAGGTCGCCCGCGCGCTGCCCGACCTGCGCGCCCGCGTCCGCGCCGACCTCGACGACCGCGGACTGACCCGCCCCCGGGTCACCGCCTGCGCCGTCCGCCTGCTCGACCTCGGCTTCTTCCGCATCGGCAGCGACAGCCACACCCGGGAGAACCACACCTACGGCCTCACCACCATGCTCCGCGAGCACGTCACCTGCGGCCGCGGGGAGATCGCCTTCAACTTCCCCGCCAAGTCCGGGGTGCGGATGGTGCGGGCACTGGTCGACGAGGACGCCGAGAAGGTCGTACGGGCGCTGCTGCGCCGGCCGCGCGGCGGGGACCGGCTGCTGGCGTACTACGAGGGCCGGGCCTGGCACGAGCTGCACGGCTCCGACCTGAACGAGGCGTTGCGGCGGCTGTCCGGCACCGACATCACCGCCAAGGACTTCCGCACCTGGCACGCGACCGTCCTGGCCGCCGTCGCCGTCTCCGTGACCGCCGAGGCGGGGCGCGACTCCAAGGCGGCCCGCAAGCGGCAGACGACCCGGGCGGTGAAGGAGGTCAGCCGCTACCTCGGCAACACCCCGGCCGTGTGCCGGTCCTCCTACATCGACCCACGGGTCTTCGAGGCGTTCGAACAGGGGCACACCATCGCGCCCGCGCTCAGCCGGCTGGGCGAGCACGGCGACTTCGGGCGGCCCGCCACGCAGGGGGCGGTGGAGGCGGCCGTGCTGGAACTGCTCGACGGCTGAACAGTCACTACCCTCGAAGACATGACCGAAAGCGCGAGCCCCTACATCTCCTGGCCGCGGATCCTGGTGCTCGGAGTCCAGCCGGGTACGCCGCCGTTCCGGATCGTGGAGATCGACGGAGAGGTCGTCGGCGAGGCAACGGCCCTCACCGACGTCCTCATGGTCGCCGCGGCAGCGGGCATCCGGGTCCACGATCTCGACGACCCGGACGTGGTGCGGTGGGTCGGCGGCGACAAGTTCACGTGGACGGTGCGGGGGCGCTAGCCGCGGGCCGGCCGGGGGCGGGGGCGGGGTTTGCGGGCGTGGACCGCGCGGCCCAGGCGGCGGCCGAGGAGCAGGTGGCCCAGGAGTGCGCCGGTGGTGTTCAGGATGACGTCGTCGATGTCGAAGGCCCGGCCGGTGATCAGTGCGCCCTGTACGAGTTCCACGGCCAGCATGACGAGTGCGGTCACCAGGCAGACGCGGAGGAGGCCGCGGGTGCCGGGGGAGAGGACGGGGAGCAGGATCCCGAACGGTACGCCCAGGAGGACGTTGCCGCCGATCTGCTTCACGGCGTCCCGCAGGCCGGGTTGCTCGACGTAGGCGCGCAGCGAGCGGCCGGGGTGGAGGTTGCTGTGCGTCAGGGGGACGGAGGCGGGGGAGGGTTCGAGGGTCAGGCGGGCGAGGACGGCGGCGAAGGCGACCATCGCGGTGAAGGCGAGGAGCATCGCGAGGAGGCGGAGGGGGAGGGGCAGGGGGCGGGGCCCCGGGGGTGTGGGGTTCCGGGGGGCGGGGGGTGGCTTCTTCGTGGTACGCCGGGTGCGGGTGGCGTGTCGTAGACGCTCGGCCATGGTGGTCATTCCGTCCGGTCCCCTCTGCGCAGCCAACTGCCCCGTGTCTCAGGGCGGTTACCCGGGGTCGGGGCGCTGATGCGGGGGCAGGAGCCGCGGTTTTTCCGCCCCCGCCGCCCCTACCCTCCCCCAAGCTCTCGGCTGCGCTCGAGCAGGGGGGACCCCCATCGTCCCTTCAAGGGGCTCCGCCCCTTGGACCCCGGAGAGCTCGGGTGGGTGGGGTTTCGTCGGGGAGTGCGGGTGGGTGGGGACTTCTCGCGCAGTTCCCCGCGCCCCGTACGGGGCGCGGGGAACTGCGCGACCCGCCACGACGCGGCCGTACCCGCCGGCGAACCGAACCCCCCGAGCTCTCCCGCGCCGGGGTGCAAGGGGCGGAGCCCCTGGTGGGGACGGGGCGCCGGTGGAACCCCGCGGGTTCCACCGGCGCGTGCTGCCGCACGCGTCACGTCCGTGGTGTTTGGATGGCGCCGCGAGTGGAACTGGGCGTCACGGGCCCGGCCGTGGACGGAGGTGTCGCATGGGATCCCGACCCGCGCTCCGCGCCGCCCTCGGCGAGGTCGCCGCCTGGTGGGCGGCCCTCTTCGTGCTGTGGCTCATGCTCATCAGCACCATCGCCCCCCTCGAACTGACCGTCGGCGCCGCCGTCTCCCTCCTCGGCGCCGTCACCGCCCACGGCGCCCGACGGGCGGTGCACGACGGGTGAACGGCTGGACCACCACCGCCACCGTCGCCCTGGCCGGCGGAGTCGGCGCCACCCTCTGGGGCGTCGTCACCGGCCCCCTGCGCCGCCGGGTCGTCGCACAGAACCTGTCCAGCGCCCTCGCCGCCCCCGCCCTCCTGCTGCTCGCCCAGGGCTACGACCGCCCCGCCTACGTCGACCTCGCCCTCGTCCTCGCCCTGCTCGGCCCCGTCGGCACCCTCGTCTTCGCCCGCCTCCTCGCCGACGAACTCGCCGAGGACCCACCGGGCGCCCGCAACCTCACGCTCGCCGTCGCCGCGTACGGCGCCGTGGTCGTCGTCGTGCTGTGCGTGGTCGCCGGGCCCGGCAGGGCCATGGTCAAACTGCTGATCGTCGGCGCGCTGCTGATCGCCGGCAACCTCATCGCCTCCCGAGCCCTGTCCGGAGGCTTCGGCACCGGAGAAGAGACCGCCCGAGACGAACGGGAGAGCAACGGCCGTGGATGATCCGCTCGTCGTCGTCACCCTGCTGCTGGTCGCCGCCGCGGCCACCGCCGCCGTCGCCGTCCGCGACCCCGTCCGGCAGGCGCTGGTCCTCTCCCTCCTCGGCCTCTGCCTCGCCGTCCTGTTCACCGTCCTGCAGGCCCCCGACGTCGGACTCTCCCAGCTCGCCGTCGGCTCCGCCCTCACGCCGCTGCTGCTGATGCTGGCCGTGCGCAAGGTCAGACGCCGGCCCAGGAGGGCCGGGACCGGGGAGCGGGAGAAGGCCCGGTGACCCGTCGCGCCCGGCTGCTCGTCCTCGCCGTCGGCGGCGCCGGCCTCACCGCCCTGCTGATCGCCGCCTGCCTCGACCTCCCCGACTTCGGCCGCGCCGCACACCCGTACGGCACGCGCGCGGTGAGCGCCGCGCTTGCCCGGCACACCGCCAACACCGTCGCCGCCGTCAACTTCGACCAGCGCGCCTTCGACACCCTCGGCGAGATGACCATCCTGTTCGCCTCCGTCCTCGGCACCGTCGTCCTGCTGCGGCAGAGCCGCGACGAGGAGCGCGCCGCACCGGAGTCCGCGCGGGTCGCCGCCCCCGTACGCAGGTACGCGCTGCTCCTGCTGCCCGTCGCCGTCGTCACCGGCCTGTACATCGTGGCCCACGGCCAGCTCAGCCCCGGAGGCGGCTTCCAGGGCGGGGTGGTCGCCGCGACCGCGATCCACCTGCTCTACCTCGGCGCCGACTACCGCTCCCTGGAACGCGTCCGCCCGGTCGGCGTCTTCGAGCTCGGTGACGCCCTCGCCACCTGCTCCTACCTGGTCCTCGGCCTGGCGAGCGTGCTCGCCGGGACCGCGTTCCTCGCCAACGCCCTGCTGCCGTACGGCACGTTCAACACCCTGGCCTCCGGCGGTTCCGTGCCCCTGCTGAACGCGTTCATCGGCATGGAGGTCGCCTGCGCCGTCGTCGTCCTGCTGGCCCTCTTCCTGGACCAGGCCGTCGAGATCGAGGAGGAGGGGAACAGGAACGGATGACCTTCTTTCCGTACCTCGTCGCCGCGTACATCTTCCTGGTCGGCTGCTACGGGCTCGCCACCAGCCGCAATCTGATCCACGCCGTGGGCTGTCTGTCCGTGTGCCAGGCCGCCACCTACGTGCTGCTGCTCACCGTCGGCTACCGCGACGGCGGCACCGCCCCCGTCTTCTCCGACATCCGGCCCGGCTCCCGGCCCGTCGTCGATCCGGTGGTGCAGGCGCTCACCCTCACCGACGTCGTCGTCGGGGCCACCGTCACCGCGTTGCTGCTCGCCCTGGTCATCCAGGTCGTCAAGCGCCACGGCACCGCCGACCCGGACGAACTGCGGGAGCTGCGCGGCTGATGAACCACCTGCTGCCCCTGCTGGTCGCGCTCCCGCTGCTCGGCGCCGGACTGCTCGCCGCCACCGGCCGGCTGCTGCCCCGGATCGCCGCGGAGACGGCCGGCGTCGTCGTCTCGGCCGGCACCGCCGTCCTCGCGCTCGTACTGCTCCTCAACTCCTCGCCCCCGCTGGTCGAATGGGTCGGCGGTTGGCCGCCCAAGGCTTCGAAGGGCGGGGAGAGCGTCGGCATCGTCCTCGTCGGCGACGGCGTCGGGCTCGGCATGGCCGCGCTCGTCTCCGTCCTCACGGTGGCCGCCCTCGCCTACTCCTGGCACTACTTCGACGAGGCGCCCGAGGGCCAGGCCGGCACCTTCCCCGCGCTGGTCCTGCTTTTCCAGGGCGGCATGTGCGGCTTCGCGATCGCCGGGGACCTGTTCAACGCCTTCGTCTTCTTCGAGCTGATGAGCGTCGTCGCCTACGCGCTCACCGGCCACCGGGTCGAGGAGGCCCGGGCCGTCCAGGGCGCGCTGACCTTCGGCGTCGTCAACTCCCTGGGCGCGTACGCGATGCTCATGGGCATCGGACTGCTCTACGCCCGCACCGGCGAACTCTCGCTGACGGCGATCGGCCGGGGACTGGACGCGCACGGCGGGCCCGACGCGCTCACCCTCGCCGCGTTCGTCCTCGTCCTGACCGGCCTGCTCGTCAAGGCCGCCGCCGTGCCCTTCCACTTCTGGCTGCCCGACGCGCACGCGGTGGCCCCGACCCCGGTGTGCATGCTGCTCTCCTGCGTCATGGTCGAACTCGGCGTCTACGGCGTGTGGCGGGTCTACGGCACGGTCTTCGCCGGGCCCGGCGGCATCCCGGCGGCGGGTCTCGAGCACGCGCTGCTCGCGCTCGGCGTGCTCACCGGCGTCGGCGGTGCCTTCATGTGCTGGTACCAGCGGCACATCAAACGGATGCTCGCCTACTCGACCGTCTCCCACGTCGGCCTGTTCCTCGTCGCCATCGGCGCCTACACCCCGGAGGGCGACGACGGGGCCGCGCTCTACATCCTCGGGCACGCCGGCGTGAAGGCCGCCCTGTTCGCCGTGGCCGGCATCCTGCTCGACCGGTACGGCAGCGTCGACGAGAAGGAGCTGCACGGCAGGGCGCGCGAACTGCGGCTGCCCGCCGTGCTGTTCGCGGCCGGCGGGCTGGCCCTGGCCGGACTGCCGCCGTTCGGCACCGCGTTCGGCAAGGCGGTCTCGGAGGAGGCGGCGGGCGGCCCGTTCACCGTGCTGTACGTCGCCGTCTCCGCCGTGACCGCCGGAGCCGTACTGCGGGTCGCCGCACGGGTGTTCCTCGGACTCGGTCCGGAACCCGAGGAGGCCGCGCAGGCGGAGACCAAGGGGACGGGGGAGGAGCCGGAGACGCACGGGCGGCTGGGCAGACTGCCCGACACGATGGTCGTGGTGCCCACCGTGCTGCTGGCGGCGGCCCTGGCGATGGGCGTCGTCCCGGGCTTCGCCGGAGTGGTCTCGCACGCGGTGAGCGAGGCGGGGTCCGGCGGGGCGGTCGTCACCACGACCCACTGGACCCCCGCCGGGGTGCTGTTCGGCCTGCTGTCCACGGCGCTGGCGGCCGGCCTCGCCGCCCTCGCCGTCACCCGCCCGCACCTCACCGCCCCGCACCCCTGGACCGACCCCGTACGGCGCCTGCGGTCCGGGCACCTGGGGGACTACGTGGCCTGGCTGGTGGCGGGGGCGGCGCTGGTGGGGGTGCTGGCGTGGCCGTCGGTGCTGGGCGGCTGACCGGACCTCCGGAGGGCGCCGTTACGTGCCGTAGGTCACCTTGACGTCCTCGAAGCCCAGCGAGTGCAGCAGTCCGTCGAGCATGCCGGTGGTGTTCTCCTCGGCACGGCCGGTCAGTTCGCTCTCCTTCGCGGCCTCGCCGATGTGCTTGACCGCCAGCTTCTGCACCGCGCGCTCGCTGTTGGGGTTGTCCGAGAACAGATCACCGAGCCGGTCGAGCAGCCCCCGCTGCTTGGAGACGGCGTACGAACGGTCGGGGTCGAGCGACGGCTTGCCGAGGACCGCGTGCGGCAGCCGCAGCGTCGCGGAGGTGCGGTCGTCGTCGACCTTCACGTCCCCCTTGCCGAGGCGGCCGAGGTCGACATAGGCGTCGACGGTGCCGGCGCCCACGTACAGCGTGCGGGTGCCGCGGACCGCGTCCGGCAGGAACTTCGCGTCCTTCTCCAGGTCCACGACGACCTGGAAGTTGCCCGAGGCGGCGTCGTAACGGCTCAGGTCCTGGATGGACTTCAGCAGCGCGGGGCCGGAGCGGTCGTGGGTCTCCTCGCCGAACAGGTCCCGCAGCCCCGGCAGCACGGCCAGCCGCAGCCCGGCGAAGAGCACGGCGAGCACGGCGACCACGGCGATCAGCGCCCTGGCCCAGCCGGGCAGCCGGCGGGCGGGGGCCCGCGCGGGGGACCGTTCGGAGGTTTCCTTGCTGGACGTCGTCATGTCGACTGTCCTCCCTTCTCCTGCCGGATGCCCGCCAAATCCCGTGGCACAACGCCCGGTTGAAGGTCATCGGGAGGAGGAGCCCGCGGCCTGGCGGCACGGGGGAGGAACCGCAGCGCCTGGCGCCCCGGCGTCACGGGCAGTCGGACGCCGCTTCCGGTAGACGCCCGAGGACGGCCTCCACGCTGGGCCGCGGGGGCATGACCGCGGCGACGCCGGTGATCCGCAGCACCCGCAGCGTCAACGGATGCGTGCACACCAGATGGACTTCTCCGCCGCGCTCCCGCACCCGCAGCCGGACCCGGGTGAGCAGCCGCAGCCCCGAGCAGTCGAAGAAGTCCACCGGGCGCAGGTCGATCACGACGTGCGGGCCCGGCCGTTCCGTCACGGCGTCCAGGAGCGGCGTGAGTTCGACCGCCGCCGCGATGTCGATGTCACCGCGGAACTCGAGCACCGTAAGCGCGCGTTCACGGCGGACACGCAGATGCCGGCTGAGCGGCGCGGGGTCCTGCTGCACGACGGGTTCTCCTTCTGCCGGCTCCTGCCCCGCCCAGCAAGTTACCCCCGATCGAGTGAATTCCAGCATGTTCGATTGACATATGTCAGCCATTTAACAAGGGAGTTGGCGTCCACCGGACGGGGTAGCCGCACGGAGAGGCAGGGCGGACGGCGGCAGCGGGCCCCGTGGCAGGGCGGCCGGCAGGGAGCCCACGCCCGATCCCGTACGGAGGAGACATGGGACTGGTAGTGGCAGGCGTCGTCGTCCTCGACTGCGCCGAACCCGAGAAACTCGCCGCGTTCTACAAGGAGTTCCTGGACGCCGAGGAGAGCGACGCGACCGCGAACCGGGTGGAGGTGCGCAGCTCCGACGGACTGCGGCTGGCCTTCCGCCGGGACGCCAATGCGACCCCGCCGAGCTGGCCGCGCCCGGAGAATTCCCTCCAGGTCCACCTCGACTTCCTCGTCGACGACCTGGACGAGGCCGAGCGCAGGGTCGTCGCCCTCGGCGGACGCCCGCTGGAGACCAGGGACGCGCCGGGCCCGTACGAGGAGCGCGGCTACTCCGACCCGGCCGGCCACTCCTTCACCCTGCGCCGCACGCCCGACCCCGCGCCGAAGCAGGGCTGAGAGGCCCGGTCGCACCGACTACGGCGGGGGCCGGTTCCGCTGGGAACCGGCCCCCGCCGTGCGTATGTACGTCAGTCCCGGCCGCTCTTCTCCGCCGTCGGCCACACGCCCGTGGAGCGCTCGATCGCCTTCGCGCCGGCCCGGTCCGCCGCGCTGCGCACCACCGCGAAGATGGCGCCCTGGACCGCCGCGGCGAGCAGCACCTCGCCCCAGCCGCGGTCCCGGTCCAGCGCGTCGGGCGCGTCGTCCTCGTGCCGGATCGCCTTCCAGGTCGCCTGGAACGCCTTCCCGGCCAGCGCACCGCTCACCCAGCCGAGCGCGAAGCCGACGGGCTTGTAGGCGAGCGACAACTGCTGCTTCTTCTTTTTCGCCATGTACCTCTCCTTGATCGAAGAACCGGGCGGGGGTCAGGCCGGGACCGCCGGTACCTCCTCGCCGTCCCGCACCGGTCCCGGCGGCGTGCCGTCACCGAACGGCCGGCCGCCCAGCCGCTCACGGCCGTGCGGCGTGAGCCAGCCCGCCAGATCGGGCCCGAGCGGCACGATGCCGGTCGGGTTGATGCCGGTGTGCACCTGGTAGTAGTGCCGTTTGATGTGGTCGAAGTCGACCGTGTCGCCGAACCCCGGCGTCTGGAACAGGTCCCGCGCGTACGCCCACAGCACCGGGTTCTCGGCCAGCTTCCAGCGGTTGCACTTGAAGTGGCCGTGGTAGACGGGATCGAAGCGGACCAGGGTGGTGAACAGCCGGATGTCCGCCTCGGTGATGGTCTCCCCGACGAGGTACCGCTGCCCCGCAAGCCGGTGGGCAAGCCACTCCAGACGCCGGAACACCCCGTCGCACGCCTCCGCGTACTCCTCCTGAGTGGTGGCGAAGCCGGACCGGTAGACCCCGTTGTTGACGTCCCGGTAGACGCCCTCCATCACCTCGTCGATCTCCTCGCGCAGGGCCTCCGGATAGAGGTCCGGCGCCCCGGGGCGGTGCAGGGCCGTCCACTCGGTGGCGAGGTCGAGGGTGAGCTGCTGGTAGTCGTTGGTGACCAGTTTGCCGCTGGGTACGTCCACCACCGCCGGGACGCTGACGCCGCCCGGATGGCCGGGCTCGCGGGCCTCGTACGCCTCGCCGAGGTAGCGGATGCCGAGCACGGGGTCGCGGCCGTCGGGGTCCAGGGTGAACCGCCAGCTGCGGTCGTCCTGGACCGGGTCGGCGACCGCCAGCGACAGGGCGTCCTCCAGGCCCAGCAGCCGGCGCGAGACCAGGGCGCGGCTCGCCCACGGGCAGGCACGGCTGACCACCAGACGGTAGCGGCCCGCCTCCACCGGCCAGCCGTCCCGGCCGTCGGCCGTGATCCGGTCGGTGAAGTGACTGCGGGACCGCTTGAACGGCTTGTGCCCGTACGCGCGGTTGCCCTCGCCCTCGGCCATGTCCTGCTCCCTCCTGCGAGCCCCTGCTCGCGGTGGTGTCCGGATACGAGTGCCCTGGTCGACGTGGTCCGATTCCCGTCCGGTGCCCGGTGTGAGACGCCCGTGCAGGGGCAGTCGGCCACAGTGACAGGGACATCATCGGACCGTAGGACACGGATCACCGTCTGGGTGGCACTCGCCGCCAATCTGCTGATCGCGGCGGCCAAGGCCGTCGGCGGACTGCTGGCCCATTCGCCGGCCCTGATGTCGGAGGCCGCGCACTCCGTGGCCGACACCCTGAACGAAGTCTTCCTGCTGGCCGCGCTGCGCCGCAGCCGCCGCCCCGCCGACCGCCGGCACCCCTTCGGCTACGGCAAGGAGCGGTTCTTCTGGTCGCTGCTCGCCGCGGTCGGCATCTTCGTCATGGGCGGCTGCTTCTCCTTCTTCCAGGGCTACGAGGCGCTCAGGAGCGGGGCGGACGAGACCCAGCGCGGTTACGTCATCGGCCTGATCGTCCTGGCGCTCGCCTTCGTGTTCGAGGGCAGCTCGCTGCTGCGGGCGGTGCACCAGGTGCGCAAGGAGGGCGGCTTCAGCAGGGAGAAACTCAAGGACCCGGCGCTGCGCACGGTCGTCGCCGAGGACGGTACGGCCGTCCTGGGCGTCAGCCTCGCGATGATCGGCATGGGGCTGCACATGATCACCGGTCAGGTGGCCTACGAGGCGTCGGCCTCCCTCGCCATCGGCGCCCTGCTGGTGTTCGTCGCCTACCGGCTCGGCCGCGAGGCCCGCGACCAGCTCATCGGACAGGCCGCCGACCCCGAGCAGAGCGACAGGATCCGCGAACTGCTCGCCGGACAGCCGGAGATCGACAGCGTCGAGTCGCTGCTGACCATGCAGCTGGGCCCCGACTCCACGCTGGTCGCGGCCCGCATCGACCTCGTGCCCGGGATGGACAGCGAGGAGGTCGAGGAGGTGGCGGTCCGCATCAAGCGGGAGATCGCTGAGGCGGCCCCGGAGGCGGCCGGCCGGATCTACCTCGACGTGACGGACGCGGCCACGCTCGCCGCCGAACGCCGCCGGCGCCGGACAGCCGAAAGCCCCGCCGCGACGGGGGAGCGCGGCGGGGCCTGACCTACGCGTGCCCGGGCCAGCCGGGGTCATGCGCGGCCGGGCGGAAAAATCTCGCCGGCCGCCCGATTCCGAGGTCAGCGAGGACCGCCCCCATGGCGGGCGTAGTGCTCGATCAGCGCGGTCCGGGTGGTCTCCAGCCGGTGGGCGAGGACGGCCCCGACCGTGCGGGTCAGGGCGAGCTCCAGGGAGGGGTCCCGCTCCCCGAGACCGGCCACCGTCGAGGCGTCGAACTCGTACGCCCGTACGGGACTGAACGCCTCGGCGCCGAAGTCCCAGGTGTGCGGAGGGAACAGCCAGGACCAGCCCAGCAGGTCACCGGGGCCCAGCGTGGCCACGGAGATGCGCCGCCCGGCGAGCACGTGCTGGAAGAGGGAGACCGTGCCGGAGCGCACCACCCAGAACCGGTCGGCGACGCCGCCGGCCTCGAAGATCCTGGTGTCCTCGGCGAACGCGACCTCCCGCGCCACGGACAGCAACCGCGCCCGGTGCTCCGGCGCAAGGGCATGCAACACCCGAAGCGGAGCGGACATCACGACCTCCGTCACGCAGACAGCCCCGTCCCCTCCCATTGGACACCCGCGCCCCGAAAGGGGCGCGGGGAACCGCGCGAGCAAGCACAGTCCACCCGCACCCGCCGGACAAGGAGCAGCTCCGAGCTCTCAGGCGCCGAACCAAACCCCCCGGGGCGGAGCCCTTCACCCCCTCTTGAGGGCAACCCCCCCGAAAACGTCCGTCGGCTCCGCCGACACCCCCGGCTCCGGCCGCCACAGGGGGCACGACACAATCCCCGGCTCCAGCAGCTCCAGCCCCTCGTAGAACGCCGAAACCTGCGCAGGACTGCGCAGGACGTACGGCACGGCCCCCGTGTCGTCGTACCCCTGCTGCGCCTCCCGCAGCGCCGCATCCGTGTCCGTGCTGTCGTAGTGCACGAAGTAGCTGCCCGGGCAGAGCGCCGCCTGGAGCCGCCGCACGATCGACTTGGCCTCTTCGTAGTCCTGGATGTGCCCCAGGATGCCCATGAGCATCAGCGCGACCGGCTTGTCGAAGTCCAGTATCTTGCCCGCCTGCTCGAGGATCGCCTCCGGGTCGCGCAGGTTCGCGTCGATGTAGTCGGTGACGCCCTCGGGCGTGCTGGTGAGCAGGGCCTGCGCGTGCCGCAGTACGAGGGGGTCGTTGTCGACGTAGACGATCCGCGACTGAGGCGCTATGCGCTGCGCCACCTGGTGCGTGTTGTCGTACGTCGGCAGGCCGGTGCCGATGTCGAGGAACTGGCGGATGCCGAGCTCACCGGCGACGAAGGTCACCGTGCGGATCAGGTACTGCCGGGAGGCGCGGGCCATCGTCTCGATGTTGGGCGCGGTCTCCCGGTAGGCGTCGCCGGCGATCCGGTCGACCTCGTAGTTGTCCTTGCCGCCCATCCAGTAGTTCCAGATGCGGGCCGAGTGCGGCACCGTGGTATCGATCTTGGACCACGCCTCCGCGTCGGGGGTCCGGCCGTCCGTCATGGGGGGTCTCCTGCCGTGCGTCACGGGGTGTGCGCACCAACCTACCGCCAACTGCACTGCCGTACAGTCGTGTTGACCATGTGGGGGGGCGGGGCCCGGAGAGCTTCCCGGCGCCCCGCCGCCACGCGTCGCGGACGGTCCTCAGACGACCAGGAAGTCGGCCCGCCCGGACTTGGCGCCTTCGAGGAAGGCGATCATCTCGTCCCGGGAGTAGACCAGCGCGGGCCCCTCCGGGTCCTTGGACTGGCGGAAGGCGACGCTGCCGTCGGGCAGCCGTTTGGCCTCGACGCAACTGCCGCCGTTCGTACCGCTCCAGGGCTTCTCCCAGCCCTCGGTGCCCAGGTCGCCGGCCGGCATGCCGCTGTAGACGGAACCCTCGGATGCCATGATCACAACTCCTTACGCAGTTCGGCCAGGATGGTCCTGGTACGACGGACCGGCTCCGCCTGCACGGCCATCCGGTCCAGTACCTCGAGGTAGCTGACGACGTCGGAGGGCCGGTCCACGTACGAGGCGCCGGCCAGACTCTCCGTGTAGACGACGTCGGGCAGTTCGGAGAACCCGAAACGGAAGTGGTGGAAGGGGCCGAAGGCGCCCGGATGGGCACCGACTCCGAACCGCATGATCTGAATCCGGACCTTGGGCAGGTCCAGGGCCTCGTTCAGCCGGTCCAGTTGCGCGCGCATCACGTCCGCCCCGCCGACCGGCCGGCGCAGCACCGTCTCGTCCAGAATGGCCCAGATGACCGGCGACTCCGGTTTGACGAGCAGGTCCTGCCGTCGGACGCGCAGGTCCACCCGGCGCGCGATGCCCTCCTCGGAATCGTTGGGGAAGCCCACGCGCAGCAGCGCGGTGGCGTAGTCGTGCGTCTGCAACAGGCCGGGTACGTAGTGGGGTTCGTACAGACGGATGACGCTGGCTTCACTCTCCAGGCTGACGTAGGCACGGAACCATTCCGGCAGTACGTCGCGGTACTGGTACCACCAGCCCGGTTTGTTGGCCTCCCTCGCCATGGTGACGAAGTCCTCGACCTCCGTCGCCCGGACACCGTAGGCGCGCAGCAGCTCCTTGACGTAGGGGATACGGAGTCCGACCTCGGCCTTCTCCATCCGGCGGACCGTCAGCGGCGTGACCTCGATGGTCCGGGCCGCCTCCTCGAAGGAGACCCCGGCCTGTTCACGCAGCTGCCGGAGCCGCTTGCCGAGGACCATCCGCAGGACGGTGGGTGCGCTGCTGCCGCCGGGGCGGTTGTCACTCACGCCTGCCTCCCCGGAACGGCCGCCACAGCGTGCAGTGTGCCACGCGGCGAGGGGGAGGGACAGAGTGATGCGGATAGATCTGAAATTATCAGAACGCAGGTTGCGTACTGAGCCCGTACGCCACCATAGTGACCGAGTGACCTGCCGCACACTCCGTGTGCGGTGAGGGTCAACGGCGCCCGGCTTCCGCGGTTCTGACCTGCCGTCGGATCCCGGTGCGGCGCACGCGACCGTGAGGCGAGACCTGGATGGCCACCGTGACCGACGGACAACCGAGGAGCTCGGGCCGGACCCCCGCAGCCGCCGGCGAGACGCCGGCGACCGCGCCGGGAGCGGCCGACCGCGCATCCGCCTTACTTGCGCCCACACGGCCGCACCCGCCCGGCGACCGGCGGCGGTACCCGCCCGGCGACAGCCCGCTGCGGTTCACCGTCCCCGCCCACCCCTCGCGTGCCGCGGTGGTACGGCGCCGGGTGACCGACCACCTCACCCGGCTCGGTCTGCCCGAGGAACTGTGCGACTCCGTCGTCCTCGCCACGGACGAACTCTTCGCCAACGCCGTCACCCACACGGGCACCCGCCCCTACGACACCGTCACCCTCACCGTCGAACTGATCCGCGACGCCGTACGCGTCATGGTCGCCGACCCCTCGCCCGTCCCGCCGCTGCTGCGCACGGTGGACGGCGGGGCGGAGTCCGGACGGGGACTGGCCATCGTGAGCGTGCTCGCCGACGCGTGGGGCGTCGCCCCGGCCGAGCCGGGCAAGCCCGGCAAACGCGTCTGGTTCACCCTCGCCCGTACGGCACCGCCGGAGGCGACCACGTGACCAGCGCGGCGGCCTGGGCGCTCCCGGCGGCGACGGCGGCCGCGGGGCGGGAGCTGCTGCGCCGCGCGGAGGACGAGCGGGAGCTGATGCGCCGGGCGCAGCGCGAACCCGGCGCCCTCGCCCGGCACCGGCTCGCCCGCTGCCGCGCCGAGAACACCGAGGCGCTGAAGGTCATCGTCCAGCGGCACGGCTGGCCCACCGGGGCACTGGTCGGCGGGCCCGCCTCGACCGCGGCCCTGATGCTCCTGCTGCACGCCCCCGACCTGCCGTTCCAGCTCCGCTGCCGCGACCTGATCGCCGAGGCCGCCGCCGACGGCCACTGTCCCGCCGTGCACCTCGCCTACATCGCCGACCACTGCGCGGTGGCCCGGGGCGAGCCGCAGTTCTACGGGACCCGCGTCAACCCCGTGACGCTGCGGCCGTATCCGGTGCGCTGCCCCGAGACCGTCGACGAGCGCCGGGGGGACGTGGGGCTGGCCCCGCTGGAACAGCAGATGGCGGCGCTCCGCCGGGGGGCGTAGGACGCCCTCGCGGAACGCCGCCGGGCTGGTGGCGCCGGTCGGTGGCCGGGGTCAGTGGCCGCCCTCGGTGCGCTCCAGGACGAACACCGGGATCTCCCGGTCGGTCTTCTCCTGGTAGTCGGCGTACGGGGGGTACGCGGCGACCGCGCGCTCCCACCACGCCGCCTTCTCCTCGCCGGTGACCTCACGTGCCGTCATGTCCTGCACGGTGGGGCCGTCCTGCAACGTCACGCGGGGGTCCGCGACGACGTTGTGGTACCAGACGGGGTGCTTGGGGGCGCCGCCGAGGGAGGCGACGACGGCGTAGCGGCCCTCGTGCTCGACGCGCATCAGCGGGGTCTTGCGGATCTTGCCGCTGCGGGCGCCGCGGGTGGTCAGAATGATCACGGGCAGGCCCGTGTCGGCGTGTTTCGTGCCTTCGGTGCCGCCGGAGCTCTCGTACAACTCGACCTGCTCGCGTGCCATTCGGCTCGGGCTGGGTTCGTACTCACCCTCAAGAGGCATGGGTCTCCGTTCCTCGTAGGTGTCACGATTCAACACGACACCGGAGCGGATTCTTCCGCCCGGCACGCAGGGGTTTTCGCCCCCGCCGCCCCTACCCATTCCCCTCCTTGACAAGGGGCTCCGCCCCTTGGACCCCGGGGATGCGTTGTCGGCTGACGGTCGGTGGGGCTTCTCGCGCAGTTCCCCGCGCCCCTGATAGGGGCGCGGGGCTGTGTCAATATGCGGCTCCGCCGCGTGGGCGCGAAACGGGGCGAAGCCCCGTGCCGGGGTCCAAGGGGCGGAGCCCCTTGAAGGGACGGGAAGGGTAGGGACGGCGGGGGCGAGGAAAGGCCGGCTTGGGTCATGTGACATGGGGGCGTACCGCACGGGCGATCGCGGCCATGCCGGCGTCGTTCGGGTGCAGGCCGTCGCCGCTGTCGTAGGCCACCCGGAGACGCCCCGCGTCCCCCGGATCCCGCAGCGCCCCGTCCACATCCGCCACCGCGTCGAACACCCCACCCGCCCGCACCCGCTCGTTCACCGCCCGCCGCACCGCCTCCCGTCCAGGACCCAGCGCCCCGGCCGGCGGCAGGGTGCAGCCCACCACCCGCACCCCGGCCTCCCGCGCCGCCTCCACCAACCGGCCGTACCCACCGAGCAACTCGCCCACCCCCACCGGCACACCCCCCGGCTCCAGCCCCCCGAGCAGATCGTTGACCCCGAGCAGCACGACCACCACCCGCACCCCCTCCTGCGCCAGCACATCCCGCTCGAACCGCCGCACCCCCGCGGGATCGGTCCAGTCGGACAGCAGCCGGTTCCCCCCGATCCCCGCGTTGACGACCGCCAGCCGCCCCGGCCGCAACAGGTCGGGCCACCGCCGGTTCGCGTCACACGTGGAGCACGCGCCGTCCGTGATCGAGTCGCCGAAGGCCACCACCGTGCCCTCCGCCTCGGCCGGGACGACCGTCAGCCCCGACAGGACGTACCAGGAGGCGCCCGCCGGGGCGAACCCGTCGGGTCCCGCCGCCAGGGTGAGATCGCCGGAGCCCGGCGGCGAGAGATACGCCGTCGCGAAGGCGTCCCGGTGGTGGGTCGTGGACCCGGTCGCGTCCGGCAGATGGAGGGAGACCGTCAGGTCCCGGCCGCGTTCGACGTCGACGGGCAGTACGTCGGTGAGCACTTCCCGGCCAGCCCCGAGCACCGCCTTCGGCGAGCCGTCGACGGTGACGGGCCGCGGCCGGGACCCCGCCACCGCCACCGAGAGCGCGCCCACGGTCAGCTCCCCGTCGCCGTACAGATGCGACAGCCGCAGCCGCGCACCCGTCCCCGAGGCGGTGGGGCGGACGGTCATGCGCAGGGTCTGATCGTGGAAGGACGGCCCGAACGGCATCGGTGCGGCCCCCCACACGGCGACGGTCCGGGCGGTGCTGCTCATGACCGGGGACTACCCGGTATCGGCACGTGAACGCGTCCGCCCGCCCGCCGTCCGCCCCTGGAAGCCCCCGCTCCGCCACCCGTACGGCTTCGGCCAGTTCCGCCGGCCGGGCGATCTGGCCGAACTTGCTGGTGACCCGATGGATGCCTCAGGCATCCAATGAAGATCGGCAAGGGCGAGTCTTCGCAAGCGAGGTTCCTCATGACGCACTCCACGGCCCACCCGGCAGCACCCGTCGACGCTTCCCAGGACGTGCCAGTCCCGTTCCCCCAGGACCGCACGTGCCCCTACCACCCGCCCGCCGGCTACGCACCGCTGCGCGAGCAGCGGCCGCTGGCCCGCGTCTCCCTCTACGACGGCCGTGGCGTATGGCTGGTCACCGGCCACGCCGCCGCACGTGCCCTGCTCTCCGACCCGCGGCTCTCCGCCGACCGCACCCGGCCGGACTTCCCGATGCTCAACGAGCGCATCGCGACCGTCCGCCGCACCCGCCGGTTCCCCCTGCTCGGTGTCGACGACCCCGAGCACCGCACCCAGCGCCGCATGCTCGTCGCGCACTTCACCCTCAAGCGCGCCGCCGCGCTGCGCCCGCGCATCCAGGAGATCGTCGACCGGCTGCTCGACGGCCTTCAGGCGGCGGGGCCGCCCGCCGACCTGGTGAGCACGTTCGCGCTGCCCCTGCCGTCGACCGTGATCTGCGCCCTGCTCGGCGTCCCGTACGCCGACCACGAGTTCTTCGAGGAACAGTCCCGCAGACTGCTGCGCGGCCCCGCCGCGGCCGACGTCGAGGACGCCCGCGCCCGGCTCGACGACTACCTCGGCGCGCTGATCGACCGCAAACGCGAGGAACCCGGCGACGGCATCCTCGACGAGCTGATCGCGGAACGGCTGCACACCGGCGAACTCGACCGGGAGGAGCTGATCTCGCTCTCCGTGCTGCTGCTGATCGCCGGGCACGAGACGACGGCGAACATGATCTCGCTCGGCACGTTCACCCTCCTCCAGCAGCCCGACCGGCTCGCCGAACTGCGCGCCGACCCCGGGCTCGTCCCCGCCGCCGTCGAGGAACTGCTGCGGTTCCTGTCCATCGTCGACGGACTCACCCGGGTCGCGCTCGAGGACGTCGAGATCGCGGGGGAGACGGTCCGCGCGGGCGACGGCGTGGTCTTCTCCAACTCCGTCGTCAACCGGGAGGCGGACGTCTTCCCCGGGGCCGACGCCCTGGACTGGCACCGCTCGGCCCGCGGCCATCTCGCCTTCGGCTTCGGCAGCCACCAGTGCCTCGGCCAGAATCTGGCCCGTGCCGAGCTGGAGATCGCCCTGCGCTCGCTCTTCGAGCGGTTCCCCGGGTTGCGGCTCGCCGCGCCCCCGGAGGAGATCCCGCACAAGCCCGGCGACACGATCCAGGGGATGGTCGAACTCCCCGTGGCGTGGTGAGGAGGAACCCATGCGCGACGACGACGGCGGCACGCTCGACGTCACCATCGACCACGACGTCTGCATCGGCGCCGGCCAGTGCGCCCTGACCGCGCCCGGTGTCTTCACCCAGGACGACGACGGCTTCGGCGAGGTGCTGCCCGGCCGGCGCGACGGCGGCGGGGACCCGCTGGTCCGGGAGGCCGCGCGGGCCTGCCCGGTCGGGGCGGTCGGGGTGCGCGGCGGGCGGAGCCAGGGAGGAGTGAGCGGCTGAGGGACGACGGGCGGGCCACCGAAGGGAATGGCGGTCGGCCCGCCGGGGGATGGCGGCCGGCCCGCCGAGGGGGTGAGTAGGGTTCCGGGGTGATTGAACAGGCCGCGGAACCCGGGAAACCCTTCCTCTACGTCGTCGTCTGCGCCGCCGGGGTCGCCTCCGGTGTCGGGGAGCTGATCGCCGCGGCGCAGGAGCGGAACTGGGAGGTCGGGGTCCTCGCCACACCGCTCGCCATGGGCTTCTTCGACACCGCCGCCGTCGAGGCGCGGACCGGGCGCGTGATCCGGTCCGCGTGGCGGCTGCCGGGGGAGCCGCGGCCCTTTCCGCCGCCGGACGCCGTGGCCGTCGCCCCGGCCACGTTCAACACGCTCAACAAGTGGGCGGCCGGCATCTCCGACACCCTCGCCCTCGGCACGCTCAACGAGGCGTACGGGCTCGGCGTCCCGATCGGCGTACTGCCCTGCGTGGGCGAGGCGCTGGCCGCCCATCCCGCCTACGCGGCCGCTCTGGAACGGCTGCGCGGCATGGGCGTACGGTTCGCCGACCCGTACGCCGGGGGCGGCACCGACGGGGGCGCCCCCGTCTTCGGCTGGGAACGCGTGCTCGACCTGCTCCCGCAGCCGCCCGGACCAGGGACCGTGTGAAGGGGGCGTGCGATGAGGGCGTACTTTTCCCGGAACGTTCCGCCGTCTTCCTGCGCCTTCCCGGGCCTTCCCGCGCCTTCCTGAATTCCTGTCCATAAGGCCTTGGCGAGCCCGGCCGGGCCGGGGCAATTACCACGTACGGGCCCCTTGCTGACGTTCCGTCAACTTACCCCGAGTTCAGGCGGGGTTCATTCGCCGGGGAAAGTGAGCCCCTGTCTTGTTACTGCTCCCCGGCGTGTGCGAAGGTGTGGGGCGTCGACGTGCGGACAATTCCTTTTCCGCCGGACGCGCCCGGTGCGCCGTTCGCCCCCCACTCCGGAAAAACGCGGTCGTGGTCGCGCGTTCGGGATATCGAAGATTACGCGAATGGATGCGGACGCTCCCCACGGGGCGGCCGGCCGGGCGGTACGTCACTGGTCCGGACCCGGCCTCGTGCGCAGGGGCTGTGGAGGAAAGTGAACGTGAACGACGGGGCCGTGCCGAGTTCCCCCGAGCCCGGCCGGCCGCGCGAGGTGCCCGACGCGGAACTCGCCGCGGAGCTGAAGAAGTCCGGCGGGGAGGGGCCCGTCCACCGGCCGGTGGAGGAACTCCTCGCCCGGCACGGGGAGGCCGTGTACGCCTACGCGCGGCTGTGCACCGCCGGGGCGCACCCCGCCGGGATGCTCACCACCGCCGCGTTCACCCGGCTGTTCGAGAACGCCGGCCGGCAGGCCGGGCCGACGGCGGCGTGGCGGCCGGCCCTGCTGGTCACGGTCGGCCGGATCGCGGCGGAGTGGGACGCCGACCACCGCCGCGACATGCTCCACGCCGAGCTGCGCTCCGGCACCGGGTCCGGCTCCGCGGCGGCGCGGCTGCTGCCGCCCGGGAACCGGCGGCTCGTCACCACCGCCTTCCAGCGGCTCGCCGAGCCCGCGCGGTGCCTGCTGTGGCACATGGAGGTGGAGCGCGAGGAGCCTGACGTGCCCGCCGCACTCCTCGGCATCGACGTCGGCGACGTCCCGGTGCGGCTCGCCCGGGCCAGGGCCCGGCTGCGCGACGCCTGCCTGGAGGTCCACCGGGAGTCCGCGCCCCGGGACGACTGCCGGCGGTTCGCCCGGCTGCTCGACGTGGCGCTGCGGCGCGGGGACCGGGTCCTCGACCCCGACCTCCTCTTCCACCTGGACGGCTGCGCCCACTGCCGGGGCGCCGCCGAGCAGCTCGACGGCTTCGACCGGCGGCTGCCGGTGCTCCTCACGGAGGGGGTACTGGGCTGGGCCGCCCGGGCCTACCTCGACACCCGCGGCCCCCGCGAGCCGGAGCCCCCGCGCGGCCCGACGGCGCTCGACGCCCGCATGGACTTCACGGCCCCCGACACGCCGCCGGTCCCACCGGGCCCCCGCACGCGAGCCGCCCGCCCCCGCACGCCGGTCCGCACGGCCGCCGCCCACGTCCGCACCCTCACGGCCCGCCTCCGCACCCCCCGCCGGCCCTCCACACCGGCGGACCCGAAGGAGGGCCCACCACCGGGCGCCCCGTCGGACGACCCGGCGGCGCGGTCCACCGACCGGAGCGCTGTCGCGCCGGGTGTCGCCGAGCGGGGTGCCGTCGGCCGGAGCGCTGTCACGCCTGGGGGCGCCGCGCGGGGCACAGCCGCCTCGGCGGACGCCGGCCGAGGCGCGACGGCGTCGGCCGTCCCCGGCCGGGGGGCTGTCGTGCCGGGTGTTGCCGAGCGGGCCGCCGCCGGCCGGGGCGCTGCCGCGGCCGGGGGCGCCGGTCGGCGCGTCGGCGCGCCGAGCCACGCGGGGTCGGGTGGCGTCGCGCCGGGGGGTGCCGGGCGTGGTGCGGTCGCGCCGGGTGTCGTCGGGTCGGGGAGTGTCGCGGCGAGCGCACCCGCGCCCGGCGACGGCGCGGCGGTCGTTGCCGCCGGGCAGGGCGTTGCCCGGCCGGAAGGGGCTGGGCACAGGCGTGCGGGCCGGCGGCGTCGTGCGGGCGCCGCCGTGGCGGGCTCCGCCGCACCGGCCGCCGCGCGCGAGGACTCCACCGGGACGGCACCCGGCGCGCCGGTGGCGGGCGTCGACGCGCGCCGGGAGACCGCGTCGGATGCCGGCCGGGCGCGAGGCCGGGTAGCGGCGGGCGCCGTCGGGTGGGACGGGTTCGCGGGGGCCGCGGCGCGGCACCGGGCCCGGGGGCGGATGCCGCGTGCGGTGCGGTGGGGGTCGTCCGAGGCGGGCGCCCGGCGGGAGCCGCTTCTCGTCGTGGGGATCGTGGGGGCCTGTGTCGTCGTGCCGTTGGCCGTGTGGGGTGTGATGGGTGGCGGAGGCGGCGCCGCCGAGGAGCCCGGGGGGACGGCCTCGTCCGTGCCGTCGTGGGCCGGGACGGCCGCCGACGCCTCCGACGGTGTCGTACGGGGCCGGTTGCGCAACGCCGGTGACGGGCTGTGTCTCGACGTCCACGGCGAGAAGGCCGTCGCCGGCGCCGAGGCCGTGCTCGCCGGCTGCGGCTCCGCCCGCACCCAGCACTGGGCCTACGAGACCGACGGCCTGCTGCGCAGTCTCGCCGAGCCCTCGCTCTGCCTCGACTCCCGCCTCGGCTACTCGGTCGTCCTGGCCCCGTGCGCGGGCCGGTCCACGCCCGAGGTGAGGAACGTCCGCTACGACTTCACCCTCCAGGGCACCCTCGTACCGCGCCGCGACCAGAACCTGGCCCTCGCCCCGGCCGCGCCCGGCGCCGACCCCGCCCCCGGCACCGCCCTCGTACTGAAGCCGCGCGCCACCGGCGACGGGGAGCAGCGCTGGCAGGCCGACACCGACAGCGCGCTGCGGATGCAGTCCGTCAACTGGGGCGCCGAGGGCACGCCCACGGACCGCTGACCCCCGTCCTCACCCGCCGAACAGCCGCAGCGACAGCCACAGCGCCGTCGTCGCAGGGACCAGCGCCGCCGGTACCGCGAGCAGTCCGAGCCGGGTGAATTCGCCGAGGTCGACGCCGTGGTCGTGCTGGTGCAGGATGCGCCGCCACAGCAGCGTCGCCAGCGAACCCGCGTACGTGAGGTTCGGGCCGATGTTGACCCCGAGCAGCACGGCCAGCACCGGCCCGGTGCCGGCCGGGGCGACCAGCGGCAGCAGCACCAGCACCGCCGGCAGGTTGTTGATCACATTGGCCAGCAGCGCCGCCAGCGCCGCGACGCCCAGCAGCGCGGCCCAGCCGGAGCCGTCCGGCAGCAGCTGCCCCAGCGCGTCGGCGAGCCCGTTGTCGACGACGGCCCGTACGACCACGCCCAGCGCGAGCACGAACGCGAGGAAGCCCGGCGCCGCCGCCCGCACCACTGTGAGCGGCGTCGTACGCCGGCGCACCAGCGCGCGCACGGCCAGGGTGAGCGCCCCCGCCAGCGCCGACCACGCCGGGTCGATGCCGACGGCGGAGGCGACGACGAACCCGGCGAGCGTGCCGAGCACGGTGACGAGCGCGAACACCGGCATCGGCGGCGGCTCCTCCCCGCTCGGGTCGCAGGCCGCGGCCGTACCGAGGTCCCGCCGGAAGAACCGCCGGAAGACGACGTACTCTGCGGCCACCGCGACCACCCACGGCAGCGCCATCAGCGCCCCGAACCGTACGAACCCGATGCCCGCGGCCGTGAACGCGAGCAGGTTGGTCAGATTGGAGACCGGCAGCAGCAGCGAGGCCGTGTTGGAGAGGTGCGTGCAGGCGTAGACGTGCGGCTTGGGACGGGCGCCCATGTGCGCGGCGGTGGCGAACACCACGGGGGTGAGCAGGACGACGGTCGCGTCCAGGCTGAGCACCGCCGTGATCGCCGAGGCGAGCGCGAAGACGGCGGTCAGCAGGCGGCCGGGGCTGCCGGCGGCCCAGCGGGCGGTCCACGCGCCGCAGGCGCGGAACAGGCCCTCCTCGTCGCAGTAGCGGGCGAGGACGAGGACGGCGGCGAGGAAGCCGACGACGGGGGCGAGGTGCGAGACCTCGTCGGCGGCGTGGTCCAGGGAGAGGGCGCCGGTGGCGATGGCGAGGGTGGCGGCGGGGACGGCGACGACCGCCTCCGGCCAGTTGAAGGGCCGGGCGACGGCGCAGGCGAGGACCGCGGCGAGGAGGGTGACGGAGAGGGCTTCGGCGAGCGGGGTGTTCAGGGGACGCCTCCGGCGGGGGTGGAGTGCAGGTTCCCCTGCGCGGCCCCCATTTTGCTCGCCCCCGCCGCCCCTACCCTTCCCATCCCCTCGGGGGCTCCGCCCCCGAACCCCCGGGCGCGTTGTCGGCCGCGGGTGGGTGGGGGTGCGCCGCGCAGTTCCCCGCGCCCCCTACGGGGCGCGCTCCTACAACCCCTCCAGCAGCGCCAGCTCCGCCCAGATCGTCTTGCCGTCCGGGGTGTGGCGGGTGCCCCAGCGTTGGGTGAGCTGGGCGACCAGCAGCAGGCCCCGGCCGCCCTCGTCGTACGTCTTCGCGCGGCGCAGATGGGGCGCCGTCGGGCTCGCGTCGGAGACCTCGCAGATGAGGATGGACGTGTCGTGGATCAGCCGCAGCCGGATCGGGCGCTCGCCGTAGCGGATCGCGTTGGTGACGAGTTCGCTCACCACCAGCTCCGCCGTGAACGCCGTCTCCGTCAGCCGCCACCGCTCCAGCTGCCCCACCACCTGCTTGCGGATCGCCGCGACCAGCGACGGGTCCGCGGGAATGTCCCACGTCGCCACCTGCGAGGCCGGCAGCCCCCGGGTGCGGGCCAGCAGCAGCGCCACGTCGTCCGCGGCACCGCCCGCCGGCAGCAGCGCGTGCAGCACCCGGTCGCACGCCGCGTCCAGTGAGTCGGAGACGTCGGGCGTGTCGGCCGTCTCCGCGGCGTCCGCCGCCCCGGCCGGTGCCGGCAGCGCCTCGCACAGCAGCCGCTGGCTGGTGTCGAGGTCCCGCTCCCGGCTCTCCACCAGGCCGTCGGTGTACAGCCCCAGCACCGTGCCCTCGGGCAGATCGACCTCGATCGCCTCGAACGGCAGCCCGCCAAGGCCCAGCGGCGGCCCGGCCGGGAGCTCGATCCGGCGCGCCGGGCCGCCCCCGGGCAGCACCATCACCGGCGGCGGATGCCCGGCCCGGGCCATCGTGCACCGGCGCGAGACCGGGTCGTACACCGCGTAGAGACAGGTCGCCCCGACCTCCCCGGTCGTGCCGTCCTGCCCGCTCTCCACCGACAGCCGCAGCACCAGGTCGTCGAGGTGGGTCAGCAGTTCGTCGGGGGCGAGGTCGATGTCGGCGAGCGTACGGACGGCCGTGCGCAGCCGGCCCATCGTCGCCGAGGCCTTGATGCCGTGGCCGACGACATCGCCGACGATCATGGCGACCCGCATCCCGGACAGCGGGATCACGTCGAACCAGTCGCCGCCGACCCCGGCCCGGGCGGCCGGCAGATAGCGGGAGGCCGCCTCCACCGCCGCCGTCCGCGGCAGCCGCCGGGGCAGCAGACTGCGTTGCAGGGCGAGCGCCGTCTCGCGCTCGCGGGAGTACCGGCGGGCGTTGTCGATGCACACGGCGGCCCGCGCGGTGACCTCCTCCGCCAGCAGCACGTCGTCCGGGGTGAACGCCCCGGGCCGGCGGAAGCGGCTGAGGACGGCCACCCCGAGGGTGCTGCCGCGGGCCTGGATCGGCACCGACATCGACGAGTGGATGCCGAGCGCGCGGATCCGCCCGGCCCGTACCGGGTCCTCGTCCAGCCACTCGGTGAGCGTCTGCGTCGGGTCCTCGGCGAGGACGGTGTCGCCCGTGGTCAGACAGGTGGCCTGCGGGGAGGAGGCGGGATAGCGCCGGGTGCCGCCGAGCTCGGTCACCACCTCGGGCGCCCCCGGTGTCGCCGACTGCTGGGCGGCGCGCCGCAGCACCATGGGGAAGCTGAGCGAGACGGGGCACGGGTCGCTGCCGTCCTCCGGCGCGTCCAGCAGGTCGATGCTGACGAAGTCGGCGAGCGCCGGTACGCAGACGTCCGCCAGCTCCTGTGCCGTGCGGGCCACGTCCAGCGTGCTGCCGATGCGCACGCTCGCCTCGTTGACCAGCTGGAGCCGCCGGCGGGCCAGATGCTCGTCGGTGAAGTCGTGCATGGTCAGACAGACGCCCCGGACCCGGCCCTCGTCGTCGGTGACCGGGGCCGCCCGGAAGAGCCAGGCGCTGTCCCGCCCGGCCACGTCGGCGGAGACCAGGGTCCGTACGTCCTCGGCGCGCCCGGTGGTGAGCACGCGGAACATGTCCCGCTCGATCTCCTCGCTCTCGCGCCGGCCGCCGATCTCCGACGGGCGCAGCCCGCGGACCCGTTCCTCGGGCACGCCCATCACGTCGGACATGGCCCGGTTGAACCGCCGCAGCCGCAGCCGCTCGTCGTAGACGGCGGTGGCACACGGGGACTGGGCCAGCGCCGTCCGGGCCAGCGGGTCGTCGTCGGGCAGGGGAGCGGTGTCCTCCAGGGGCGTCACGAGGAGCCAGTGGCCGGGGCCGTCGGGGCGGGCCGGGCGGTGGTGGGCGAGGATCCACACGGAGACGGTGCGCCCGTCCCGGTGACGCAGGCCCACGATGCCGGCGCAGCGGAAGGGGCGGTCCGCGGGGAGGGCGAAGCCGGCGGGGTCGGCCAGGAGGCCGGCGGCGGGGCGGCCCACGACCTCGTCGGCCGTGTGACCCAGCAGCCGGCGCGCGCCCTCGTTCCACTCCCGCAGCGTGCCGCCGTCGTCGACGACCGCCCGCGCCGTGGCGGCATCGTCGTACGGGTACTCCGGGCTCATCCTCGCCACTTCCTCGCGCCCACTCAGGGTGAACAGGGCCTTCACACGTCGTACCCAGGTTAGAGCCTGCCGTTTGGATCAGCTCTGCCGGACCCTTGACGGACCTGTGGTTACTACGGTCAGAATCTGTTTGCTCGCGATCAGTTATGAGTAATTCTGGGCTCTTGACGAATCCGAAGGGGAACCGCATGTCGGTCACTCGCAGATCGGTCCTGATCGTCGGCACCGCCGCACCCGCGGCCGGTGCCCTTCTGCCCGCCCAGGCCGCCCACACCGGAACCGGTGCCCAGGCGGGTGCGGGGACCGTCGCGGCGGCCCGCGCGGCCGGCCGCCGGACGGTCCCGCTGCGCGACGGCTGGCGGTTCGCCCTGGTCACCACCGACGGCGTCACCGACCCCACCGGCGCCTACGCCGACGCCGCCGACCCCGGCCACGACGACTCCGGCTGGCGCGAGGTCGCCGTCCCGCACGACTGGAGCATCGAGCAGACCCCCACCACCGAGCACGGCACCACCAGCGGCACCGGCTTCCTCCCCGGCGGCCTCGGCTGGTACCGCCTCGCCTTCACCCTGTCGCCCGCGCACGCCGGCAAGCGGATCTCGGTGGAGTTCGACGGCGTCTACATGGACTCGACCGTGTACTGCAACGGCACCGAGGCCGGACACCACCCGTACGGGTACACCGGATTCGCCCTCGACCTCACCGATCTGGTGCACACCGACGGCCGCACGGAGAACGTCCTCGCCGTGCGGGTGCGCAACCGGCTGCCCAGCAGCCGCTGGTACTCCGGCAGCGGCATCTACCGCGAGGCCCGCCTCGTACTCACCGACCCCGTGCACGTCGAACGGTGGGGCACCCACGTCACCACGCCCGAGGTCGGCGCCGACCGCGCCGTCGTCCGGATCGCCACCACCGTGCGCAACGAGTCCGGCGCGGCGGCCGACATCGAGATCCGCTCCACCGTCGCCGACCCCCGCGGCCGCACCGTCGCCCGTACGTCCTCCACGGCCCCCGGAGTCGGCGACCGGGCCACGGAGACCCACGAACTGACCATCAACAAGCCCCAGTTGTGGGACTTCGCCACACCGCGGCGGTACATCCTCACCACCGAGATACGCGTCGACGGCAGGACCACCGACACCTACCGCACCCCCTTCGGGATCCGCACCTTCCGCTTCGACCCCGACGAGGGCTTCCGACTCAACGGCGTGCACGCCAAGATCAAGGGCGTCGACCTCCACCACGACCAGGGCGCCCTCGGCGCCGCCATCAGCGCCGACGCCGTACGCCGCCAGATGACGCTGATGAAGTCCATGGGCGTCAACGCCTTCCGCACCTCCCACAACCCGCCCTCCCCGCAGATGATCGAGGTCTGCGAGGAACTCGGGATCGTGATGATGGTCGAGGCGTTCGACTGCTGGCGCACCGGCAAGACGACGTACGACTACGGCCGCTTCTTCGACGAGTGGTGCGAGAAGGACGCCACCGAGATGGTGCTGGCCGCCCGCAACTCGCCCGCCGTGGTGCTGTGGTCGATCGGCAACGAGATCCCCGACTCCACCTCCACCGCCGGACTCGCGATGGCCGACCGGATCATCGCCGCGATCAGGGCCGCCGACGACACCCGCCCCCTCGTCATCGGCTCCGACAAGTACCGCGGCCTGCCGAAGAAGGGCTCCGCGGCCGACCTGATGCTCGCCAAGCTCGACGGGCTCGGCCTCAACTACAACACCGCCAAGTCGGTCGACGCCCTGCACGCCGCCTACCCGCACCTGTTCCTCTTCGAGTCCGAGTCCTCCTCGGAGACCTCCACCCGCGGCACCTACCAGGAGCCCGCACACCTCAACACCGGCGAGAACCACACCCCCGGCCGCCGGGCCACCTCCTCGTACGACAACAACCTCGCCTCCTGGACGATGAGCGGCGAGTACGGCCACAAGAAGGACCGGGACCGCAAGTGGTTCGCGGGGCAGTTCCTGTGGTCCGGCATCGACTACATCGGCGAGCCCACCCCGTACAACGTCTTCCCCGTCAAGGCGTCCTTCTTCGGCGCGGTCGACACGGCCGGCTTCCCCAAGGACATGTACCACCTCTTCCGCAGCCAGTGGACCGACGAGCCGATGGTCCACCTGGTGCCGATGACCTGGAACCACGAGAAGGGCGACACGGTCGAGGTCTGGGCCTACGCCAACGTCGACACCGTCGAGCTGTACCTCAACGGAAGGTCCCTCGGCGTACGGCAGTTCGACACCAAGAAGACGGCCGACGGCCGCACCTACCTGGAGACCACCGAGGCCACCGGCGACGACAAGACCTTCACCGACGGCCCCTACCCGGGCAGTTACACCAGCCCCAACGGCAGCGCCGGCAAACTGCATCTGACCTGGAAGGTCGCCTACGAGCCGGGCGAGCTGAGGGCGGTGGCCCGGCGCGGCGGGAAGACCGTCGCCACCGACGTCCTGCGCACGGCGGGCGCCCCGCACGCGGTGCGCCTGACGCCGGACCGGAACTCCCTGGACGCCGACGGCCGTTCGCTTCTCTTCGTCACCGCCGACGTCGTCGACGCGCACGGGACCGTGGTGCCCGACGCCGAGCACCTGCTCACGTTCGACGTGACGGGCGGCTCGCTCGCCGGCGTCGACAACGGGCGCCAGGAGAGCGCCGAGCGGTACCAGGCCACCACCCGCACCGCCTTCCACGGCAAGGCGCTCGCGATCGTACGGTCCGGGAACCGGCCCGGGGTGCTGCGGGCGACCGCCCGTGCGGACGGGCTGCGACGGGGCACCGCCACCGTCCGTACGACGAAGGCACGTGCGGCGGCGACCACCCCCGCCGCCGTCTTCCGCGCCGATCCGCCGGCCCCGCCCGCACACCCGCACGCCGACGCCAGTTACTCCGGCCGGCCCGACACCCTGCCCGCCGCGATGCTCGACGGTGACGCCGCCACCGGCTGGTCCAACGGCTTCGCCAAGGCGGCCACCGCGCTGCTGCCCGCGTTCGACGGGGCGCGTGCCGAGGACTGGGTCTCGGTCGACTTCGGGCGCGGCCGCGTCCTGGACCGGGTGGAGGTCTCCTTCACCGTCGATGCCGGGCACACCCGGCCCGCCGTGATCGAGGCCGAGGTGTGGACGGGGGAGCGGTACGCGGCCGTCTCGGGCGCGGCCGTGGAGTGGGCGGAGGACTCCGATGCGCCGACCGTGCTCACGTTCGACGCGGTGCGTGGATCGCGGGTGCGGCTGCGGCTGCGCAGCGCGTATCCGGGACAGGCGCGGGGGGCGGTGCGGATCAGCCGGCTGGAGGTACCGGGACGGTGAGGGCGGCGGCCGGCGGCCCGGTCGTCGTCGGGTACCGAGCTGTGCCCGTCCTGAGCTGCGATTATTTACGGGTAAGTACCCGCGGGGTACCGTAAGCGCATGCCAGCGTTGAATGTGGAGTTCAGCGAGCGGGAGCTCGAGGACCTCCGGCAGATCGCCAAGGAGCGCGGTACGTCGATGAAGGCACTCGTGCGGGAGGCGGCGGCCGCCGACATCGCGCGGCACCGGGCGTTGCAGGAGGGTGCGGAGGCGTTCCGTCGCTTCTTCACCGCGCACGCCGCGGAGTTCGCCGCCGCCTTCCCCGAGGACGAGTCACCCGGCGGGAGCGAGGGGCGGGACGACTGACCCATGCCACCGGACCTCCATATCGATGTGCCCTGGCTGCTCCAGCGCCATGAAGAGGTGCTGCCGGACCAGCCCCTCGTCAACGACTTCTCCGCGCTCGTCGCCGCGGTCGCGCGGCACCGGGTGGATCCGCCGCGGCTCGGGGTGGACTCCGATCCGGCGTGGCGGGCGGCGGCGTTGTTGCACACGTTGGCGTTGTTGAAGCCGTTGCCCGCGGCGAACGCGCGGTTCGCGTGCGCGACGGCGGTGGCGTACATGTTCGCGAGCGGGGTGGGGATCGATCCGCCGTACGGGGCGTTGGTGGATCTCGTGCGGGAGCTGATCTCGGGAAAGGCGGATGTGTACGGCGCGGCGGATCGGTTGAGGTCCTGGCAGATCTGAGGGGCGTCGCGCAGTTCCCCGCGCCCCTTCCAGGGGCGCGGGGAACTGCGCGGTCAGCGACAACGGGCGTCCGCGGTCGCCCTACGACAGAGCCTCACGGGTGAGCGTGTGGACGTGGACGTGGCCCGCGAGGGCCATGGTGAGGTCCAGTTCCGCCAGTACGCAGCGGATGACGTGTTCCACGCCGGCCTGGCCGTCCAGGCCCAGGCCGTAGGCGTACGGGCGGCCCAGGAGGACCGCCTTCGCGCCCAGGGCCAGGGCCTTGGCGATGTCGTCGCCCGTGCGGATGCCGCTGTCGAAGAGGACCGTCAGACGGCCGCCGACCGCGTCGGCGACCGCCGGCAGCGCGTCGGCCGCCGCGATCGAGCCGGCCACCTGGCGGCCGCCGTGGTTGGAGACGACGACGCCGTCCATCCCCGCGTCGGCCGCGAGACGGGCGTCGTCGGGGTGGAGCACGCCCTTCAGGACGATCGGGCCGTCCCAGTTCTCGCGGAGGAACGCCAGGTCCGGCCACGTCTTTCCCGGATCGGCGAACATGTTCACGAAGTGCAGGACGGCCGCGTTCGGGTCCTCGTGCACCGGCTTGGCGAGGCCCGCACGGAACGCCGGGTCGGTGAAGTAGTTCGCGGTGCCCACCCCGTGCAGGAACGGCAGATACGCCTGGTCGAGATCGCGCGGGCGCCAGGCCAGCAGAGGCGTGTCCAGGGTGACGAACAGCGCCGTGAAGCCCGCCGCCTCGGCCCGCCGGAGGAAACTCCGGGTGACCTCGCGGTCCTTGGCCCAGTAGAGCTGGAACCAGCGCTCGCCGTCCCCGGAGGCCTCGGCGACCTCCTCCATCGGTGTGCTGGAGGCCGAGGACAGCACGAACGGCACACCGTGCGCCGCAGCGGCCCGGGCGGCCGCGGACTCCGCGTCCGGATGCATGATCGACAGCACGCCGACCGGGGCCAGCGCGAGCGGCGCCGGCAGCGACCGCCCCAGCACCTCGACCGACAGATCGCGCTCGTGCACGTCCCGCAGCATTCGCGGCACGATCCGGTGCCGCTCCAGCGCCGCCCGGTTGGCCCGGGCCGTACTGCCGTCGCCCGCGCTGCCCGCCACGTAGCCGACCGGGCCGGGGCCGAGCCGCTGCTCGGCCATCTCCTCCAGCCGCGTGAGGTCGGTGGGCAGCCGGGGCACCGCCCCCGTCATGCCGTTGAGGTAGATCTCGTACTGGAAGTCCGCCCAGTGCCGTGCCATTCGTGCCCTCCCGCCTCTCGTCCCGCCACCGAAGCGGAATGTTTCAGGCCGATTGCCCAACCGTCGTGATCTCGCCACCCTGGCGATCCCGACACCCTACGGCGGCTCTGTTGAGGGGCACATGTGTGCGTACCGCGTGACTTCGCGCCACTGATTCAATACTCAAAGTTACCGAAAACTGTGGGGTCGATGTGTGTTTTCGATGGGCGTTCGACAGACTCACGTTCGTACACGGCTCGCCGAGCTCGGGACCGTGCGACCCCGTGGGCGTGGTTCGGGGGTTCGTGACTGGGGAGTAACGCACCTCCGTCATGGTGTCACGCGGTCCCGTACGGGGGCCGGCCGACAAAGTGGGGTTGTCGGCCGGCCCCCGAATCCGTTCCCCGGCCCGGCGCCTTCGGGTGCTTTCGGGTGTCTTCGGGCCCGGGAATCACTCCTGGGCGCGGGTGCGGCGGCGGTGGCTGGTGTCGCACCACGGGAAGCGCCTGCTGCGCCGGCAGGTGCACAGGGCGACCCGGAAGCGGTCGGAGGACACCACCGTGCCGTCCTCCAACTCGACCTCCACCGGGCCCTCCATCAGGATCGGCCCCGTCCGGCCCATGGTGAGGCGGCGTGGCGTACCGGGTGCGGTGCTCCCGTCGTCCTCACGGTGCGGCGCGTCAGCGCTGTCGTACGGCACGGATCACCACCAGCTCCTCCTTCTCGCCCGCGGCCGGGTCCGCGGCCAGCAGGCCCCGCTCCCGCAGCCAGCCGTGGCGCTCCCGCAGCACCGGGCCGAACGCCACCCAGCGGCGGTCCGCGACCTCCGCCGTCAGGCCGGCCGCGCGCAACTGCTCCAGGGTCCGCTCGGGGCCGCTGAGCACCGAGTGGACGAGGAGCAGTACGCCCCCGGGGCGCAGCAGCCGCGGTGCCTGCCCGCAGATCCGGTCCAGGACCAGCCGTCCGTCCGGGCCCGCGTCCCAGGCCCGGGCCCGGCCCCTTGGCTCGCGGTGGGCGTCGGGGGTGGGCACGTACGGGGGGTTGGCCAGGACCAGGTCGAAGGTCTCGCCGGTCACGGGCGCGAACAGGTTGCCGCGCAGCGCGCGGACCCTGAGACCGGCCCGCCAGGCGTTGAGACGGGCCGCGTACACCGCGCGCCGCGACACGTCCACCGCGGTCACCCGGGCGCCCCGGCGCGCGGCGACCAGGGCGAGGGCGCCGGAACCGGTGCCCACGTCGAGGACCCGGGCGTCCGGTGCGAGCGGCTCGTCGGACAGGGCACCGGCCAGGAGGGCGGTGTCGTCTTGTGGGGCGTAGACGCCCGGGAGAACCAGAGGTTTCACAGGGGGCCGGGTACCCGTGATTTCGTCAAATATCTTGACTCGGGTGGTGCGGGGGCACGGTGTCGCGGTGACGGCTGGGCGTGCGGTGGCGGCCGCGGTCACCGTGACGCGGGGAGGGGCGTGCGGAGGGAGGAGCGGCCGGACTCCCAGGCGGTCAGGAGGCCGCGGCCGAAGCGGGCCTCCAGGAACTCCGTCGCGTCGATGCCGAAGGTGATGTCGTCCTCCAGCTCCGGTTCCTGCTCCAGCAGGCCGCCGATGACGTCATGGCGGACGACCTGCTCGTGGACGGCGTCCGCCTCGACGTGCTCGTCGTAGAAGAACTCCGCGGCCGCTCCGGCGCCGGTGCGCCGCATCGCCTCCGCGAGCCTGCGGGAGCCGGGGGAGGAGGTGATCTCGACGGTGGCGAAGTGTCCGACGAGGGCGCCGCGCAGGGCGCGGTGCAGGCCGAACAGGGACATCAGGTTGACGTTGGCGAGCATTTCGCCGGAGGTGGCGTCGAGGTAGTGGCCGTAGGTGGTGTCGAGGTTCAGGTCCGTCATGAGGTCGGCGAAGAGCTGGGCGTGTACGCGGTCGGGGCGGCCGCCGCCGTACTCGTCGAACTCCACCGCTGCCATTGCCGCCTTGGCGCGGCCCCACAGACGGGGCAGGACCCATGCGTGCGGGTCCGCCTCCTTGAGGTGGTAGAGGGAGCGGTGGGCCGCGTACTCGCGGATGTGGTGCAGTTCGCCCTTGTCGCGGAGGTAGTGGGAGACGCCGGTCTCCGCGCCGGTGGCTGCGTCGGTGCCGGGGGTGTCGACGGGCTCGACGAGGAGGTCTTCCAGGGCGTCGGAGAGGGTTTTGTGGGTGGGGGCGTCGGTGCGGAGGGCGGTGAGGAAGCGGTGTTCCAGGCGCGCGCGGAGGTCGAGGAGGGCGGGGTTCCATTCGAGGGTGGGGTCGACGCCGGGGAAGCCGCGGTAGTGGAGTTCGTAGCAGGTGTAGAGGGCGAGGTGGAGGTCCTCGCCGTAGGGGTCGGTGGTGGTCGTGTCGGGGGTGGGGTGGGGGTCCTCGGGGTGGGTGAGGTGGTGGAGGACGGTGGTGGAGAGGGGGCCGCGGGGGGTGGGGAGGCCTTCCTGGGGTGTGCGGTTCATGGGGGTGCGGGTACCCTTTTTCGCCCCCGCCGCCCCTACCCTTCCCGTCCTTTCAAGGGGCTTCGCCCCTTGGACCCCGGGGTGGATGGGCATGGGGATGGGTGGGTGTAGGGCGCCTTATGGCTCGGGGGGTTCGGGTGTAGGGCGGGTGCGGGTCGGATGTGGCTGGTCGTGCCCGCGCGGCGGTAGTCGCAGAGCGGACACAGCCCCGCGCCCCTGCGGGGCGCCCCCTACGGGGTCGCCACCCGCAGGGGGCGCGGGGGTGTGGTGTGGCCTTCGGGGTGGGCGAGGGTGGGCCACCAGCCCGGGCCGTCCTCGATGTGGCGGAGGAGGATGCCCTCGCGGATCGCCCACGGGGAGATCGTCACCGTGGTGAGGCCCGTCAGTTTCATCGCCGTGTGGGCGACCACCGCGCCGGCCAGGCTCTGGCGGGCCCGCGGTGCCGAGATGCCGGGCAGGTGGGCGCGGTCCGCCGCGGGGAGGCGGGCCAGGCGGTCGAGTTGGCGGCGGAGTTCGCCCCGGTGCAGTTCCCGTTCCACGAACGGGCCGTGTCTGCCGGGTGCGGCCCCGCAGAGCCGTGCCAGTTGCTGGAACGTGCGGGACGTCGCGACCGCCGTGCGCGGGCCCTCCCAGCGGATCCGCGCGGCCACGTCCCGCAACTGGTGACGGACCGCGCGCCGCATCGCCCGTACGCTCTCCGCCGACGGCGGATCGTCCTCGTCCGCGAAGAAGTCGTGCGTCAGCCGGCGCGCGCCCAGCGGCAGCGAGGCCACGAAGTCCGGCAGCCGGCCCCGGCCGAACGCCACCTCCAGCGTGCCGCCGCCGATGTCCAGCAGGGCCAGCGGACCCGACCGCCAGCCCATCCACCGCCGCGCCCCGAGGAACGTCAGCTCGCCCTCCACCTCGCCGGGCAGCGTGCACAACGGCACCCCGGTGGCGGCCCGCACCGCGTCCAGCACCTCCTGCCGGTTCGGGGCGTTGCGCACGACGGCGGTCGCGAAGGCCGGCGGCTCGCACGCGCCCCACCGCCGTGCCGTGGCGTTCGCCGCGCCGACCGCCGCCACCAGCCGCTCCACGGCCTCCTCGGGCACGGGACCGCCCGGCTCGACGTACTCGGAGAGCCGCAGCCGCCACTTCGCGGTGTGCACGGGCAGCGGTATGCCGCCGACCGCGTCCGCGACCACCAGCCGCACCGTGTTCGACCCCACGTCCACCACACCCACACGCATGCGGTGCGACATACCCGCATTGCGTCCGCGCACGCCTGCGCGGGACGGGCGCGGCCGGATACGGCACGCCCGCGGGCCGGATGCGGCGGGGCGCCGGGGTCCGGTGTTCGCGGCAGGGACCGTGCGACCGTCCGGGGCGGAGGACGGCCGAGGGACGGCCGAGGAGCGGCCGGGGGATCTTGGAGACTTCTTGTTGCATATGATGTGCAGGTGCGACAGGAAGACTATTGTGTGCGGACCGCGACACCCGACGACCTCGACGGTGCCCGGACGGTGATGCTCGACACCGTCTACCGCGACTTCGGCACCGGGTACATGCCGCGGTGGCACGGCGACATCATCGACCCCGGGGCGGCCTATCTCGCCGACCCGCGCCACACCCTGCTCGTCGCGCTCGACCCGGACGGCGAGGTCGTCGCCACCGCCGCGCTCGACTCCCGGGGCCCCGCCCATCCGCCCAACCCCCGTGACCTCGCCGCGCGTTACCCCTCCGGGCGCACCGCCCAACTGCGCCGGGTCTACGTCCGCCCCGCGCACCGCAGGCGCGGGCTCGCCCGCCGCATGGTGCGCGAACTCCTCGGCTTCGCCGCGGCGGACGGCGGCTACACCGCCGTCTATCTGCACACCGACCCGGCCGTTCCCGGCGCCGAGCCGTTCTGGCGCTCGCTCGGCACGGTCGTCCGGGACGAGCGGGAGCAGGAGCGTGAGCAGGGCGGGGGGTTCGGTGTCGTGCACTTCGAGGTGGCCCTGCCGTCGTCGTCCTGAGCCTCGCTCGCACTGAGCCTCGCTCGCGCTGAGCCCCGCCCGCGCTGAGCCTTCCGCAACCAGAAAGAGCCCCCATGCGTTCCCCGCGCCGTTCGCGCCGCCACCGCCGGCTCGCCGCCGGTCTGCTGCTCCTGCCCCTGCTCGCGGGCTGCTTCTCCGACCGCGCCGGCTCCGCCGACGGATCCTCCGGGTCCGGTGCCCGGCTGCGGGTCGCGCTCGCGTTCCCGCCCGCCGAGCGGTTCTCGCCGTACGGCGCCGACGCCACCCTGCTCAGCCGGCTCGGCGTCACCGAGGGGCTCACCGCCCTGGACGCGGGCGGACGCGCGGCCCCCGCGCTCGCCGAGTCCTGGCGCCGCGAGGACGCCCGCACCTGGGAGTTCACCCTGCGCGAGGCCACTTTCCAGGACGGCACCGACGTCACCGGCACCGCCGTCGCGGGCGCCCTCACCCACGCCACCGGGGCCGAGTCGCTGCCCACCGCGCTGGCCGGGGTCACCCTCACCGCGAAGGCCGCCGGTGCGCGGAAGGTCCGCCTCACCACCACCGCGCCCGACCCCGCGCTGCCGCTGCGGCTGGCCGGGCCCAGCCTGGCCGTGCTCTCCCCGAAGGCGTACCGCACGGACGTCCCCGACCCGGCCGGCACCGCCACCGGGCCGTTCACCCTCACCAAGGTCACCGGCACCACCGCCGCCACCCTCGACCGGTTCGACGACCACTGGGGCGGGCCCGCCCGCGCCGCCGGCGTCGACGCGCGGTTCATCGCCGACGGCACCGCCCGCGCCCGTGCGCTGCGCACCGGCGACGTCGACATCGCCGAGGCGGTCCCGGTCTCCCAGGCCGCCTCCCTCGACGACGGCACCCTGCGCGAGACGGCCACCACCCGCACCACCAGCCTGCTGCTCAACACCCGCTCCGGCACCTTCGCCGAGGCCGGGCAGCGGGCCGCCGCCCGCGCCGCCGTCGACACCTCCGCCCTCGCCGACGGCGTCCACGAGGGGTACGCCGACCCCGGCGCCGGACTCTACGGACCCGCCGTCACCTGGGCTGCCGGACTGCGCACCGCACCGGCCGGACGCGCCCGCGCCACGGACCCCGACGGCGCCACCGTCACCCTCGCCACGTACGACAACCGGCCCGAACTCCCCGAAGCCGCACAGGTGGTGAAGGAGCAGCTGGAGAAGGCCGGGTTCCAGGTGAAGCTGGTCGTACGGGAGTACGCGCGGCTCGAGGGCGATGCGCTCGACGGGAGGTTCGACGCCGTCCTCGCCGCCCGCAACACCCTGCTCGACACCGGCGACCCCGTCTCCGTCCTGGAGAGCGACTACACCTGCGACGGCGGCTACAACCTCGCGCGGCTGTGCGACAAGAAGGTCGACCGGGCCGTGGCCGCGGCGGCCGGCACCGACGACACGGACGACCGGCAACGGGCCGCGATGGCCGCGGAGTCGGCCATCCTCGGCACCGACGCGGTGGTCCCGCTCGTCCACCAGCGCGTCCTCACCGGCGTCGCGTCCGGCGTACGGGGCACGCTCCTCGACCCCTACGAGCGCACCCTTGTCGGCGCCGGAACCAGCCGCTGACCGCCATGCCGCGCACGATGTCGCGGATCGTTCCGCGGGCCGTTCGGCAGCCGCACGGTCCGCGTGCCGTCCGGTGGTCCGTCGTGGTCGGCGGGCGGCTCGGGGGCGTGGTGTGGCGGGTGTGCGTGGCCGGGGCGCTGGTGTGCGGGATCGCCGTCCTGCCCTGGCTGTCGCGGACCGACCCCGCGCGCACCGTGCTGCGCGCCCGCGCCGCCGAGCGCGCCCCCGACCCCACCGCGCTCGCCGCCGTACGGGAACAACTCGGCCTGGACGCCGGACCGTTCGGCCTGCTGCGGCAATGGGTCGGCGGGCTGGCGCACGGGGACGCCGGACGCTCCTGGATCTCCGGCGCCGAGGTCGCCCCCACGGTCACCGGGGCACTCGGCGCCTCCCTGGTGCTGATGGGCGCGGCCCTGCTCGTCGCCGCGCTCACCGCCGGCGCCGTCTGCGCCCGTACGCTGTGGCGCGGGGCCACGCACCGGGCCGCCCCGCCCCGTGCCGGTGCCGCCGCCGCGACGCTCGCCGCCCTGCCCGACTTCCTCCTCGCCTCCGTACTGGCCGCCGTCGTCGGGGTACAGCTCGGCTGGCTGCCCGCCCTCGGCTGGTACGGGCCCCGCTGGACGGTACTGCCCGCGCTCGCCCTCGGCCTGCCCGCCGGGGCCCTGCTCGGGCGGCTCCTCGACGACCTGCTGCCCGCGGCCTTCACCGAACCCTGGGCGGTGGCCGCCACTGCCCGCGGTGTCCCCGGGCACCGTCTCGTCCGCATGGCGCTGCGCCGCTGTCTGCCCGCCCTGCTGCCCAACGCCGGGCTGTTCGCGGTGGGGCTGACCGGCGGTTCCGTCGCCGTCGAGCAGGTCTTCGACATCCCCGGGCTCGGCCGCGCCACGCTCCAGGCGGCGCTCGCGCAGGACCTCCCGGTGCTCCAGGCGGGCACGCTCGCCCTCGTCGTGCTCGGGGCGGTCGTCGCCGGGCTCGCCCGGCTCGGTGCGCGGGTGCTGACCGGGCCGGCCCTGCGGGACCGGGCGCTGCCCTCGCTGCACCGGCCCGCGCCGGCGCCGGCCGGCGGGCGGGTCGTCCCGCTCGTCCTCGGTGCCGTGCTCCTCCTGGTCGTCGGCGCGGGGCTCGCCCGCGATCCGCTCGCGCTGGACACGACGGCCCGGCTGCGGGCGCCCGGCCGGTCGCATCCGCTGGGCACCGACGCGCTCGGCCGGGACGTGCTCGCCCGGTTCGCCCACGGGGCCCTCGGCACGCTCGCGCTCGCCCTGGCGATCAGCGCGGCGGCGCTGGTCCTCGGCGTACTGCTCGGGCTGGTGCCGCGGCTGTCGGGGCCGCTCGTCGACACGGTGAACGCCGTGCCGCCGGTGCTGGCGGGGCTGCTGGTGGCCGGGGTCGCGGGGAGCGGGCCCGCGACGCCCGCGCTCGCCGTGACCGCCGTCGCGTGGGCGCCGCTCGCCGCGCACACGTCGGCGTTGCTGCGGCAGGAGCGCGCCGCCACGCATGTCGTCGCGACGCGGGGGCTGGGGGCGGGGCGGTGGTACGTGCTGTGGCGTGAGCTGGTGCCGGGGGTGTTGCCGGCGGTGGTGCGGCACGGGTTGTTGCGGTTGCCGGGGGTTGCGCTCGCGCTCGCGGCGCTGGGCTTTCTTGGGTTGGGGGCGCAGCCGCCGTCCGCTGACTGGGGGCGGCTGCTTTCGGAGAATCAGCCGTACGTCGAGCGGGCGCCGTGGGGGGTGCTGGCCCCTGCCGGGGGGCTCGCGTTGGTGGGGGTGCTGGCGGTGGCGGTGGGGGGTTCGCGGTTCCGCAAGGGCGCGTCATAGCTTGCCGGGGCTACGTCATCTGCCGGCGTACCAGCTCCCGTAGGCGGCCGCCTTCCTCGGTCAGGAGGGTGGCCGGTGGGCCCTCCTGGACCACTCGGCCCTCCTCCATCACCACCACGCGGTCCGCGTCCAGGACCGTGGAGAGGCGGTGGGCTATGACCACCCGGGTCGCGTTGAGCGCCCGGGTGCTTTCGATGACCGTGCGCTGCGTTTCGTTGTCGAGGGCGCTGGTCGCCTCGTCGAGGAAGAGGATGCGCGGACGGCGCAGCAACGCCTGGGCGATCATCAGGCGTTGGCGCTGGCCGCCGGAGAGGGAGCCGCTGCCCTGCACGATGGTGTGCAGGCCCATCGGCATGCGGCGGATGTCGTCGCCGAGTCCGGCCAGTTCGGCCGCCGCCATCGCCTCCTCCGGGGTGCACGGTTCCGTGCCCCGGATGACGTCGAGGAGGGACCCCGTCATCGGCTGCGCGTGCTGGAGCACCACCCCGCACTGGCGTCGCACCGCCGAGCGGTCGAGGGCCGACAGGTCCTGGCCGTCGTACAGGACGCTGCCGGAGACCGGCCGGTCGAAGCCGATCAGCAGGCGCAGCAGCGTCGACTTGCCGCAGCCGCTCGGTCCGACGACCGCCACGAACTCGCCCGGCCGGACGGCGAAGGACACGTCGTCCAGGACGAGGGGGCCGTCGTCGCCGTACCGGAAGGAGAGCCGGCGGGCCTCGAGCGCGCCGCTCAGCTCGCCCGGGGGCGTGCTGCCGGAGCGGACCTCGGGCGGGGTGTCGAGGACCGGGCGGATCTCCTCCAGGAGCGGCAGCGCGGCCACCGCCGACACGAACGCGCCGGTCAGCTGGGTCACCGAGGTCAGCACCATGGTCACCGCGGTGCTGAAGGTGAGGAACGCCGCCGCCGACAGCGAGCCGCGTGCCGGACCGGCCAGCAGCATGAACATCAGCAGCGAGCACAGCGGCAGATACACCGCGCCGAGCACCGTGTTGAGGTTCTTGATCCCGCCGACCTTGCGCTGGAGCTCCCGGCTGCGCGCGAACCGCCGTGCCCAGGCGGCGTACGCGTAGTTCTCGGCCGCCGCGACCCGCAGCTTCGGCAGCCCCCGCAGGGTCTGGTACGCCTGGTTGTTCAGCTTGTTGCTGAGCACGATCAGCCGCCGCTGCCAGCGCACCTGCCACAGCCCGAGCCCCAGGAAGACGGCGGCGATCACCACCAGCATGCCGAGCGCGGCCAGCGCCAGCGGCACGCTGTACCAGAGCAGCAGCCCCAGGTTCATCGCGCCGACGGTCACCGACTGCACCAGTACGGGCGCGACCCCCGCGAGCAGCCGCCGGATCGCGCTCACCCCCATGGCGGCACTGGCCAGTTCGCCCGTGGACCGCTCGGCGAAGAACGCCGTCGGCAGCCGCAACAGCCTGTCCCACACGGCCGGTTGGAGCGTCGCCTCGATCCGGCCCTCCAGCCGCAGCAGCGTCAGGTTCTGCAGCAGCATGAACGCCGCCGAGACGACGCCCGCCACGATCACCGCCAGACACACCTGGCCGATCAGGTCCTCCCGCGCCCGGGGCACGAACGAGCCGAGCACCTTGCCGGTGGCGACCGGCACCAGCGCGCCGATCGCGAGCGTCACCAGGGTGCTGAGCAGCAGCCGGCCCAGATCACGCCGGCTGCCGCGCAGCACGAACCGGGCGAGCCGGGGCAGGGACAGCCCGCGCTCGGGCAGCGGACGGTAGAACATCACCGCGCCCGGCTCGAACTCCACCGCGTTCGCCTTCTCCACCGGCGTCTCCCGGCCCGTCGCAGGATGGACGGCGACATAGCCGCCGCGCCGCCACAGCAGCGCCACCGGCGCCCCCGACAGGGCCCGGCAGCCCACCAGCGGGCCGATGTCGTCCCGCCACCAGCGCCCGTCCAGGCGTACGGTCCGGGTGCGTACCCGGGAGGCGAGCGCGATCCGCTCCACCGGGTCGAGCCGCTCGCTGCCCGCGCCGCCCCGGGCGGGGTCGGCGAGCGCGAGTCCGGCCGCCTCTGCGACGAGGGCGCAGGCGGCGTACGTGGCGTCCGCGTCGGCGGCCGTGGTGCGCCGGCCCGCCGCGGCCGGGCCGAGGGAGGCGAGCAGCGTCCGGTCGGCCTGGGCGCGGGCCGCCTCGCCGGCCCGGATGCCGGCCGCCGTACGGTCCTCGTGGCTGCGCTCCAGCTCCTCGATCCATCGGTCCAGCGTGGTCAGCAGCCGGTACTGCTGGTCGACCAGGCCCTGCCACAGGCCCGGGTCCATCAGCAGGTCGGCCGCCGCCTCCGCCCCGTACAGCGAGCCGTACGCCACGCTGCCCGGCGGCACCTGCATCCAGAACACGTCGTCGTCCGCGGGCGTGGCCGCCGCCTCGCCCGCCATCGGCGCCTGGAACAGCACGGACAGCCCGCGCCCGACGCCGAGCGCGAGGGCGTACTCCAGCGGGCTGGTCGCCGGGGGCACGTACTGCGGATTGCCGTAGGCGTCGTAGGACCAGGTCGCCGTCTCCGCCTGCTGGTACAGCTCGCGCAGCGCGATCCGGCGCACCACGCACTCGCCCACCGGACGGGCGACCAGCGTGTGGCGCGGCCCCGCGACCGGGCCGAGCAGCAGCGTGCCCGGCACCAGCCGGCCCAGGTGGTGCCAGTGCCCCTGGGCGGCCGCGTCCACCGCGTACAGGTCGAGCGCGCCGGCCTCCACCAGCCACAGCACCTGGGGGCCGTCCAGGTCGAGGCGGGTACGGTCCGCAGCGCAGTCGAGCGGGGTGCCGAGCCCGCCGAGGGCGGAGAGCACGAGGTCGCCCCCGGGCGGCTGGGCCGTCCGGGTCTGCGCGGCTGCCTGGCCCGGCCGGCCCGCCTGGTTCACGTGAGGCATCTGCTCCGGGATCACGTCACCGCTCCCTGACCAGCGCCGCGTACGCCCCGCCCGCCGCGAGCAGCTCCGGATGCCGGCCGCGTTCGACCACCGTGCCGTGGTCCAGGACCACGATCTCGTCGCTGTCGCGCACGGTGCTCAGCCGGTGGGCGATCACCACGCAGGCGCAGCCGCGCCGCCGCAGATTGTCCATGACCACCTGCTCCGTCTCCGCGTCCAGCGCGCTGGTCACCTCGTCGAGGACCAGGATGCTCGGATCGCGCACCAACGCCCGCGCGATCTCCAGGCGTTGGCGCTGACCGCCGGAGAAGTTCCGGCCGTCCTGCTCGACCCGGCCGTGGATCCCGCCCGGGCGGCGCGCGACGACGTCGTACAGCACCGCGTCCTTCAGCGCCGCCACCACCGCCTCGTCCGGCACCGAGGGGTCCCACAGGGCCACGTTGTCGCGCACCGAGCCCTCGAAGAGGAACACGTCCTGGTCGACGAAGGAGACGGAGGCGGCGAGGGCGCCGCGCGGGATGTCCTCCAGGCGCTGCCCGTCGATCCGGACGACGCCCTCCCAGGGCGCGTACAGGCCCGCGATCAGCCGGGACACCGTCGACTTGCCGCTGCCGGAACCGCCCACCAGCGCCACCTGCCGGCCGGGTCCCACGGTGAGGTCGAAGCCGGTGAGCAGGGGCTTGTCCAGCGGGCTGTAGCCGAAGGAGACGTCCGCCAGCTCGATGTGGCCACGGAGCCGGCGCGTGGACGTCCCGCCCGCGCCCCGGGTGTGCAGCGGGTCGGCGCGGAAGCTCTCCACGTCCTTCAGCCGGGCCACGTCCGCCGCGAAGTCCTGGATCCGGCCCGCGACCCCGTTGAGCCGGGTCAGCGGGGCGGTGAACCGGGCGACCAGCGCCTGGAAGGCGACCAGCAGGCCCACCGACAGATGCCCCTCGACCGCGCGCAGCCCGCCGATCCACAGGATCAGCGCGCTGTTCAGCGTGGCCAGCGTCGGCGCCACCACGCCCAGCCACGCGCTCGGCACCCCGAGGCGCTGCTGCTCCTCCAGGGTGGTGGCGTGCTGCCCGGCCCAGGTGCGGAAGTAGCCGTCCTCGCCGCCGGTCGCCTTCATCGTCTCGATCAACTGAAGGCCCGTGTAGGCGGTGTTGGTGAGCCGGGCGGTGTCCGCGCGCAGCTTCGCCGTCCGGGTCGCCCGCAGCCGTACGACCACCCGCATCGCCACGATGTTGAGCAGCGCCACCCCGATGCCGACGAAGGTGAGCTGGGGGTCGTAGGTGTAGAGCAGCAGCGCGTACAGCACGACGACCACCGCGTCCACGCCCGCCGCCGCGAGGTCGCGGGCCAGGGTCTCGGCGACGGCGTCGTTGGAGCCGAGCCGCTGGACCAGGTCGGCGGGGCTGCGCTGGGCGAAGAACGTGACCGGCAGCCGCAGCAGATGGCGCAGGAAGCGGGCGCTGGACAGGGTGGACGAGATCAGCCGGCCGCGCAGCAGGTTGGCCTGCTGCAACCAGGTCAGGACCACCGTGAGCAGCACGCACGCCGCCATGGACGTGAACAGCACGCCCAGCGAGGAGGTCTGCCCGCCGATGAGGAAGGTGTCGATGTACGTACGGCTCAGCGCGGGCACGGCCGCCCCGACCACGACCAGCAGCAGGCTGGCCAGGACGGCGGCGGGCAGGGTGCCCGCGGTGCCGCGCAGCCGGGCCGGCAGCGCGCCGAACACCCCGGGGCGGCGGCCTCCCTTGGTGAAGTCCTCGCCGGGTTCCATGACGAGGACGACCCCGGTGAAACTGGTGTCGAAGTCCTCGCGCGGCACGAACCGGCGGCCCTTGCCGGGGTCGTTGACGAACACCCCGCGCCGGCCGAAGCGGCGCCCGGTCCCGTCGTAGACGACGTAGTGGTTGAACTCCCAGAACAGGATGGCGGGCGCCGTCACGTCGGCGAGGGCGGCGGTGTCCATCTGCATGCCCTTGGCGGTGAGGCCGTAACTCCGGGCCGCCTTCAGGAGGTTGCTCGCGCGTGAGCCGTCGCGGGAGACGCCGCAGGCGATGCGCAGTTCCTCCAGCGGCACATGGCGTCCGTGGTGGCCGAGCACCATGGCGAGCGAGGCGGCCCCGCACTCCACCGCCTCCATCTGCAACACGGTGGGGGTGCGCACGGTACGGCGGCGCGTGCGCGGGGTGCCGCTCGGCCGGGTGCGCTTCGGCGGGGCCGCACGGCGCCGGCCGCGCGGGGGGAGGGTGTCCTGGGCAGGTGTCACGGCAGCAGCCAATCGAGGGGACGCCGGTCGGTCAGCCGGACCGAGGCGGTGGCCATGGTCATCGAGGTGAGCCGGAACGGCGGACCGTCCGCGGACGACCACCGGTAGCCGCTCTTCGTGTCCGACGACGTCAGCAGCCGTACCAGGACTGCCACCGGGCGGCCGTCGGCGGTGAACTGCTCGGCGAGCGCGCTGTCACCGAGGAACGCGGTGATCCGGGTACGGGTCTGGGCGGTGCGGTCGATCCGCACGACGCGCCCGCGCAGCACCCCGTACTGCTGGGCCGGTACCGACTGCACGGTGAGGTCGACGGCGGCCCTGTCGGGGAGGGAGGCGGCGTTCTGGGCGGGGACGTACACCGTCGCGTACAGCGGGTCGCCGGCGTGGGCGACCTTCTCGACGGCGGCGATGTCGGCGCCCGCCTGGACGATGCGGCCGATGCCGGCGGCGAGCGCGGAGATCCGTCCGGCGGCGACCGTGCGCACCACCGTGTCACCGTCGCTCGTCCGCACCTTGACGACCGGGGCGCCGGCGGACAGCCGCTCGCCCTCCTTCGCCAGGACCTCGGTCACCTGTCCGGCGACGGGGCTCTGCAGGACGTAACTGCCCTCCGCGTGGGTGAGGACGGCGGGGGCGTCGACGGTGGCGGGCACCGAGCCGGTGACCGCCCACACCGAGGCGGCCGCCATCACGACGACGGTCACGCAGAGCACCAGCCAGCCCTGCGGTCGGGCCAGCCGCACCGGGAGGTCGAGCTCCTCGGGCGACTGCAGCTTGGCGAGGGCCTGTTGGCGGAACTGCACGGGGCTACTGCCTCACCTGACGCGTGACGGGGAGAGGCCCTGGGGGGAGTGGGGGCGGGCCATGGGGAGTCGGGGAGTGGGGGAAACCCGGACGTCCCGGAACCGGGGGGCGGTTCCGGGACGTCCGCGAGCGGGGTGCGCTCAGAGACCGGCGACCAGGCCGGTGACCGGGGCGGTGTTCAGGCCCGTGACACCCTCGACGGTGTTGACGGCCGTGTTCACCAGGCCGGACACCGGGGCGACGCCGTCCACCACGCCGGTGACGGTGCCGACGGCGTTGAGGGACAGACCGCCGGAGACGGCGTCGAGCTCGGCGTCCGAGATCTCGGCGGTCTCGACCTGGGGGGTGGAGTTCATCAGGGAACTTCCCTTCGTATGGGTATGCAACAAGGGGGAGAGCGGCCCCCACTGCTGACAGATGGATTCTGCGGACAGTCGGCCGGCCGCGGCCGCGGCCGGCCGGGCCCTGTCTGCACAAGGCCGTGGGGCGACCGCCGCGGTGCGAAGGATCAAAGCACGACCGCGCGCCGAGCTTCCACTCAACAGCGGTCCCCACCAGCGCGGTTGCCGACAGGGCGGCCCGATCGGTGCAGGCGCGGGCACGGCGCGTCGGCCACTTCTTCACATGCTGCGCGGCATCGTCGCGTCACCTCCCTTGCGACACATCCGTCACAGGGGTCACCTCCGGCCGCCGCGCGCCGAAGGGTGCCGGGGATGTGGACGGCCGTGGCGGGCGGTGACCCCGCTGCGCATTCGATGTGCAGATTTGCTGAAGCCGACGTTCCGCTCCACGGCAAATGCGGAGGGTGTCGTTCCGGTGACGTTCCGTCGGGAGGCCCCGAGCGCCTGCGGGCCCCTCAAAAGAGCTTTCCGTGAAGCCAGTTGAACACTGAGGCACTCCGCTGCGTACAAACGGGCGACAAGGCGTCCCCAGCCCGCTGCCGGACGGCGGCGCACGCACGACCCCGTCCCCAGGAGGTCCAGAGTTGAGTCACAAACGCATACCCAAGCGCAAAGCCGTCATCGCGATCGGCGGCGTCGCGGCGCTCGGAGCGGCGGCGTTCCTGCTGCCCAACGCCAACGCCTCGCAGACGGACTCGAACGACGCGACGCCCAAGACGTTCAAGGCGGCCGACGTCTCCGGCCTCGCCTCCCGGCTCCAGTCCCAGCTCGGTGACGCGTTCGCGGGGTCCTATTACGACGCGGACACCAAGCGGATCGTCGTCAACGTGGTGGGTGACGACGAGAAGATGGTGAACGCGGTCAAGGAGGCCGGCGCCGTACCGAACCAGGTCCGCAACAGCACCGGTGCGCTGGAGACCGCCGCGAAGACGCTGCGCACCGACGCCACGATCCCGGGCACGGCCTGGTCGGTCGACCCGAAGACCAACGAGATCCGGGTCACCGCCGACAGCACCGTCACCGGCGCCAAGTGGGACCGGCTCGAATCGACCGTCGACGGCCTCGGCTCCGGCATGGCCACCCTGAAGAAGTCCCAGGGCACCTTCAAGACGTTCGTCTCCGGCGGCGACGCCATCTTCGGCGGCAACGCCCGCTGCTCCCTCGGCTTCAACGTCACCGCGAGCGACGGCAGTCCGGCGTTCCTGACCGCCGGTCACTGCGGGGTCGCGGCGGACCAGTGGGCCGACGACCAGAACGGGCAGCCGATCGCCACCGTCGACCAGGCCACGTTCCCCGGGGACGGCGACTTCTCCCTCGTCACATACGACGACCCGGCCACGCAGGCGCCCAGTGAGGTCAACGTGGGCGGGGGGCAGGTCGTGCAAATCACCCAGGCCGCGGAGGCGGCGGTGGGACAGCAGGTGTTCCGGATGGGCAGCACGACCGGGCTGCACGACGGGTCGGTCCTCGGTCTGGACGCCACGGTCAACTATCCCGAGGGGACGGTGACCGGGCTCATCCAGACCGATGTGTGTGCGGAGCCGGGGGACAGCGGGGGGTCGCTGTTCACCCAGGATGGCAGCGCGATCGGGCTGACGTCGGGGGGAAGCGGGGACTGTACGGCGGGCGGTGAGACGTTCTTCCAGCCGGTGACCACCGCGTTGGAGGCGACGGGGGCGTCGCTGGGCGACGGGGGTGGCCAGGCCGCGGATGGTGGTCAGGCGGCCGGTGACGGTGGCCAGGCCGCGGATGGTGGTCAGGCGGCCGGTGACGGTGGCCAGGCCGCGGATGGTGGTCAGGCCGCCGGTGCTGGTGGTCAGGCCGGTGACCAGGCCGGTGACCAGGATGGCGGGGCTGCCGCCCAGGCCGGTGGGTCGGGGGTCGAGTCCTCGAAGCATGGGCATCGGCGGGGGCACTGACGGGTGAGGCGGGGGTTCCCGCGTGGTTCCCCGCGCCCCGGTCAGGGGCGCGGGGGCGAGGGAACGCCTGGTCCTCACACCGCCCGGAGCAGCAGCAGTGCCACGTCGTCCGGGCGTTCGCCGGCCGCGCCGGGGCCCACCAGCCGGTCCGCCAGCGCGTCCAGCGGCTCCGCCGGATCGCCCGCCAGGCGCTCCGCCAGCCCGTCCAGCGCGTCGTCGATGTCGACCCCGGGCGACTCGATCAGACCATCCGTGTACAGCACCAGTACCGACCCGCGTGGGAACGCCACCTCCGCCGTCGGGTACACCGCCGACTCCTGAATTCCGAGGAGCGGCCCCCCGGCCAGGTCGAGGACCCGCACCCGCCCGTCCGGCCGGCGCAGCAACGGCGGCGGATGCCCCGCCCGCGCCAGCACCATCCGGCCGCGCCCGCTGTCGATGCTCAGATACACACAGCTCGCGAAGAGATCGGCACCCAGGTCGATCAGCAGCCGGTTGGTGCTGCGCATGACCTCCCCCGGCCCCTGCCCCACCGTCGTGTACGCGCGCACCGCCGTACGGATCTGTCCCATCAGCCCCGCCGCGGTCACGTTGTGCCCCTGCACGTCCCCGATCGCGGCCACCGCCCTGTCGTAGGTCGGCACCACGTCGTAGAAGTCGCCGCCGATCTCCATGCCCTGGGTGGCGGGCAGATAGCGGGCGGCCGTCTCCAGGCCGGGCAGCGCCGGGAGCGAGGGCGGCAGCAGCGCCTGCTGGAGCCCGTGCGCGAGCCGGTGCTTGGCGTCGTACAGCAGCGCCCGTTCGAGCGCCTGTGCGATCAGCCCGCTGAGGCTGGTCAGCACCGCCCGCTCGTCGGCGGGGAACGCGTGCGGCCGCGCGTACGCCACCACCCACGTGCCCACCGGCCGGCCCGAGGCGATCAGCGGCAGACACGCCCACGCGGCCATGCCGTCCGAAGTGGGCGTCGGCAGCGGGTACAGCCGCTCCAGCTGCTCCGGCGACTCGAAAAACGCCGGCACGCCGGTGGACAGCACGCGCGCGCTGGGGATCGGCGCGGCCAGCGGCGTGCCGTCCCAGCGCTCGACGGCGTCGTCGGGGAAGCCGCGGTGGCCCAGGATGTGCAGCCGGCCGCCGTGCGAGCCGAGCATCATCAGACCCTGGCTGCCGAGGGCCGGCGCGATCTCGTCCGCGACGAGCTGGACGACGTCCTCCACGCCCACCGCCTCCGTGAGCGCGCCGGCCAGATTGAGGACGTGCGCGATCGTCACCAGCCGTCTGCCGCCCACCTGCCGCGACGGCTCGGCGGTCCCCGTGCCCCGCTCTCCCCCTCCCGCGCGGGAGACCGCGCGGGAGGGGGAGATGCGCAGACTGAGCCCGTCCCCGCCCGGATAGAGCCGGAAGGACAGCCAGCTGCCCGGCGGGCGCAGCGCGACGAACGTCGTGACCTGCCGGCTCAGCAGCGCGGCCCGGTAGTGGTCCTCGTAGCCGGGGTCGTTCAGCCAGGGCACGGCCGCCCACAGCAGGGTGCCGGGCAGCCCGGAGGACGGCACGCCGAGCAGTTCGCCGGCGGCCCGGTTGGCGAAGGTGATCCGTCCGTGCAGGTCGAGGGCGCACAGCCCGTACGGCAGGCGGGCCGCCATGCGGACCGCCTCCAGCGCGCCGGACCGGCCGGCCGTGTCCGCCTCGGTGGGCGGCGGCAGGATGTCGGGCTCGGGGCCGACCGGGTGGCGCTCGGCGGCGGCCCGCTCCAGCCGGGTCACCAGTCGCTCGCAGGCGGTGGTGAGGTGGTGGCGCTCGCGGTCGGAGAGCTGCGGGGAGTGCGAGCCGGGCCAGGTCACGAACAGCGCGCCGTACGCGGTGTCCTCCGTCGCGAGCGGCACGGCGGCCAGGCAGAAGGGGTACGGGAGGACCGTCGCGATGCGGGGGTAGCGGTGGGCCATCTCGACCTCGCCGTTGACCCACACCAGGCGGCGTTCGCGGAGCGCGTCCGCGACGGGGACGGGGGAGCCGAGGCCGACGCGTTCCCAGGGGGAGGCGAAGGCGCGGGGGAGGCCGGCCATGACCTTCATCTCCAGCACCGGTTCGCCGGGCGAGAGGAGGTAGACGGCGCCGGACAGGGCGTGGAGGTCGTCCAGCATCGCGGCGAGGGTGAGGGAGAGCAGGGGGTGGCCGGGCGAGGCGGGGTCCGGCGGCGAGGGGTCGTCGGCCATGCCGACCACCTCCTTCCGTCGCCACCGAGTCCAGCCTCCCCCACGCGCCTCCGCCCCGCACGGCGAGGGACGGAGCCCCCAGGGGCAGTGGGTGCGGAAAACCGCGTATGTGTCGTAGGGGCTGCACATCCGCCCCATACGCGCTGTAATGACGGCGTGGTCAGTGAGCGGCGCACTGTGGAACGCGGATCGGGAACACCGCGTGCCGAACTTGCCCTCAAGACCCTGGCCGCCGACCTCACCCCCGACGACCGCCTCCGCCGCACCCTCGAACAGACCCTCGTCTTCGCCCATGCCGCCACCGCCGCCCTCTACACCCCCGACGAGACGACCGGCCACCTCACCCTCACCGAGTCCGTAGGCGTCCCCCGCACCCTCTACGGCCTCCGCGACGCCTACCCCCTCACCACTGCCTCGCCCCCCGCCGACGCCCACCGCACCGGCCACCCCCACTGGCTCACCGCCGCCGACCTCGCCCACGACACCGGCCCCCGCCGCCTCCCGCCCCCGCCCCTCGGCGACTTCTCCCTCGGTGTCCTGCCGCTGCGTGACGGCGGCTGCCTCGTCGCCGTCCACGACACCCCCGACGGCTTCGACGCCGAGGACCGCGCCTGCCTCGCCCTGATCGCCGAGGCCGTCACCAGCCGCCGTACCGCCCCCGGGCCACCGGACGACGGCAGCCGCGACACCCCCCGCTCCGCCTCCTTCAGCCTCGCCATGGACACCGGCCGGGTGGAGGTCGACGACGCCGTGCTCGACCTCTTCGGCCTCGCCCGGGACGCGTTCGACGGCAGGGTCGAGACACTGCTCGCCCGCACCGTCCCCGAGGACCTCCCCTCCCTGATGTCGCTGGTCGAGCCCGACCACATGTCCCTGGGCGAGCGCGAACTGGAGTTCCGCATCCTCCAGCCCTCCGGCGAGCCGCGCTGGTTGCGCATGCGCGGCCGCCTGCTGCCCGCGGAGGCGGGAGCGGAAACGGGCGCGGGCCCGGACGACGTCCGCCCGGCCCGCCTCGTCGGCACCGTCGCCGACGCCTCCACCCTCCGCCCCGGCGTCAGCGACGTCACGCGCATCCAGCGCCTCGCCGCGGCCCTCGCCACCGCCGGCACCGTCCGCGGCGTCGGCGAGGCCGTGGCGACGGCCCTGCGCGTCCCGCTCCGCGCCGACCGGCTCGCCCTCGCCGAACTGGAGGGCGACCGCCTCGTCGTCACCGTCCTCGACCCGCCCGACCCCGAGGCCTGGCCCGCCCTGTGGCGCTCCGAGTGGCGCTCGGAGTGGCCCGACGCCCCCGTCCGCGCCATGCCGACGCTCGCCGCCGCCCTGCGTGAGGGCCGCATCACCATCCGGCCCGCCGGCACCACCCTCGAACCCGCGCTCGCCGAGGTCGGCCCGGGCGGTCTCGCCGTCCTGCCGCTGCCCGCCGGCGGCCGGCTGGCCGGGGCCTGCCTCATCGGCTGGGACGCCCCGCACGACTTCGCGCCCGACGAACGCGCCCTGCTCACCGCCGCCGCCGGCCTCGCCGGGCAGGCGCTGCTGCGCGCCCACGCCTTCGACGCCGAGCACGAGCTGATCGGCATGCTCCAGCGGACCCTGCTGCCGCGCCGGCTGCCCCGGCTCCCCGGCGCGGAGGCCGTCGCCCGCTACCTGCCGACGACCGCGGGTCTTGAGGTGGGCGGCGACTGGTACGACGTCATCCCGCTGCCCGACAACCACGTCGCCCTGGTGATCGGCGACGTCCAGGGTCACAACGCCTCCGCCGCCACCCTCATGGGCCAGATGCGCACCGCGCTGCGCGCGTACGCCGTCGAGGGCCACCCCCCGGACGTCGTCGTCTCGCACGCCAACCGGCTGCTGGTCGATCTGGAGAGCGACCTCTTCGCGACATGTTGCTATGTCGACATCGACATGGAGGAGGGCTCCGCCTGGTGCGTACGGGCCGGGCATCTGCCGCCGGTGCTGCGTCACCCGGACGGACGCACCGAGACCCTGGACGTCGAGGGCGGCCCGCCGCTCGGCGTCGTCGCCCAGGCCGACTACCCCATGTCCCCGCTCGGGCTCCAGCCCGGCACGGTCCTCGCGCTGACCACGGACGGCCTGGTCGAGTCCGCCGACACCGACTACGAGGTCGGCCTGGATCGGCTGGCCGCACGGCTCGCCGCCGGGGACCCCGCCCGGCTCGGCCCGGTCGCCGACGCGCTCCTGACGGACGCCAACCGCAGCGACGACGTCGCCCTGCTCCTGCTGCGCTACGACGGCATGGCCCAGCGGCCGCTGCGCGAGAGCTGGTCGGTGTGGCGGGTGCCCGAGGCGGTTCGGCACGCCCGCCGCTTCACCCGGCGCGTGCTGCGCTCCTGGGGTGTGGGGGAGGCGGCGGACACCGCGCTGCTGGTGGTGTCGGAGCTGGTCACCAACGGGCTGGTGCACACCGACGGCCCGGTCCGCCTCGACCTCACCCTCATCAACCACCGGCTGCGGATCGCCGTCGCCGACTCCTCGCCCCGCACCCCGGTCAAGCCGACCAGCCTGAGCTGGGAGGCGACGGGCGGCCGCGGCATCCTCCTGGTCGAGGCGATGTCGGCGGTGTGGGGGGCGGTACCGGCGAGCGGCGGCAAACAGGTGTGGGCGGAACTGGCCCTGGACCCGGAGGCGGAGCCGGGTCCCGGCGGGCCCGCGCGGTACTGATCCGGTTCCGTTCGTGTGTGACGCTGGGACCGTGCGTCTTTTGCTGATGAGCGACACACATCTGCCCAAGCGGGCGCGGGAGCTCCCGGCGCCCCTGCTGGCCGAGCTGCCCCGCGCCGACGTGGTCATCCACGCCGGTGACTGGGTCGACGTGGCCACGCTGGACCTGCTGGAGAGCCGCTCCGCCCGGCTGCTCGCGGTGTACGGCAACAACGACGGGCCCGAGCTGCGCGCCCGGCTGCCCGAGGTGGCCCGCGCCGAGCTGGAGGGGCTGCGGTTCGGCGTCGTGCACGAGACCGGCGCCGCGCGGGGGCGGGAGCGCCGGTGCGCCGAGCGCTTCCCCGACCTGGACGTCCTGGTCTTCGGGCACAGCCACATCCCCTGGGACACCACCGCCCCCGGCGGGCCGCGGCTGCTCAACCCCGGCTCGCCCACCGACCGCCGCCGCCAGCCGCATTGCACGTACATGACGGCGACGGTCACCGGGCGCGGCGGGCTGACGGACGTGGAACTCCACCGCCTCCCGCCGCGCACCGGCACAGGCGGAGCCGGCGGCTGAGCGCCGGCCGGCCCCCGCCGCCCCGCGTCAGCCGCCGGCCGGTCCCGTCCAGCCCTCCGGCACGTGGGCCAGGCGTACCCGCTGCGGGTGGTCGCCCACCGGTACCGAGAGCCGCTTCTCGCCCGTCGCGAAGTCGATCGCCGTCACCCGGTCCGCGCCGCTCTCGGAGATGACGCAGTCCTTGCCGTCCCCGCCGACCGTCGCCCAGTACGGCTTCGACGCGGCCACCAGCGGGCCTTCCTGGAGCGTGGCGCGGTCGACGACCGTCGCGTAGTCGTCCATCGTCCCGGCGACGCACAGCTTGCTGCCCGACGGGCTCATCGACAGGCCGTGGTGGCGCGAGTCGTTGACCATGGTCGTGCGGTCGTCGCTGGTGTCGGGGTTCTTCGGCAGGGTCTTCATCCGGGTGATCCGGTCGGTGGCGACGTCGTACTCGAAGAAGCCGTTGAAGAACGAGACCTGGAAGTAGAACGTGGACTCGTCCGGGGAGAACACGGCCGGGCGGACCGCGTCGGAGTAGTCCTTGAGCCCGAACGCGTCCAGCCGCTGCCGCATGTCGATGACCTTGACCTGCTTGAACGTGGTGGCGTCGACGACCGTGATGTGACGGTCGCCCTTCGTCCAGTCCCAGCCGGGGGAGTCCAGCGAGGTGTTGACGTCGCCGATCGACATGTTCCAGATGTACGTGCCGTCCTTGGTGAAGATGTTCTCGTGCGGCTTGTCGCCGGTGGCGAACTGGCCGAGCTGCCTGCCGGTGGTGATGTCCAGGACGTGGACCTTGTTGGCGGTGGAGGCGGAAACCGCGACGCGGGTGCCGTCGGCGGAGACGGCCATGTGGTCGGCGCGGTAACCCTCCACCGGGAAGCGCCAGTTGACCTTTCCGGTGGTCAGGTCGATCGAGACGACGTCGGCGAAGCTGGGGCGGGAGACGACCATCGACCGTCCGTCGGGGGTGGCGTACATGTCGTCGACGAACTGGTCGTGGCCTTCGCCGACGCTGTTGCGGATCGCCTGGAAGTAGATCCACTTGATGGGGTCGGCGTTGATCTCGGCCATGCGGGCGGCCTTGTCGGGGATGACGTTGACGCTGCCGATCTTCGCGTAGGTGCCGGAGGAGTGGATGACGTCGGCGGTGCCGTCCCAGTTGTTGCCGACGAACATCACTTCCTGGAGGGGGGTGGCGGTTGTGGCGGCGGAGGCGGTCGCTGGGGTGATCGTGACCAGGGCCAGGGCGGCGGTGAGGGTCAGGAGCAGGCGCGGTCTGGGCATGGGGGGTCCCGTCGGTCGTGGGTGTGGTCATGACAACGGACTTACTGGAAAGTAAGGAGGAGCGGGGTGTGGCACAAGGGGGTGTGCACGACCAGTTTTTTCGCCCCCGCCGCCCCTTCCCTTCCCGACCCCGGGGCTCCGCCCCGGACCCCCGAAAGGATTGCGCCCACGCGGCGGAGCCGCATATCGACACAGCCCCGCGCCCCTGAAAAGGGCGCGGTGCCCCCTGGCTCGTACGCTGGGGTTGAGTTCGGCTCGGTTGAAAGGACAAGCAATGGTGGAGTCGCTCGGGGTCGCCGTCGTGGGGTTCGGGTGGATGGGGCGGGTGCACAGCCAGGCGTATGCCCGGGTGCCGCATCACTTCCCGCAACTGCCCCTGCGGCCGCGGCTCGTCGCCGTCGCCGACGACGTGCCGGGACGGGCCGAACAGGCCGCCGAGCAGTACGGGTTCGCCACCGCGACCCGCGACTGGCGTGACGTCGCCGCCGACCCCCGCGTGCACGCCGTGAGCATCGCCGCCCCCAACTTCCTGCACCGCGAGATCGGCACCGCGATGGCGGCGGCCGGCAAGCACCTCTGGATCGAGAAGCCGGTCGGGCTCACCGCCGGCGACGCCCGCGCCGTCGCGGACGCCGTGGCCGGCGCCGGCGTCCAGGGCACCGTCGGCTTCAACTACCGCAACGCCCCGGCGGTCCAGTACGCCCGGGAGCTGATCGCCGAGGGCGGGATCGGGGACGTCACTCATGTCCGCATCCGGCTGTTCAGTGACTACGCCGCCCACCCCGATGGTGCGCTGACCTGGCGCTACGAGCGCGAGCGCGGCGGCAGCGGGGTCCTGGGCGACCTCGCCTCGCACGGTGTGGACCTGGCCCGGTACCTCCTCGGCGAGATCGAGGCGCTCGTCGCCGACACCGCCGTCTTCCTGCCCGAGCGGCCCCGGCCGACCGGGGCCACCGCCGGGCACGAGCGGGCCTCCGGCGGCGAGCGGGGGCCGGTGGAGAACGAGGACTACGTCAACTGCCTGCTGCGGTTCGCCTCCGGTGCGCGCGGGGTCCTGGAGGCCTGCCGCGTCTCGGTGGGGGAGCAGAACGCCTACGGCTTCGAGGTGCACGGCACCGAGGGGGCGCTGTTCTGGGACTTCCGCCGGATGGGGGAGCTGGGCGTGAGCCAGGGGACGGCGTACCAGGACCAGCCGGTGAGCACCGTGCACGTCGGCCCCGGCCGGGGCGAGTACGCGGCGTTCCAGCCGGGCGCGGCGAACGCCATGGGGTACGACGACCTCAAGGTGATCGAGGCCTACGGATTCCTGCGTTCGGTGGCGGAGGGGCGCGCTCACGGGCCGACCCTTGCGGACGCCGTACGCAGCGGGGAGGCGCTGGACGCGATGGCACGTTCCGCGGAGCGGGGAGGCTGGGTGGCCCTGTGAGCGCGCGCCCGGTCGGGCGGGGCCGGATATCGGGGGTCCGGCGCCCTCCGTGCGGGCACCCTCATGCTCGGCGTCAACCGCCTTGCGAATCAAGTGACTTGAGGAGCTTCTGAGCTGAGGGGTCCCGCGCGGCGGGCGGTGGACGGTCCCATGCGGCGGGCGGTGAACGGTCCCGCGCGGTGCGTGCTCACCGGTCCTGTGCGACGTGTGCGGTCAGGAGGCGCAGCAGCCGCTTCGCCGTCGCGTCCTCCTCCGCCGTCAGCCCCATCGCGTCGCCCATCGACGTCGGCACGGCGGCCGCGCGCTCGCGCAGGGCCGCGCCGGCGTCGGTGAGGTACAGGGCGACCGAGCGCTCGTCGTCCGGACGGCGCTCCCTGCGCAGCAGCCCCGCCGCCTCCAGTCGCTTCAGCAGCGGGGAGAGGGTGCTGGACTCCAGCTGGAGCGCCTTGCCCAGGTCGCTCACCGTGCTGCCGTCCCGGTCCCACAGCACCAGCATCACGAGGTACTGCGGATAGGTCAGGCCCAGTTCGTCGAGGAGCGGCCGGTAGCGCGCGGTGACGGCGCGCGAGGCGGCGTAGAGGGCGAAGCACAACTGGTCGTCCAGGAGCAGGGAACCCGGTGCGGCGGCGACCCCCGCGTGCGGGTCGTCCTGCGCGCTTCTCGCCGTCATGTTCTCATCGCCTCATGTCCTCGTCGCCTCATGTCCTCGTCGGCTCGTGGAGGCGTCATGTCCGGAGCGTGTCCAGCCTAGCGTTCATGAGCCGTTCACGCGGCCCCTATTATCTCGCAACCGATTGCATCGAGCCCTAATAAGTTGCGCACGACTTAGTTGAGAGCTACTGTACTTGTCGTGCCGCCGCCCCGGTGGAACCGTCGACCGGGGCGTGCCCGCGGCACCCGATCCGAGGAGATCGACATGACCGACACCACCGGCCCCCGCCCGGTCCTGGAGCCCGCCGCACAGGAGTTCGTCGAGGCCACGGCCAATCCGCCCTATCTGTTCGACCTCGGCCCGGCCGAGGGCCGCAAGACCGTCGACGAGGTGCAGTCCGGTGAGATCGAGAAGCCGGCGGTCGACGAGGAGTGGATCACCGTCCCCGGCGGTCCCACGGGCAGCGTGCGGGCCCGGCTCGTCCGCCCCGCGGGCGTCAGCGGCACGCTCCCGGTGATCCTCTACATCCACGGCGCCGGGTGGGTGTTCGGAAACGCCCACACCCACGACCGGCTGGTCCGCGAGCTCGCCGTCGGTGCCGGTGCGGCCGTCGTCTTCCCCGAGTACGACCTCTCGCCCGAGGCCCGCTACCCGGTCGCCATCGAGCAGAACTACGCCGTGGCCCAGTGGATCGTCCGCGAGGGCGCCGCCAAGGAGCTGGACGCCACGCGTCTCGCCGTGGTCGGCGACTCCGTCGGCGGCAACATGAGCGCCGCGCTGACCCTCATGGCCAAGGAGCGCGGTGACGTGCCCCTCGTCCAGCAGGTGCTGTTCTACCCGGTGACCGACGCGCGCTTCGACACCGCCTCGTACGACCAGTTCGCCGAGGGGTACTTCCTGCGGCGGGACGGCATGCGGTGGTTCTGGGACCAGTACACGACCGACGAGGCCGAGCGCGCCCGGATCACGGCGTCCCCGCTGCGCGCCACCACCGAACAGCTCACCGGTCTGCCGCCGGCCCTCGTCATCACGGGCGAGGCGGACGTGCTGCGCGACGAGGGCGAGGCGTACGCCAACAAGCTGCGCGAGGCGGGCGTCCCGGTCACCGCCGTGCGCTACCAGGGCATCATCCACGACTTCGTGATGCTCAACGCGCTGCGCGGCACGCAGGCGGCGGGCGCGGCGATCGCCCAGGCGATCGGCACGCTGCGCAAGGCCTTCGGCGAGGTGTGATCCGGCGGTACCGAAAGCGGGGTGGGGCGCCTCTCGGCCAGGAGGGACACCTTCAGGAACGCGCCAGCAACTGGAAGTCCAGCGTGTAGCGCGACCCCCGGTACTGGTGCGAGCCGTACTCCAGCGCCCGCCCCGTGTGGTCGTACGCCGTGCGCCGCATCGTCAGCAGGGCGGCCCCCTCGGGCTCCTCGAGGCGAGCCGCCTCCTCGGCGGTGGCCGAGACCGCGCCGACCGTCTGGTGCGCGCTGTGCAGCGTGAGCCCGGCGGCCCGCAGCAGCCGGTACAGGCCGGTCGCCTCCAGCCGCCCGGTGTCCAGCTCCAGCAGCCCCTCGGGGACGAAGTTGGTCAGATGCGCCACCGGCCGGCCGTGGGTGAGCCGCAGCCGTTCCAGGCGGTGCACCCCGGCCCCCTCGGCGACGCCCAGCGCGGCGGCCACCTCCGCCGGGGCCGGGCCGACCTCGTTGCGCAGCACCCGGGTGGCGGGGGACTGCCCGGCGCTCTCCAGGTCGTCGTACAGGCTGCTCAGCTCCAGCGGGCGCCGCACCCTGGTGTGCACCACCTGCGTGCCCACGCCCCGCCGGCGGACGAGGAGCCCCTTGTCCACCAGCGACTGCAGGGCCTGGCGGACCGTCGGCCGGGACAGCCCGAGCCGCCCGGCGAGGTCCACCTCGTTGCCGAGCAGGCTGCCGGGGCCGAGCGAGCCCCGCTCGATCGCCGCCGTGAGCTGCTCGGCGAGCTGGTGGTAGAGCGGGACGGGACTGCCGCGGTCCAGCGTGAAGGCGAGGTCGCCGGCAGGCGCCGGCGCCCCGGCCGCCGTACGGGTCATGAGTGGCTCGGGAAGCCGAGGTTGATGCCGCCGTCGGACGGGTCGGGCCAGCGGGTGGTGACCGTCTTGCCCCGGGTGTAGAAGGCGACGCCGTCGTTGCCGTAGATGTGCAGATCGCCGAAGAGGGAGTCCTTCCAGCCGCCGAAGGAGTGGTGGCCCACCGGCACCGGGATCGGCACGTTGACGCCGACCATGCCCGCCTCCACCTCCAGCTGGAAGCGGCGGGCGGCGCCGCCGTCCCGGGTGAAGATGGCCGTGCCGTTGCCCCAGCGGGAGCCGTTGATCAGCTCGATCGCCTCGTCGTACGTCTCCGCGCGGACCACGCACAGCACCGGGCCGAAGATCTCCTCGCGGTAGACGTCCGCCGTCACCGGCACCCGGTCGAGCAGCGAGACGCCGGTGAAGAAGCCGTCCTCGTGGCCGGGGACGGTGTACCCGGTGCCGTCGACGACGACCTCGGCGCCCTGGTCCGCCGCGCCCGCCACGTACGCGGCCACCTTGTCGCGGTGCTCGCGGGTGATCAGTGGGCCCATCTCGCTGGCCGGGTCGTCGCCGGGGCCGATGCGCAGCGCCTTGGCCCGCTCGGCGATGCGCGACACCAGCTCGTCGCCGATGCTTCCGACGGCGACCACCACCGACACGGCCATGCACCGCTCGCCCGCCGAGCCGTAGGCCGCGTTGATGGCCTGGTCGGCGGCGAGGTCGAGGTCGGCGTCGGGCAGGACCAGCATGTGGTTCTTGGCGCCGCCGAGCGCCTGCACCCGCTTGCCGTGCTCGACCGCCTTGAGCTGGACGTACTTGGCGATCGGGGTGGAACCGACGAAGGAGACGGCGGCGATGTCGGGGTGTTCGAGGAGCCGGTCGACGGCCGCCTTGTCCCCCTGGACGACGTTGAACACGCCGTCCGGCAGCCCCGCCTCGGTCAGCAGCGCGGCGAGCCGGAGGGAGGCCGAGGGGTCCTTCTCGCTCGGCTTGAGCACGAAGGTGTTGCCGCAGGCGATCGCGACGGGGAACATCCACATCGGCACCATCGCCGGGAAGTTGAACGGCGTGATGCCGGCGACCACGCCCAGCGGCTGGCGCAGGGTGGCCACGTCGACGCGGGTGGAGACCTGGGTGGACAACTCGCCCTTGAGGTGGGCGGGGATGCCGCAGGCCAGCTCGACGATCTCCATGCCGCGCGCGATCTCGCCGAGCGCGTCGGAGTGCACCTTGCCGTGCTCGGCGGTGATCAGCGCGGCGATCTCGTCGCGGTGGGCGTCCAGCAGCTCGCGGAACGTGAACAGCACCGCCGTGCGCCGCGCCAGCGAGGTCCGGCTCCACTCGGCGTAGGCGGCCTTCGCGGCGGCGACGGCGATGTCCACCTCCTGGACGGAGGCGAAGGCGACCCGGCGGGCCTCGGCGCCGGTGGCCGGGTTGTAGACGGGGCCGGAGCGGCCGGAGGCGGAGGCGGCCGGCCTGCCGTCGATCCAGTGGCTCACGGTCTGCGGGGCGGTGTGCGCGGGGGCGTTCACGGGCGGGGCCTTTCGGTGCGAAGCGGACGGGGGAGGGGACGGGCAGAAGACGGGAGGGGCCGGGCGGCGGTCAGAGGTGGCGGCGGCGGGTGGCGACCTGGCGGTCGTAGCGCTCGCGGGCGGCGACGGCGGCCGCGCGGCCCGCGGTCCCGGCGACGGGCACGTCCCACCACGCCTCGGCCGGGGGAGCCGTCGCCGCCGGGTCGGTCTCGACGTACACGCAGGTCGGCCGGTCGGAGGCGCGGGCCGTCGCCAGGGCGTCGCGCAGCTCCCGCACGGTCTTGGCGCGCAGGACGTCCATGCCGAGGCTGGCGGCGTTGGCGGCGAGGTCCACCGGCAGCGGATCGCCGGTGAAGGTGCCGTCGGCGGCGCGGTACCGGTACGCGGTGCCGTAGCGCTCGCCGCCGGTCTCCTCGGACAGGCCGCCGATGGAGGCGTAGCCGTGGTTCTGCAACAGCACCAGGTTGACCGGCAACCCCTCCTGGACGGCGGTGACGATCTCGGTCGGCATCATCAGGTACGTGCCGTCGCCGACCAGCGACCACACCACCGCCTCGGGGGCGGCCTGCTGGACGCCGATGCCGGCCGGGATCTCGTACCCCATGCAGGAGTAGCCGTACTCCAGGTGGTACTGACGGGGAGACCGGGCCCGCCACAGTTTGTGCAGGTCACCGGGGAGCGAACCGGCCGCGTTGATCACCACGTCCGTGTCCCCGACGACCGCGTCCAGGGCGCCGAGCACCTGCGTCTGGGTGGGCACCGCGTCGTCGTCGGCCGCGAACGCGGCGGCCACGACCTGCTCCCAGCGCTCCTTGCCGGCCCGGTACTCCGCCTCGTACCCGGCCTCGACGCGATGGTCGGCCAGCGCCACGGTGAGCGCCGCGAGGCCGCTGCGGGCGTCGGCGACGAGCGTGCGGGCGGCGAGCTTGTGGGCGTCGAAGGCGGTGACGTTGAGGTTGACGAACCGGACGTCCGGGTGCTGGAAGAGCGTCCCGGAGGCGGTGGTGAAGTCGGAGTAGCGGGTGCCGACGCCGATCACCAGGTCGGCCTCGCGGGCGAGCGCGTCGGAGACCGCGGTGCCGGTGTGGCCGATGCCGCCGAGGTCGGCCGGGTGGTCGTGGCGCAGTGACCCCTTGCCCGCCTGGGTGGAGGCGACCGGGATGCCGGTGGCGTCCACCAGGGCCTTGAGCGCGTCCTCGGCCTCGCTGTGGTGGACCCCGCCGCCCGCGACGAGCAGCGGGCGCCGGGCGGCCCTGATCAGCCGTACCGCCTCGGCCAGTTCGGCCGGGTCGGGTTCGGGGCGCCGTACGTGCCACACGCGGTCGGCGAAGAACTCCTCGGGCCAGTCGTACGCCTCGGCCTGCACGTCCTGGGGGAGGGCGAGGGTGACCGCGCCGGTCTCGGCCGGGTCGGTGAGCACGCGCATCGCCTGGAGCGCGGAGGCGATCAGCGCCTCCGGGCGGGTGATCCGGTCGAAGAACCGGGAGACCGGGCGCAGCGCGTCGTTGACGGTGACGTCCGCGCCGGACGGGTGCTCCAGCTGCTGGAGCAGCGGGTCGGCGGGGCGGGTGGCGAAGTGGTCGCCGGGGAGCAGCAGCACCGGTAGCCGGTTGACGGTGGCGAGCGCGGCGCCGGTGACGAGGTTGGTGGCGCCGGGGCCGATCGAGGTGGTGACGGCCTGCGCGGAGAGCCGGTTCAGCTGCCGGGCGTACCCGACCGCCGCGTGCACCATGGCCTGTTCGTTGCGGCCCTGGTGGTACGGCATCACTCCCGCGTACTCCACCAGCGCCTGGCCGACGCCCGCGACGTTGCCGTGGCCGAAGATGCCCCAGGTGCCGGCGATCAGCCGCCGGCGGGTGCCGTCGCGTTCGGTGTACTGGGCGGCGAGGAACCGCACCAGGGCCTGGGCGACGGTCAGACGGACGCGCGGGGAAGGGCTCATGGAAACCTCACCGGTTACGTTGGGTTGACGGGTCGGCGTGCCGCGCGGGGCCGGTGGTCACAGCAGTCCCACCGCCGTGTCCACCGCCGCCTCCACACTGCCCGACGCCGGGTAGAGCAGCGAGCGGCCGACGACCAGACCCTGCACGGTGGGCAGCCGCAGCGCCTTGCGCCATCTCTCGTAGGCGACGTCCTGGTCCGGGCCGACCTCACCGCCGAGGAGTACCACGGGCAGCGTGGAGGTCTCCAGGACGCCGGCCATGTCGTCCGGGTCCTCGGTCACGGGCAGTTTGAGCCAGGTGTGGGCGGAGGTGCCGCCGAGTCCCGAGGCGATGGCGATCGAGCGGGTGACGGCGTCGGCGCTCAGGTCGTTGCGGACCCGGCCGTCCACCCGGCGGGAGAGGAACGGCTCGACGAAGACCGGCAGCCGCCGGGCGGCCATGGCGTCGACCGCGCGGGCGGCGGACTCCAGGGTGCGCAGCGAGCCGGGGTCGTCGTAGTCGATGCGCAGCAGCAGCTTGCCCGCGTCGAGGCCGGAGCGTTCGATGTCCTCGGCGCGGTAGCCGGTGAAGCGGTCGTCCATCTCGAAGGCGGCGCCCGCGAGGCCGCCGCGGTTCATCGAACCCATGACGACCTTGTTCTCCAGGGCGCCGAGCAGCAGCAGGTCCTCCAGGACGTCCGCGGTGGCCAGCACCCCGTCCACCCCCGGCCGGGACAGCGCGGTGCACAGCCGGTGCAGCAGATCGGCGCGGTTGGCCATGGCCAGCCGGTCGCCGCCGACGCCGAGGGCGCCGCGGGCCGGGTGGTCGGCGGCGACGATCATCAGTCGGCCGCTGTCGCCGATCAGCGGCCGCCGGGCGCGCCGGGCCGCCGCCTCGGCTATGGCCTCGGGACGGCGGACGCGTACCGCGACCAGGTCGGGGATGCTGATGCTGCTCAAGGGGGGTGCTCCGTTCTGGGGCGGCGCCGGTGGGCCGCGGACGAGAGGTGGTGCGGACGGTCAGGCCCTCGGCGGCGCGGGGCGGCCGCCGGTGAGGAGATCCTCGACCTCGGCGGGCGTCGGCATCGCGGCGGAGCAGGCGAGGCGGGAGGCGACGAGCGCCCCGGCCGCGTTGGCGTACCGCATGGTCCTCTCCAGCGCCCAGCCGGAGAGCAGACCGTGGCAGAGCGCCCCGCCGAAGGCGTCGCCCGCGCCGAGGCCGTTGACGACCTCCACCGGCACCGGCTCCATCTCGGCCTCGGTGCCGTCGCGGTGGACGGCGAGGACGCCCTTGGGTCCCTGCTTGACGACGGCGAGTTCGACCCCGGCGGCCAGCAGTGCCTCGGCGCAGGCGCGCGGCTCGCGCACCCCGGTGGCGATCTCGCACTCGTCGAGGTTGCCGACGGCGACGGTGGCGTGCCGCAGGGCTTCTGCGTAGTACGGGCGGGCGGTCTCCGGGTCGTGCCAGAACATCGGCCGCCAGTCGAGGTCGAAGACGGTGGTGCCGGCCCTGGCCCGGGCCCGCAGGGCGGCCAGGGTGGCCGAGCGGCTGGGCTCCTCGCTCAGCCCGGTGCCGGTGATCCAGAAGATCCGCGCCGAGCGGATCGCGGCGAGGTCCAGCTCGGCGGCGGTGATCTGCAGGTCGGGGGCCTTGGGGCGGCGGTAGAAGTACAGCGGGAAGTCGTCCGGCGGGAAGATCTCGCAGAACGTCACCGGCGTCTGCTCGCCCGCGACCGGGGTGACGAACCGGTCGTCGACGCCGAACTCGCGCAGCGCGGTGTGCAGATAGGCGCCGAAGGGGTCGTCGCCGGTGCGGGTGAGGACGGCGCTCGCCCGGCCCAGGCGCGCGGCGGCCACCGCCACGTTGGCCGCGCTGCCGCCGAGGAACTTCCCGAACGATTCCACCTCGGACAGTGGCACTCCGGTCTGCAAGGGGTAAAGATCGACCCCGATGCGTCCCATGGTGAGCAGGTCGAAGGACGCGGAGGAGGTGTCGGCGGAGGCATCGGCGGGCGAGGAACCGGTGGGCAGGGGCATGCGCACAGGTGTAGGCGCCCCGGGACCGCATGTCAAGGCTTTGTACGGACATGCGCTTGTACGGACATTCGGACCTGCTTCTGAAGTGATGTCTTGACAAAGTATTGACAGTGGGGTGGCGCAGGGGTTTGTATCCCGTCCCAACACCCCGCCCGAACACCCCGCCCGGACCACGTGCCACGGCCCGGGTACTCTGCCCCGGACCTGTGAGCGGGCACCGACGCCCGCCGCCGTCCCGTTCCCTTCCCCCGGCCGCACAGTGAGGTGCTGGAAAGATGGACCGCACGAATCACCCCCGCTCCCGCAGAGTCGCGCTCGTCGCCACGGCGGCGATATCGGCCCTGCTGATAGCCGGCTGCTCCAGCAGCTCGGGCGGGAAGAAGGCCGAGGACGACGCCAAGGGCGCCGCCGCGGGCAAGGCGAGCACCCCCCGCATGACGGTCGCGCTGGTCACCCACCAGGCGCCCGGCGACACGTTCTGGGACATCGTCCGCAAGGGTGCCGAGGCCGCCGCCGCCAAGGACAACATCAAGCTGATCTACTCCTCCGACCCGAGCGCGGGCAACCAGGCCAACCTGGTGCAGAACGCCGTCGACCAGAAGGTCGACGGCATCGCCGTCACCCTGGCCAAGCCCGACGCCATGAAGGACGTCATCGGCAAGGCCGGCGACGCGGACATCCCCGTTGTCGGCCTCAACTCCGGTCTCGCCGACTGGAAGAAGCTCGGCCTGCTGGAGTTCTTCGGGCAGGACGAGAGCGTGGCGGGCGAGGCGTTCGGCAAGAAGCTCAACGAGGTCGGCGCCAAGAAGGCCGTCTGCGTCGTCCACGAACAGGGCAACGTCGGCCTCACCCAGCGCTGCGACGGCGTGAAGAAGACCTTCGACGGCGACATCGAGAACCTCTACGTCAACGGCACCGACATGCCGTCCGTGAAGTCCACGATCACCGCCAAGCTCAAGCAGGACACCTCCATCGACCACGTCGTCACGCTCGGCGCCCCGTTCGCCATGACGGCCACGCAGTCCGTCGGCGACGCCGGCAGCAAGGCGAAGATCGCCACCTTCGACCTCAACAAGGACCTCACCGGCGCCATCAAGAAGGGCACCATCGAGTTCGCCGTCGACCAGCAGCCCTACCTCCAGGGCTACCTCGCCGTGGACTCCCTGTGGCTGTACAAGAACAACGGCAACTACAGCGGCGGCGGTGAGCAGCCGGTGCTGACCGGCCCGGCCTTCGTCGACAAGTCCAACGTCGACAAGATCTCGGAGTTCGCCGCGAAGGGCACCCGGTGATGGGCATGACCCAGCAGGCAGCGCCGGCGGCGGACTCGCCGCCGGCCTCCGGCTCCGGGCAGCGCGACGGCCGTACCCGGCAGCGCTCGCTGGCGCTGCGGCTGCTCGCCCGGCCCGAGGTCGGCGTCTTCCTCGGCGCCGTCGCGGTGTTCGTGTTCTTCTTCGTGATGGCGCCGACCGTGCGCCAGGGCAGCTCGATGGCCACCGTCCTCTACCAGGCGTCCACCATCGGCATCATGGCCCTCCCCGTGGCGCTGCTGATGATCGGCGGCGAGTTCGACCTGTCGGCCGGTGTCGCCGTGATCAGCTCGGCGCTGACCGCGGCCATGATCAGCTTCCAGCTCACCATGAACGTCTGGGTGGGCGTGCTCGTCGCGCTGGTGCTCTCCCTGGCCGTCGGGGCCTTCAACGGCTGGATGATGGTCCGCACCGGACTGCCCAGCTTCCTGGTGACCCTCGGCACCTTCCTCGGCCTCCAGGGCGTCAACCTGGCCGTCACCAAGCTGGTCACCGGCAACGTCGCCACCGACGACATCAGCGACATGGACGGCTTCGACCAGGCCAAGAGCGTCTTCTCCTCCTCCTTCCACCTCGGCGACGTCCAGGTGAAGATCACCGTGGTGTGGTGGCTGGTGTTCGCCGCGCTGGCCACCTGGGTGCTGCTGCGTACCAAGTACGGCAACTGGATCTTCGCCGTCGGCGGCAACCAGGACAGCGCCCGCGCGGTCGGCGTGCCGGTGAGGTTCACCAAGATCTCGCTGTTCATGCTGGTCGGCTTCGGCGCCTGGTTCGTCGGCATGCACCAGCTGTTCGCGTTCAACACCGTGCAGTCCGGCGAGGGCGTCGGCCAGGAGCTCATCTACATCGCCGCCGCCGTGATCGGCGGCTGTCTGCTCACCGGCGGCTACGGCTCCGCGATCGGGCCGGTCTTCGGCGCCTTCATGTTCGGCATGGTGAGCCAGGGCATCGTCTTCGCCGGCTGGAACCCCGACTGGTTCAAGGCCTTCCTCGGCGTGATGCTCCTCGGGGCCACCCTCATCAATCTGTGGGTCCGCCAGTCGGCGGCCCGGAGGTGACCACCCATGACCACCGCTGACCCCAAGAAGAGCACCGCACCGGCCGACGCGGACGTCTCACCGCTCGTCGAACTGCGCGGCGCCGGGAAGTCGTACGGCAACATCCGCGCCCTGCACGGCGTCGACCTCACCGTCCACCCCGGCCGGGTGACCTGCGTGCTCGGCGACAACGGCGCCGGCAAGTCCACCCTCATCAAGATCATCTCCGGGCTGCACCAGCACACCGAGGGCGAGTTCCTCGTCGACGGCGCCCCCGTCCGGTTCGGCACCCCGCGCGAGGCCCTCGCCAAGGGCATCGCCACCGTCTACCAGGACCTCGCCACCGTGCCGCTGATGCCGGTGTGGCGGAACTTCTTCCTCGGCTCCGAGATGACCAAGGGCCCCTGGCCCGTACGGCGCCTCGACATCGCCCGCATGAAGCGGACCGCCGACGAGGAACTGCGCAACATGGGCATCGTCCTGGACGACCTGGAACAGCCCATCGGCACCCTCTCCGGCGGCCAGCGCCAGTCCGTCGCCATCGCCCGCGCCGTCTACTTCGGCGCCCGCGTCCTCATCCTCGACGAGCCCACCGCCGCCCTCGGCGTCAAGCAGTCCGGGGTGGTCCTCAAGTACATCGCCGCCGCCCGCGACCGCGGCCTCGGCGTCATCTTCATCACCCACAACCCCCACCACGCCTACATGGTCGGCGACCACTTCAGCGTGCTGCGCCTCGGCACCCTGGAACTGTCCGCCGCCCGCAGCGAGGTGAGCCTGGAGGAACTGACCAACCACATGGCGGGCGGCGCGGAACTGGCCGCCCTCAAGCACGAACTCGCACAGGTCAGCGGCGTGGACGTCGAGGAACTCCCCGGGACTCCGGACGTCCAGGCACCGGTGAAGGCAACAGGCAACCCCTGAAGGGACCGTGTGACATGACCGGCAGCGCTTCCCCCGCACCCGCCCTGGACCGCATCCGGGTCGGCTCCGCCCCCGACTCCTGGGGCGTCTGGTTCCCGGACGATCCCCGGCAGGTGCCCTGGCAGCGCTTCCTCGACGAGGTCGCCGAGGCCGGCTACTCCTGGATCGAGCTCGGCCCCTACGGCTACCTCCCCACCGACCCGGCCCGGCTCACCGCGGAGGTGGACCGGCGGAACCTGAAGGTCTCCGCCGGCACCATCTTCTGCGGACTGCACCGGGGCCCCGCCGAGTGGGACGCCACCTGGGAGCAGGTGAGCCGCGTCGCCGCCCTCACCCGCGCCATGGGCGCGGGGCACCTCGTCGTCATCCCGTCCTTCTGGCGCGACGACAAGACCGCCGAGATCCTCGAGCCCGCCGAACTCACCGCCGAGCAGTGGACCCACCTCACCCGGGGCATGGAACGCCTGGGCCGCGAGGTCAAGGACACCTACGGTCTCGACATCGTCGTCCACCCGCACGCCGACACCCACATCGACACCGAGGAGCACGTCGAACGGTTCCTCGACGCCACCGACCCCGCGCTGGTCAACCTGTGCCTGGACACCGGGCACTACGCCTACTGCGGGGGCGACAGCGTCAAGCTGATCGAGACGTACGGCGAGCGGATCGGCTACCTCCACCTCAAGCAGGTCGACCCGGACGTCCTCGCGGGCGTCGTCGCGGGCGGGGTGCCGTTCGGGCCCGCGGTGGCCCGGGGGGTGATGTGCGAGCCGCCGGGAGGTGTGCCGGAGCTGGGGCCGGTGCTCACGGCGGCGCAGAAGCTCGACGTGGACCTGTTCGCGATCGTCGAGCAGGACATGTATCCGTGCGCACCGGACAGGCCGTTGCCGATCGCGGTGCGGACGCGGAGGTTCCTGCGGTCCTGCGGGGCGTGAGGCGTCCCTGCGGGGCGTCGGCCGGTGAGCGGTCAGGCGTGGCGGCCGTCCGGGCCCATCGGCTCGTCGAACGCGTGGGTGCCGGTGCCGCTGCCGCCCCTGCCGTAGCCGCGGCTCCGGCGGTGCCGGCGGCGGCTGCGGTGCGCGCTGTTCAGCGCGGTGGCCATGCCGAGGCTGAACAGCAGGGCGAGGGCGAGGCCGGCGCAGAAGAGGGCGAGGGCGTTCATCGTGGCGATGTGGTTGCCCAGCACGGAGACGGAGTACTCGGGGCCGCCCCCGAGGTTGTCGGCGATCGCGAGGCCGGTGAAGGCCGCGGTGGCCGCGAGGAGGAGCAGTCCGAGGACCAGCATGCGAGTCATCCCCTCGGGTGGGAGTTTTGTCCGGATTGTGTTCGGTGTGCCGAGTACCCAGTCGCTCCGCGGGGTACCGGGTGTGTCGGGGTGCAGGGGGCTTTCTTTCGCCCCCGCCGCCCCTACCCTTCCCGTCCCTTCAAGGGGCTCCGCCCCTTGGACCCCGAAACGGGGCTTCGCCCCGTTGCGCAGTTCCCCGCGCCCCTATCCAGGGGCGCGGGGAACTGCGCGATCTTTTGGGGGTCCGGGGGCTTGCCCCCGGGTTGGGACGGGAAGGGGCGGCGGGGGCGAGAAAACTTCACGCCGTCACATAGTGGTGGGCGTCCGCGCCGCGCCATTTGACCCAGGCCGGGTCGTCCAGCAATTCCTCCGCATCCGGCAGACCCGCCCGCCCCAGGAACTCGACCAGGTCCTCGTCGGAGAACGCCACCCCCAGACTCTCCCCACGCGCGGTCACGCGCCGGCCCCCCGACCCCAGCGGCGGATGAACGATCACAGGTGCACGCCCGGACATGTCTCCAGCATCGTCCCGTCGGCGACACCCCGCATCCCCACGTCCCGGAATGCGTGAAGATCATAGGGTGTCGGCACCCCGGCACCACCCCGGCAGCGACGGAAGGCAGCAGCACCATGGCCCAGGAAGTACGCGGCGTGATCGCACCCGGCAAGGACGAACCCGTCCGCATCGAGACGATCGTGGTGCCGGACCCCGGTCCGGGCGAGGCGGTGGTGGACATCCGGGCCTGCGGCGTCTGCCACACCGACCTGCACTACAAGCAGGGCGGCATCAGCGACGACTACCCGTTCCTCCTCGGCCACGAGGCCTCCGGCGTCGTCGAGTCCGTCGGCGAGGGCGTCACCGACCTGGCCCCCGGCGACTTCGTCATCCTCAACTGGCGCGCGGTGTGCGGCCAGTGCCGCGCGTGTCTGCGCGGCCGCCCCTGGTACTGCTTCGACACCCACAACGCGAAGCAGCGGATGACCCTCGCCTCCACCGGCCAGGAACTCTCCCCGGCGCTCGGCATCGGCGCCTTCGCCGACAAGACCCTGGTCGCCGCCGGCCAGTGCACCAAGGTCGACCCTGCGGTCGCCCCCGAGGTCGCCGGACTGCTCGGCTGCGGCGTCATGGCCGGCATCGGCGCCGCGCTCAACACCGGCAACGTCGGCCGCGGCGACTCCGTCGCCGTCATCGGCTGCGGCGGCGTCGGCGACGCGGCGATCGCCGGGTCCCGGCTGGCGGGCGCCGCGAAGATCATCGCCGTCGACATCGACCCCCGCAAGCTGGAGACGGCGAAGAAGCTCGGCGCCACCCACACCGTCAACTCCCGCGAGAGCGACCCCATCGAGGCGGTCCGCGAGCTGACCGGCGGCTTCGGCGCCGACGTCGTCATCGAGGCCGTCGGCCGCCCGGAGACGTACAAGCAGGCCTTCTACGCCCGCGACCTGGCCGGCACCGTCGTCCTCGTCGGCGTGCCCACCCCCGAGATGAAGCTCGAACTGCCGCTGCTCGACGTGTTCGGCCGCGGCGGCGCGCTGAAGTCCTCCTGGTACGGCGACTGCCTGCCCTCCCGCGACTTCCCCATGCTCATCGACCTGCACCTCCAGGGCCGCCTGGACCTCGGCGCCTTCGTCACCGAGACGATCGCCCTCGACGGCGTCGAGCAGGCCTTCGAGCGGATGCACCAGGGCGACGTGCTGCGCTCGGTGGTGACGCTCTGATGGCCGCGCGCATCGACCACCTGGTCACCTCCGGCCAGTTCACCCTCGACGGCGGCACCTGGGACGTCGACAACAACGTGTGGATCGTCGGCGACGACCACGAGGCGGTCGTCATCGACGCCGCGCACGACGTCGACGCCATCGTCGAGGCGCTCGGCGGCCGCCGGCTGCGGGCCATCGTCTGCACCCACGCCCACAACGACCACGTGGGCGCCGCGCCCGCCCTCGCCGAGCGCACCGGCGCCGTGATCTGGCTGCACCCCGACGACCTGCCGCTGTGGAAGCTGACCCACCCCGACCGGCTCCCGGACCACTGGCTGGACGACGGCCAGGTCCTGGAGGCCGCCGGCGCCGACCTGACCGTGCTGCACACACCCGGGCACGCGCCGGGCGCGGTCTGCCTGTACGACCCCGGGCTCGGCACGGTCTTCACCGGCGACACCCTCTTCCAGGGCGGTCCGGGCGCCACCGGGCGGTCGTACTCGCACTTCCCGACCATCGTCGACTCCATCCGGGACCGGCTGCTCACGCTGCCGCCCGGGACGGTGGTCCGCACCGGCCACGGCGACAGCACCACGATCGGCGCCGAGGCCCCGCACCTGGAGGAATGGATCGCCCGCGGGCACTGATCCGCGCCGGGCACTGTGCCGGGTGATCACCGCGCGGTACGTTCGGAGCCATGACTGCGACGGCTGCGGGACGGTTCGACGGGTACGGCGCGCTGATCACCGGCGCGGCACGGGGGATCGGGGCGGCCACCGCACGGCGGCTCGCCGAGGAGGGCGCCCGCGTCCTCGTCACCGACATCGACGCGGCGGCGGCCGAGGGGACGGCCGCCGGGCTGCGTGCCGAGGGACTGGCCGCCGAGGCGTACGGCTGCGACGTGGCGGACCGGGCGTCGGTGGAGGCCGCCGTCGCCCGCGCCGTCGAGGCCTTCGGCGCGCTCGACGTGCTGGTCAACAACGCCTACCACTGCGCTCCCGACGCCCCGCTCTTCGAGGACGAGCCCGACGAGAACTGGGCCCTCGACCTGGACGTCACCCTCACCGGCGCCTACCGGTGCAGCAGGGCCGCGCTGCCGCATCTGGTGGCCTCCGGACGCGGTGCCGTCGTCACCATCGGCTCGGTCAACGGGCTCCAGGACTTCGGCAACCACGCCTACAGCGCCGCCAAGGCGGGGCTCGTCTCCCTCACCCGTACGCTCGCCGGGCACGCCGGACCGCGCGGGGTGCGCGTCAACCTCGTGGCGCCCGGCACGGTCCGCACCCCCGCCTGGGCCGACCGCCCCCAGGCCCTGGCCGCCGCCGCGGAGGTCTACCCGCTGGGCCGGGTCGGCGAGCCCGAGGACATCGCGGCCGCCGTCGCCTTCCTCGCCTCCCGCGACGCGGCCTGGATCACCGGTACGACGCTGTGCGTGGACGGCGGCGTGACGGCGGTCAACACGGGGTTCAAGGGCATCCGGCACCGGCTGTCCTGAACGGCTCCCGGGAACCCGGCCCCGGTGTGCAACCGCCGGGCGCCCTCGCGTGTCTACCTGGACGAGTCCGTACCGTCCCGGAGGTACCGGGAGTGGGAGGACGGGGCAGGGGGAAGCGTGCCATGAGGGACATCCTGGGCGACGCCCGCAGACGGACCGTCGTCGCGCTCGGCATCACCTCACTGGTGACACCGCTCACGCTCGCGCTCGGGGCAGCGCCCGCGACCGCCGCGAGCTGTACGACGTCGACCGGGCCGTACCAGAAGCAGGTGGAGAGGTTCCTGGGCCGGCCGGTGAACGGCAAGCAGTCCGCCGCCGACTGCAAGGCGATCCGCGCCTTCCAGACCAAGCACGGCATCACCCCGAACATCGGCTACGCCGGCCCCGTCACCTGGGGCGTGATGGACCTCATGAACAAGCAGAAGGCGGTCGGCAAGAACCCCAACAAGGCCGGCAAGTGCCCCGTCAACAAGGGCCGCATCGCCTGCGTCGACCTCACGCTGCAACTCAGCTGGATCCAGGACGGCAAGAACCTCGTGTACGGTCCGGTGCCGGTGCGGACCGGGCGCAACGGGTACGAGACCCGCACCGGCCTGAAGAAGATCTACTGGCGCCACATCGACCACGTGTCGTCGATCTACCACGTGGCCATGCCGTACAGCCAGTTCTTCGACGGCGGTGAGGCCTTCCACTCGGTCGGCGTCAGCATGTGGAACCCGCCGGGCTCGCACGGCTGCGTCAACATGACGACGAAGGACGCGAAGAAGTACTGGTCGCTGCTGAGGAACGGTGACGATGTGTACGTGTACGGGCGCAAGCCGGGTACGTGAGGCGGCGTGCGGAGTGACGCGCGCCACCTCCGCACCGCTGCTGAGCTGGGGTGATGAGCTTCACGCACCCAAATGCCGGAATACGTAGGATTGCTCACAACGCCTTCACGCCGGGACTCGTATGCTTCACGGCATGTCCACCACTCCTGGGCCGGCCGTCGAGAGGTCGGCCGACGAAGTCAACGACGAGATCCGTGCGTTGTGGCGCCGGTCGGGCGGCACGCTGACGGGTGAGCAGCGCGAGGAGTACCAGCGGCTCGTCATGGAATGGGCCACCGCGGTACCGCAGCCCCGCCGAGCGGCCTGACACGTCAGGGGTTCCCCCTTTCCCCCGGTGGGGCGCGATCGAGCCCGGGGGTTCGGGTGCGTTGGCGGCCGCGGGGGCGAAGAAACCCCCGCGGGAACCCCCCGTCAGGTCCAGGTGCGGGCGTACTGCCGGCGGTAGGCCTTGCGGTCCTGCTCCGCGCGGATGTAGCGCGCGGCCACCCAGGCCACCACACTCCCCGCGAGAACCAGCAACCCCGGCCCCACCGTCCCCGGATCGGTGAGACGGGCCACGAGGGACCGACCCCCCGCATCGCCCACCTGCTCCACCGCCCCCGGCGCGACCATCGCCCCCTGGGACGCCGACGCCTCCGGCGCACCGGCGCCCCCCGCCGCCCCACCGGCCCCCGCATCCACCCCCGCCAGCCGCACACCCAACGCCTTCATCGCCGCCCCCAGCGGCTGGAAGAACGTCGTCCCCCCGCTCGCACAGTCCCCGCTGCCCCCCGACGTCACCCCCAGCGCCGTCCCGTCGGAGAACAGCGGCCCCCCGCTGTCCCCCGGCTCCGCGCAGACATCCGTCTCGATGAGCCCGGTCACCGTCCCCTCGGGATAGTTGACCGTGGCGTCGAGCCCGGTCACCTTCCCGTCGTGCAGCCCGCTCGTACTGCCGCTGCGGAACACCCGCTGCCCCACCACCGCGTCACCGGCCGCACCGATACGGACCCCCTTACCGTCACCGATGGCGATCACATTGCCGTCCGCACCGGCCGACCGCCCGTTGTCGTACCGGATGAGCGAGAAGTCGTTGCCGGGGAAGCGGGAGGACACCGTCTGCCCCAGCTCGCTCGCGCCCCCGTCGTCGGAGAACCACACCGAGCCCTTCGGCCCGCAATGACCGGCGGTGAGGATGAACGAGGTCTGCCCGTCGGTCACGTTGTACCCGGCCGAACAGCGGCCGCCCGTGGAGAACATGGGCTGCGCCCCGTTCAGCCGGGTGGTGAACTCGCCCTTGATCCGCTCCATCCGCACCATGCCGCCCATGGACTCGGCGAGCCGCGTCAGCCGCGACCAGTCGCCGGCCGAGACGGTGGGGTCCGCCCGTACGACGACCTCGTTGGCCGTGTAGTCCACCGACCAGGCGGTGCCCGCGACCCGCGGCGCCGCGCGCAGACCCTTCGCGGCCGACCTCAGCTGGTCCATGCTGTGCCGCACCACCTTGGCGCGGGCCCCGGCCGCCGTCACCGTCCCCGCCGCGTCCCGGTCGGTCACGGCCACCACCGCCCGGCCGTCGGCGCCGACCCAGGTGCCCGCCGTACGGCCGGTGCCCAGCCGGGAGACGAGCCCGGCGCCCCGCGCGGCGGCCGACTCGGCGGCCAGGGGCCGGGGCGAGGCCGTGCCACCGGCCGGCTCGGTGGCCATGGCGGCCTGGGTGACCATGAAGCCCCCCAGAAGGATGCCGCCGACGGCCGACAGCCGTATCCCGCGCCGGACGCTCCGTCGTCGTACGTGCCTCATGCAGGGCTCCCGAACCACTGAACACCGCCGGCGGCCCACCACCGCACGGAGCGCCCCGGTCGTCGGACGCCGTCACTCCATACGTGCGCCCGGGCGCGGGTGTTCAGCCCCGGAAGCCGTCGGCCGCACCCGGGTGCCGGGAGTCCCGGAGCCCCGTCGGGGCACTCGCCGCCCATGACCGTGAACCGCCGCCCCCTGATCGACCGCTCCCTCGCCGTGCTCGCCGAGGGATACGCCTGGCTGCCCAACCGCATGCGGGACAGCGCGGAGCCCGTGCTGTGCACCCGCGTGCTCGGCCGTCCCGCACTGGCCGTGCGCGGGCCGGACGCCGTGCGGTTCTTCTACGACGAGGACCACGTCCGCCGGCACGGAGCCCTCCCCGAGCCCGTGCGTGCCACCCTGTTCGGCCAGGACCCCGTGCACACCCTCGACGGCGACGCCCACCGCACCCGTAAGCGGATCTTCCTGCCGCTGCTGTCCCCGGACCGCGTCACCGGCATCGTCGAGGAGGTCGTCCGGGCCTGGGACGACGCCGTCCCCGAGTGGGCCGCGCAGCCCCGCATCACGCTGTTCGACGAGGCCGGCACCGTCCTCACCCGCGGCATCTGCCGCTGGGCCGGGGTCCCCCTGCCCGACGGGGACGCCGCACACCCGGGGCCTGTGGCGAAAGTCCCGTCTGCCCCCGGGCGGACGAGGGGACTTTCGTCACAGGCCCTGGCCGCCGACCTGCTCGCCATGGTCGACGGGTTCGCCACCGCCGGCCCGCGCCACTTCCGGGCCCGCCGCGCCCGCAACCGGCAGGAGGTCCGGCTGGCCCACCTGGTGGACGCCGTCCGCGCCGGCACGGCCACCGCGCCCACCGGTTCCGTACTGGACGCGGTCTGCCGGCACCGCGACGCCGACGGCGAGCCGCTCGGCGCCCGTACGGCCGCGGTGGAGCTGCTCAACGTGCTGCGCCCCACCGCCGCCGTCGCCTGGTTCGTCGCCTTCGCCGCGCACGCCCTGCACCGGTGGCCCGCCCACCGGGAACCGCTGCGCGACGGCGACCCCGCGTTCGCCACCGCCTTCGCGCACGAGGTCCGCCGCTTCTACCCCTTCGCCCCCTTCCTCGGCGGCCTCGCCGTGCGGGAGCTGTCCTGGCGGGGCGCGACCCTGCCCGAGGGCGGGATCGTCCTCCTCGACGTGTACGGGCAGAACCACGACGAGAAGCTGTGGGGGGACCCGTACGCGTTCCGCCCGCAGCGCTTCCTGGACCGCCCGGCCGCGGTCGACGCCCTGATCCCGCAGGGCGGGGGAGACCCGCACACCAACCACCGCTGCCCCGGCGAGAACGTCACCATCGGCCTGCTCGAAGCGCTCGCCGTCCGGCTGGCCCGGCTGGAGTACACCCTCCCCGAGCAGGACCTCACCATCCCGCTGCGCCGCATCCCGACCCGCCCGCGCAGCGGCGTCGTACTCACCGACGTGCGGGCGGACCCGGCCGCCCGCTGATCACAGTCGTACACCGATCACAGCACCACCGGGATTCCCGTCCCCGGCGTCACCCGGGCGCGCTGCCCGTGCCCGCAGTGCACCAGACGCTCGCCGAGCCCCGCCCGCTCGACCTCCGCGAGGAACGCCTCCAGCGGCGAGCGCATCACCGTGTAGTCGCCGTAGTGCACCGGCAGGATCAGCCGGGGGTCCAGGCGGCGGGCCAGCTCCGCGCCCTGCGCACCGTCCATGGTCACCACGAAGCCGCCGGGCAGCAGGGTGCCGCCGAGATGCAGTACGGCCAGGTCGGCGGCGGGGAAGCGGCGGGCGATCTCGTCCAGGCCGTCGTGGAGCAGCGTGTCGCCGGAGAGATACAGCCGCAGCCGTACCGGCCCGTCCGCCGGGCCGAACTCCAGCATGCTGCCCATCACCGGCGGCAGCAGCCCCCGCAGCACCGCCTGCCCGGCGTGCCGGCCGGGCAGCGAGGTGATCCGCACCTGGGCGCCGCCGCTCCGCAGCACGCAGTCCTGCCAGGTCCGCAGCCCCGCCGCCTGCCGGAAACCGTGCAGCACGCTGAGGCGGCGGGCCGCGTGCGGGGTGGTCACGATGCGCAGCGAGCGGTCCAGGCCCCGCCGGGCGCGGCGGTCCCAGTGGTCGCCGTGCAGATGGGACAGGACGACGCCGTCCAGCGGCGGCAGCTCCTCGACCCCGAGCGCCGGCTCGGTGAGGCGGCGGCTGACCAGGCCGTAGCCGAGGTGCGCGTACTCCCCGCGGTGCAGGAAGTTCGGGTCGGTGAGCAGGGTCAGCGCGCCGTAGCGCAGCAGGACGGTCGCGTTGCCGATGAAGTGGATCTCCAACGGCTCGTCGTCGGTGGTCCGGGCCATGGTCGCCCCTGTCCGACGGGGCCGGGGGAGCGGCCCGTCTGTCGTGTCCCCGGTGTGCCTCGCGTGGCCCACCGGTCCAGGGCCTCCTGGGTACCCGTCCGGCCGGGGCGTACGCGGGCGTGCGGGCGCGCACGGGATTGTGCGGCCCCGGGAGCTTCACCACCGGCCCTCGGTGAACCGTGAGCCGTGCGCGCACGTATCCCTCACCGGACACGGCGCACGGCCCAGGGAGAGCGCACGGAAGGAGAACGGCGTGCCGACACCGCCCGAACCCCCCGGACAGCCCACGCGGCGCCCGGTGCTGGAACCCACGTACGTCATGCGCCGCCGCCGGACGGAGGCGCTGGCGGACCTGGTACGGGAGTACCGGGAGCGCCAGGAGAGCCGGCGCGGGGGAGAGGGGGCGGGTCCGGAAGCGGACGCGGACCCGGGCCCGGACTACGAGGTGGTCGCGCCGGGAGCGGGCCCTGGTGGTGCCGGCTCCACCGTGGACCTCGCCACCGAGGAGATGCCCCCGGTCACCGCGCCCTTACGGCCGCCGGGTGCCGGGCCGGTACCGGACGCGGTACCGCGCCCGCCCCGTCGTGACCGGGCGATGCGTGGGGTCGGCGGGCTGCGGGAGGACGGGCTCACCACGCGGCGGGCCGCCGTCGTCGTGGGAGTGACCGCCGCCGCCCTCGTCGGCTTCGGGGCCGCGCTCGTGGTCCCCGGCGTCGGCGGTCACGACGCCCGGGGGGCCGGTACGCCGCTGCGGCCGCCCGCGACCGGCGCCGCCTCCCGGCCCGCCGACGCCCCCGGCACCGACCCGGACGGCGCCGGCACCCTGCGCGAGGGGGACAGCGGGCCCGCCGTGAGCGAGCTCCAGCAGCGACTGCTGCGCATCCCCGACGTGTACCGCGACGGCGCCACCGACGGCCGCTACGACGCCGTGCTGCGCGCGGCCGTCGCCCGGTTCCAGCTCTGGTACGGCATCAGGGGCGACGAGAGCGGTGTGTACGGCAACGACACCCGCCGCGACCTGGAGTCCCGCACCGTGCTGTGACCCCCCCCGGACGGCGAGCACGGGCCGGCGTACGGAGGCCGCTCACCTGAAAGCCGTACGCCGCCCGGGCCCGCCCACCGCAACGGGCGTGCCGCGCATCTCCCGCACGCGGCACGTCCGTTGCCTACTTCCCTCTCCCGGCGGGCTCGCCCGGCAGGACCGGCTCCGGGACGATCAGGTCCGCCCGGTCGCGGGTCGTGGCGATCAGTTCGGCGTTGCGCCGGTCGGTGCCGAGGGTCCAGGCGACCGCCGCGTCGTGGTCCTTGCCGAACTCCTCGTGGCGGGCGATCAGCCGGCGGACCCGCTCGTCCTCGTCGCGGGGTTCGCAGTACCAGACCTCGTCCAGCAGGGGGCGTACGCGGGACCAGGCGCCGGTGGTCAGGAGGAGGTAGTTGCCCTCGGTGACCACCAGACGGGTGGTGGGCGGTACGGGAATGGTGCCGGCGATCGGCTGTTCGAGGACGCGCTCGAAGCCGGGGGCGTAGACGACCGTGTCGTTCTCCGCGGGGTCCTTCAGACGGCGGAGGAGGGCGGCGTAGCCGGCGGCGTCGAAGGTCTCGGGGGCGCCTTTGCGGTCGCGGAGGGACAGGCGGTCGAGTTCGGTGTCGGCGAGGTGGAAGCCGTCCATGGGGACGTGGGTGGCGGGGGGTGGGCCGGGGAGGGTGGCGTTGAGGGCGCGGACGAGGTGTTCGGCGAGGGTGGTCTTGCCGGAGGCGGGGGCGCCGGTGAGGCCGAGTATGGCTCGGCCACGGTCGTGCACCAGGCCTGCGGCCCGCCGCAGCAGTTCGTCAAAGGTCACACTTCCCATTGTTCTCGCCCCCGCCGCCCCTACCCGTCCCGTCCCGGGGGCAAGCCCCCGGACCCCCAAAAGATGCGCAGTTCCCCGCGCCCCTGACAGGGGCGCGGGGAACTGCGCAACGGGGTCAAAGGGGCGGAGCCCCTTGAGGATGGGAAGGGTAGGGGCGGCGGGGGCGAGAAAAGCCGCTCTAGCCGGACGCACCCGGCGTCAGAATCTCGTCCAGCACTCTGCCCACCGCTTCGTAGACGACACCCCGCACCACGCCCTCCTCCCCCCTTCCCTTCCACACCCGTTCCTGCTCCTCCGCCCACCCCCGCGCCCGCTGAATCCTCCGCAGCAGTTCGTCCGAGTCCACGACATCGCTCATGCACCCCGGGTACCCCGGCAACGCCGGGGAATGTGGCACTCGACACACACCCCCGCCCCGCCCCCTGTTCCGCGCCACGGAGGGAAGCTGTCCCGTATGACTGCACGCGTGACGGAGCTCGGTCTCCCGGACGACATCCAGGCCTGCCTCTTCGACCTCGACGGAGTCATCACCCGGACCGCCGTCGTCCACGCCGCCGCATGGAAACAGACGTTCGACGAGTATCTGCGGCAACGCGACGGCACGGAGTTCCGGCCGTTCGACAAGGGCGCCGACTACGACAGTTACGTCGACGGCCGCCCCCGCGCCGACGGCGTCCGCACCTTCCTCGCCTCCCGCGACATCCACCTCCCCGAGGGCGATCCCGGCGACCCGCCGGACGCCGAGACCGTGCACGGCCTCGGCAACCGCAAGAACGAACTGCTCCTCGAACTGATCCGCACCCAGGGCGTCGAGGCCTACGACGGCACCCTCCGCTATCTCGACAGGGTCCGTGCCGCCGGACTGCGCACCGCCGTCGTCTCCTCCAGCGCCAACTGCCGTGACGTCCTGCGCTCCATCGACGCCGAACACCTCTTCGACGTCCGTATCGACGGCGTCGTCGCCGCCGAACGCGGCCTGCCCGGCAAGCCCCGCCCGGACACCTTCCTCGCCGCCGCCCAGGACCTGGACGTCCAGCCGAAGGCCGCCGCCGTCTACGAGGACGCCCTCGCCGGCATGGACGCGGGCCGCTCCGGACACTTCGGCTACGTCGTCGGCCTGGACCGGGTCGGCCAGGCGGACGCCCTGCGCGCCCACGGCGCCGACGTCGTCGTCGAGGACCTCACCGACCTGGGGAGGTGGGCGTGATCACGCACACCTCCTACGGCGTCGAGCCCTGGTGCCTGCGCGAACGCGGACTGCACCCGGACGTGCTCCCGCAGAGCGAGTCGGTGTTCGCGCTGTCCAACGGACACGTCGGCTGGCGCGGCAACCTCGACGAGGGCGAGCCGCACGGACTGCCCGGCTCCTACCTCAACGGCGTCTACGAGTCCCACCCGCTGCCGTACGCCGAGGCCGGCTACGGCTATCCCGAGTCCGGGCAGACCGTCATCAACGTCACCAACGGCAAAATACTGCGACTGCTGGTGGACGACGAGCCGTTCGACGTGCGCTACGGACGGCTGCGCTCCCACGAACGCGTCCTCGACCTGCGCACCGGCCTGCTCACCCGCACCTGCGAGTGGACCTCCCCGGCCGGCACCACCGTCCGCATCCGCTCCCGCCGTCTGGTGTCGTTCACCCAACGGGCCATCGCCGCGGTCTCCTTCGAGGTGGAGGCCGTCGACAGCCGCGCCCGGATCGTCGTGCAGTCGGAGCTGGTCACCAACGAGCAGCTGCCCGGCCACAACGGGGACCCGCGCGCCGCCGTCGCCCTGGAATCGCCGCTGGAGGCGGAGACCCACTTCGCCAAGGGCACCCGGCTGCGGCTCGTGCACCGCACCCGGCGCAGCGGACTCCGGGTCGCCGCCGCGGCCGACCACCGGGTCACCGGACCCGAGGAGACCGCGACCGAGTGCGAGTCCACCGAGGACCTCGCCCGGCTCACCATCGCCTCCGTGCTCGCGCCCGGCGAGAGTCTGCGCGTGGACAAGCTCGTGTCCTACGGCTGGTCCAGCACCCGGTCGCTGCCCGCCGTCAGCGACCAGGTCGACGCGGCGCTCGCCGCCGCCGCGATCCGCGGCTGGCAGGGCCTGGCCGAGGAACAGCGGGAGTACCTCGACGACTTCTGGGCCCGCTCGGACGTCGAGGTCGACGGCGACGAACAGATCCAGCAGGCCGTGCGGTTCGCCCTCTTCCACGTCCTCCAGGCCGGGGCACGGGCCGAGCAGCGGGCCATCCCGGCCAAGGGACTGACCGGCTCCGGCTACGACGGCCACGCCTTCTGGGACACCGAGACCTTCGTCCTGCCGCTGCTCACCTACACCTCGCCCGAGGCGGTCGCCGAGGCGCTGCGCTGGCGGCAGAACACCCTGCCCGCCGCGCGCGAGCGCGCCGCCCAACTCGGCCTGCGCGGGGCCGCGTTCCCCTGGCGCACCATCGCGGGCGAGGAGGGCTCGGCGTACTGGCCGGCCGGCACCGCCGCCTTCCACGTCAACGCCGACATCGCCGACGCCGTCGTCCGCTACACCGCCGCCACCGGCGACAAGCGGTTCGAACGCGACACCGGTGTCGAACTCCTCGTGGAGACCGCCCGGTTGTGGCGCTCGCTCGGCCACCACGACCACCGGGGCGCCTTCCACATCGACGGCGTCACCGGCCCCGACGAGTACAGCGCCGTCGCCGACGACAACACGTACACCAACCTCATGGCGCGGATGAACCTGACCGCCGCCGCCGACGCGGCCGAACGGCATCCGCGGCAGGCCGCCGCGCTCGGCGTCGACGACGAGGAGAGCGCCGCCTGGCGCGACGCCGCCGAGGCCATGCACATCCCGTACAACCACGAACTCGGCGTCCACGAGCAGCATGCCGGGTTCACCCGCTACCAGCGCTGGGACTTCGCGGCCACCCGCCCCGACCAGTTCCCGCTGATGCTGCACTTCCCCTACTTCGACCTGTACCGCAAACAGGTCGTCAAGCAGGCCGACCTGGTGCTCGCGATGTACACGTGCAGCGCGTTCTTCGACGCCGAGCACAAGGCGCGCAACTTCGCGTACTACGAGCCGCTCACCGTGCGCGACTCGTCCCTGTCCGCGTGTACGCAGGCGGTCATCGCGGCCGAGGCGGGCCACATGTCGCTCGCCTACGACTACCTCCACGAGGCCGCGCTGATGGACCTCCACGACCTGGAGCACAACACGCGAGACGGGCTGCACATCGCCTCGCTCGCCGGGACGTGGATGGTGCTCGTGGCGGGGTTCGGCGGGATGCGGCACCACGGGGGGACACTGCAGTTCGCGCCCCGGCTGCCGGAGACGTTCCGGCGGCTGGCGTTCACGTTGGAGCTGCTGGGGCGGAGGGTGCGGGTGTCGATCGAGCGGGGGGTGGCGGCGTACACGCTGCTCAGCGGCGAGCCGCTGGTCATCCACCATCACGGCGAACCGCTGACGGTGGAAATGGACAAGGTCAGCCGCCGCGACATCCCTCCACTGAAGCCGACCCCGCCCCCGGCCCAGCCGACCCACCGCCACCCCAACCGGGCGACGGCTCCGGAGGGCCAGGGCGCGTCATAACTCGGGGTGTCCTGTCGTACGGCGGCTGCTGGTGGGCGGGTGGTTGCTCGCGCAGTTCCCCGCGCCCCTTGAAAGCAGGGGTGTCCCCTGGCTTTCAGGGGCGCGGGGAACTGCGCGACAAGCCACGACGTACCCGCACTCGCCGTACGGCAGAGGCCCCCGCGCTATGAGGCGCCCCTCGAAACCGGCGGAGCCCCCGCGCGGGGGCGAGGAAAGGCCGTGCCGGCCAGAATCCGCGGCTCGACCCTGTCGTAGAGGCGCCGTTGGCGGTCCTTCCGGGACCGCCCCGACAGCACCGTCCCCAGCCACCCGCACACGAACCCCGCCGGAATCGACACCACCCCCGTCGTCGTGAACGGGAACCAGTGGAAGTCCAGCCCCGGGAACGCCGCCGTCGGCGACCCGGACACCAGACTCGTCCCCGGCATCAGCACCAGCACCGCCACCGTCCCCCCGATCAACGCGCACAGCAGCCCCGCCCGCGTACACCGCCGCCAGAACAACGCGTACACCAGCGCCGGCGCGAGCGCGGACGCGCCCACGCAGAAGGACGCCGTCGCCAGCGGCTGCAGACTGCGGTCCTGCACCAGCGTGGCGAGCAGGATCGCCGGCACGCCCACCACCAGCGCGCACACCCGCGCGACCACCGTCTCCCGCTGCGGAGCCGGCCGCCGCGCCCGCGTGGCGAACACGTCGTGGGCCATGGAGTTGGCGCAGGCGAGGATCATGCCGGCCACCGAGGCGAGCAGCGTCAGGAAGATCGCCGTCGTGACGGTGGTGAACAGCAGCGTCTCCGGACGCGACAGATGCGCCCCGAACGCGGCCCGCGAGCCCAGCAGATACGCCGTGTTGCCGCGCGGATCGGCCGCGGCGAGCCCCTGCCGGCCGACCAACGCGGTGGCCCCCACGCCCACCACGGTGATCACGACGGCGAAGAGCGCGACCGAGGCCACCGCCCACGACATGGACCGCCGCACCTGCCGGGCGCTGCTCGCGGTGTACATCCGCATGGTCACATGCGGCAGACACGCCCCGCCCAGCACGATGGTCAGCTGGGTGCTGACCATGTCCAGCCTGGGATGGTCGCCCCCGGCGAACTGCAACCCTGGCCGCAGATACGCCTGCCCCGCCCCGCTGCGGCCCGCGGCGGCGGTGAACAGCGCCCCCGGGTCCCAGTGGAAGGCGCGCAGCACGAGGACGGCGACGACGGCGCCCGAGCCGAGCAGCATCACCATCTTCAGCAGCTGGATGAGGGCGGTGCCCTTCATGCCGCCGATCGCCGCATAGCTGATCATCAGCGCGCCCACCCCGACGACGCACCCGGTCTTCATCGCGCTCCCGGTGAACCCCAGGATGTACGCGAGGAGCTGGCCGGTACTGGCGAGCTGCACCAGCATCATCGGCAGCAGCGCGATCAGCGTCACCGCGCAGGTGGTGATCCGCACCGACCGGCCCGGCATACGGCGGGACAGCGCGTCGCCCAGGGTGAACCGCCCGGTGTTCCGCAGCGGTTCGGCCAGCAGGAACATCAGCAGCATCAGCGACAGCGTCATGCTCAGCGCGAGGACGACACCGTCGTAGCCGCACAGCGCGATCACCCCGCCGATGGTGAGCACGGTGGCGGCGGAGATGTAGTCGCCGGCGATGGCGAGCCCGTTGCGCAGCGGGGACAGTGAGCGGTAGCCGGTGTAGAACTCCGCGAGGTCGTCGCGGTCGGGGCCGGTCATCACGCACAGCAGCAGGGTGACGGTGACGACGGCGCAGAAGGCGACCAGGGACCAGGACTGGGCGGAGCCGTCGAACTCGGTCATCGTCCCGGCCCCCGGACGGCGGCGGATCCCTCGGGGGCCCCGGCCAGGGGGTCGGGCGGGGTGTGGCGCCGTACGCGGGCGGCGAGCGGGTCGACGTAGCGGTGGGCCGTGCCCTCGTACAGCAGGATCGCGAGCCAGGTGACCGGGACCTGGACCAGGCCGAGCAGCAGCCCCGTGGACAGACCCCCGGTGACGGGGCGGGTCATCACGGACGGCTCGTACGCGGAGAGGAGGAGGAAGACGACGAAGTAGCCGAGGGCGGCGAGGGTGGCGACCCGGCGCTGCCTGCGGTAGGCGCGGCGCAACAGCCGGAGGTCGCCGTGGTGCCCGCGCGCCGGGGACGGTAACGCCCGGCGTAAGGGGCGGGTCGGTAAGTCCCGGTCGGTGTCGGCCACATGCCCGTGCGGTGCGCTCTCCGGGGGTTCCTCCTCCGGGTCCTCGTCCAGCGGCCAGGGGTGGGGGAGGGCGGCGGCCGACCAGCTCGGGATGTGCGGCGGCGGGACCGGATACGAGGGGTGCGGCGAGGACGACGGCGCGGACGGGTCGTGGGACATCCCGGTTCTCCTTGCGGCTCGATGAGGCCCGGCGGGTGCGGGCCGTGGGGGGAGGGAAGCGGGGGAGCGGGTTTTCGCACGCTATCCGCCGCCATCCGCGCCGCGGGCCGTTTTACGGGAACTCGGGGTGGGCCGTCACCACCCCGCTGACCTCGGGTGTTGCCCCTGTGAGCGCAGTGAAAGGAGAGTCGTGGGAGAAGGCGGGGACCGCCCTCAGCACGCCAGCAGATTCTGTCGGAGATAGGCACAGGTCCGGCTCAGCAGCCGGGACACATGCATCTGCGAGACCCCGATGCGGTCCGCGACCTGACGCTGCGTCAGGGAGTTGAGGAAGTACAGCTTCAGCACGTCCCGCTCACGGTCCGGAAGCCGGGGAATGAGGGCGCGCAGGGCCACCAGATCGGTGACGAGGTCGAGCGCCGGGTCCTCCCCGCCGATCGTCTCGGCCAGCGAGGCGCCGCGGTCCGGGCCGCGCCGCTCGTCGATGGAGAGCGGGTTGCGCGACTGGTCGGCGCGCAGGGCCTGGCGTATGTCGTCCTCGTCCATCCCGGTGAGCCGCCGGATGTCCCCGACGGTGCCGCCCTGCGCGTACCCCGAGCGGCGCAGCTCCTCCTGTGCGCGCCGGACCCTGCGGTGCCGCTCCTGCACCCGGCGGGGGACGTGCAACTCCCAGGTGTGGTCCCGGAGATAGCGCTTGAGTTCGCCGTCGATGGTCGGCACGGCGTACGACAGGAAGGCGTGGCCGCGGCCGGGGTCGAAGCGGTCGACCGCCTTGACCAGGCCGAGGCACGCCACCTGGTAGAGGTCCTCGCGGCTCTCGGCCGGGCTGCCGTAGCGCCGGGCGATCCGGCGGGCCATGGGCAGGAAGGCGACGATCGCCGACTCGCGCAGCCGGTCGCGCTCCGGACCGTCGGGACATTCGGCCATCCGGTGCACGAGGTCCTCCTCCGCGGAGCGCTCCGGCGAGGGGGCCGGGGCGTCCGGGCGGGGAGCGGTGAGTGGCGAGCGGTGGGGGGCTCGGGTGTCGGTCATGTGTGTATCCGTCCCTGTATCTGTCGGAGACGGACGGGTTCCCGAGCTCTTTTGCCCTATGCAAAGGTTACGGAACGGTGATGTTGTGTGACTCCTGTGAACCCTGTGGACCCTGTGACGCCTTGACCGAGGCCGTGGTCCCCGAGCGGGCCCACCGTCAGGCCCGCGCGCCGGCAGTCGGTGACCAGGTCGGGAAGGGCGGCGAGGGTCGCCTTCCAGCAGTCCGGGGCGGCCGTCCGGTCGCTGTCGTGCAGCAGCACCGTGCCGCCGCCACGCAGATCGGCCTCGACCGTCCCGCGCACCGAGTCGGGAGTGGCGTCCGCCGTCCAGTCCCTGCCCCACGCCGACCACAGCACCGGCCGCAGCCCCGCCCGCCGGGCCGCCGCCCAGCGCCCGGAGGTGAGGATCCCGTACGGCGGCCGGTACCAGAGCGGTCGCCTGCCGGTGACGTCGGCCACCGCCTCGGCCGCCCGCGCCACCTCGCGCGCGTCCCGGACGGGGGCGGGCAGCCAGGGCCGGTCGTGCGTCCAGCCGTGCACGGCCAGCTCGTGCCCCCGGCGGGCCGTCTCGCGGACCAGCTCGGGATGGCGTACGACGCTCTCGCCCAGGACGAAGAACGTGGCGCGCACCAGCAGTTCGTCCAGGGCGTCGAGGAAGAGCGGGGTGGAGGCCGGGTCGGGACCGTCGTCGAAGGTGAGGGCGACGTGAGAGGGGTCTCCGATCCCCGCGAGCCGGGGGAAGCGGCGGCGCCGCAGCCCCGGCAGCCAGGTGGCGGCCGGGACGATGTGGACGGCGGCCGCGGCGGTGACCGCGAGGGGGACGGCGGCCAGGGCGCGCCGGGCGTGCTCCGGCGGGCATGCCGCGCGCCGGGCGGAAACGGGGGCGGACGTGCGGCTCATGCCTTTCAGTGCCTCTCTGTCGTGGTGTGCTGCGGTTGTTGCGCGTCCCAGGACTCGGTTTGCGAGGTCGCGTGCGCCAGTCCGACGGTGCCCGCGCCGATGAGCGCGATGCCGATGATCTCGGGGAAGAGGCGCAGCCCGAGCCCGATGCGCTCGTCGAACAGCGCCCAGCCCAGCGCCACGCTGGTCAGCGCGTCGCCGAGGGTCAGCGCGGGCTGGGATGCCGTCAGACTGCCGGCCCGGAAGGCGCCCTGGAGCAGGACGAACGCGGTCAGCCCGGCCACCGCCAGCGCGTACAGCGGCCAGGTCGCGAAGATCCCGGCCCCCACGTCGCCGATCCGCCCGGTGACCTCCTTCATCAGCGCGGCGGTGGTCGCGAAGGAGACGGCCGAGGCCAGCGCGAGCAGCGCGGCCCGGGCGGAGCCCCTGACCAGCCGGGAGACGACGATGAGGGCGACGACGGCCGCGAACGCGGCCACCCCGGCAAGCAGCCAGCGGCCCGGGGTGGCGCTGGAGCGTCCCTCGGTCGGCGCCGCCGAACCGAGGAACAGGGCCAGGCCGAGGGCGAGGGCCACGAAGGCGAGCCAGGTGCGCCGGTCCGGCGTGTGGTGGAAGACGACGCTGCCGACAGCCAGGGTGAACAGCAGTTCGGCGGCGAGCAGGGGCTGGACGAGGGAGAGGCTGCCCACGGTGAGCGCGGCGGCCTGGAGCACGGTCGAGACCGCCAGCAGCGCGGAGCCGGCCAGCCAGAACGGGCGGCGCAGGACATGCGCCATCCAGTGCGCGGCATGCCGTACGCCGCCGCCGGAATCCTCTTCGTCGGTCGCCGCGCGCCGCTGCAGCACCGAGGCCGTGGCGTTGGCGAGGGCCGCGAGCAGGGCCAGGACGACGGTGAGCGCGTTCACCCCGTGACTCCTCGACGACTGCGACAGCTCCGACGACTTGGGCGGCTCACCCGAAGCGGGCGGCGAGCCGCCGGTAGACGGCGGGGGCGGTGCCCCGGATACGGGCCGGCAGCCGCAGCCAGCCGGGTACGTAGATCTCGTCCCGGCCCCGTGTCACCGCCGCGCTGACCGCGTCGGCCACCTTCTCCGCCGACACCGGCCGCGGGTGCGACCGTACGTACGGCATTCCCCGCCGTTC